>CABUXM010000022.1 GCA_902495545.1 uncultured Collinsella sp. | reverse complement strand
CAGATGATGCAGGAGGCCGTGGACATCAAGAAGGCCGTCAAGCCCGATCAGGTGCTGATGGTCGTCGATGCCATGACCGGCCAGGATATCGTCAACGTCGTCTCGACCTTCGCCGAGCGCACCGACTTTGACGGCGTGATCATCTCCAAGCTCGATGGCGACGCCCGTGGCGGCGGCGCGCTTTCCGTGCGCCAGGTGACCGGCAAGCCCATCAAGTTTGTGAGCATGGGCGAGAAGCCCGATTCGCTGGAGCCGTTCTACCCCGATCGTATGGCCAAGCGCATTCTGGGTATGGGCGACGTTGTCGGCATCATCGAGAAGGCCCAGGAGGCGGCCGACGCCGAGCAGCTCGAGGCTGCCGAGCGCATGCTGCGCGAGGGCTTCACCATGAACGACATGCTCGACCAGATGAAGGCCGTCAAGAAGATGGGCGGCATGAAGGGCATTCTGGGCATGCTCCCCGGTGGCCAGCGTGCGCTTAACCAGATGGGTGGCAACCTGGACGAAGGTATCTTCGATAAGAACGAGGCCATCATCATGTCGATGACCAAGGAGGAGCGCCTTCGCCCCTCCATCATCAACGGCCAGCGCCGTGCCCGCATTGCCAAGGGCGCCGGCGTGACCCCCACCGAGGTCAATAGCCTTATGAAGCAGTGGGGCGAGATGAATAAGATGATGGGCCGCATGCGCACGATGGCCAATCAGGCGCAAGCCGGCGGCAAGAAGGGCAAAAAGGGTAAGAAGGGCAAAAAGATGCGCATGCCCAATATTCCCGGTTTGGATGCCATGGGGCTGGGCGGCATGGGCGGCCTGGGAACGGGCGGCCCCAAGTCCGATATGGACCTGCTGCGTCAAATGGAAGCGCAGATGCGTAATAAGAAATAGTGCTGTAATTCCAGCTTGATATGGCAAAGGCCACTCGGAAGCTACCGGGTGGCCTTTGTTGTTGGCTTTGATTGTTGGGTTGCGTTCTGTGTCGCGCCCCGAGTTCGCGGTGCCGTGCCGCTAGTGGCAGCCGCAGCCCTCGTGGCCCTCGTGCTCGTGATGGCCGTGACAACCACAGGACTCGCCATGCTCATGTGCGTGCTCGTGGTCATGGCCGTGGCAGCCGCACGTGGCCTCGCCGTTCTGTGCAAGCGTGCCGGCGATAAGGGCCTCGACGCAAGCGTCGCAGCTGCCCTGGGCGCCTGCGTATACCGTGATGCCGGCTTGAGCAAGCGCGTTGATGGCCCCGCCGCCGATACCGCCGCAGATGAGCGTGTCGACGCCACCGTTGGCAAGCAGACCTGCCAATGCACCGTGACCGGTGCCGCCGGTGCCTACGACCTGCTCGTTGAACACCTTGCCGTCCTGGATGTCATAGATCTTGAACTGCTCGCTGCGGCCAAAGTGCATAAAGATGTTGCCGTTGTCGTACGTCGTTGCCACCCTCATGGTGTCAGCCTCCTTTGCTGGCCATGCGGCCGTTGTCGTGGTGATGGGGGAGTACGCGATGTTTCCGCCTTCGATGACGATCGCCCGTCCATTGACCAGCGCGTTTGCCACCTTGCGATGCGCGCGGCTGCAGATTGCCGCCACCGTGGCGCGGGCAATGCCCATGCACTGGGCGACTTCCTCCTGATTGAGGCCTTCCAGGTCGCATAGGCGCAAGACCTCGAGCTCGTCGACTGTCATATCGATAGCGTCTCCGCTGGCAAGGCCGTCGGGGGTAAAGCAACGATATTCGGGGATGATCCCAACACGGCGCAATTTTTCGCGTCTTCCTGCCATACACTCTCCAAATCTGACATATGTCAACAATAGAATAGCGAACGTGGGGATTTGCGCAAGGAATTTCTGTCATATGTCAGAAAATGAGGGCTTATGTTTGGGCTGTGGGGCTGTGCGCGCCTGGGCTACAATAAAAATCGCTTATAGGCGACTGACAGGAGGGTCAATGAGCAAGGCTGATCAACAGTTTGTATCCATGTGCCGCGACATTCTGGACCATGGCACCACCACCGAGGGCCAAAAGGTCCGTCCGGTGTGGGAGGACGGCACCCCTGCCTATACCATTAAAAACTTTGGCGTTACGGCGCGCTACGACCTGCGCGAGGAGTTCCCTGCGCTCACCCTGCGCCGCACGGCGCTTAAGTCTGCGATGGACGAGATTTTGTGGATCTATCAAAAGAAGTCCAATAACGTCCATGACCTCAACAGCCATATTTGGGATGAGTGGGCCGACGAGACCGGCTCCATCGGCAAGGCCTACGGGTACCAGATTGGCCAGAAGAGCCATTATGCCGAGGGCGATTTCGACCAGATGGACCGAGTGCTGTACGATCTTAAGCACACACCGTACAGTCGCCGCATCATGACCAACACGTATGTGTTTAGCGACCTGTCCGAGATGCACCTGTATCCGTGCGCGTACAGCGTGACCTATAACGTCACGCAGCGCCCGCAGGACGACAAGCCGACGCTCAACATGATTCTCAACCAGCGCAGCCAGGACATTTTGGCCGCGAACAACTGGAATGTGTGCCAGTACGCCATCTTGCTGATGATGGTTGCGCAGTCGATCGATATGATTCCCGGCGAGCTGCTGCATGTGATCGCCGACGCCCATATCTACGACCGTCATGTCGATATTGTCCGCGAACTTATCGAGCGTCCGCAGTTTGCGGCGCCTAAGGTAACGCTTAACCCCGACGTGCACGATTTCTATGCGTTTACGACCGACGACCTGATTGTGGAGGGCTACGAGCACGGTCCGCAGGTCAAGAACATTCCCATTGCGGTGTAGGTGGTGCTCATGACGTGTAAGCTATCTGCTATCGTTGCCGTGTGTGACGATTGGGGCATTGGGTGCGAGGGCGACATGGTGGTGTCCAATCGCGCCGACATGCGCCATTTTGTGGCCTGCACCAAGGGCTGCCCGGTCATCATGGGACGCAAGACGCTGCTGAGTTTTCCCGGTGGGCGTCCACTTAAGAACCGTCGCAATATCGTGCTTACCCGCGACGAGGATTTTGCTGTCGAGGGCGTCGACGTGGTGCATAGCATCGACGAGGCGCTCGCCGCGGTTGCCGATGAGCCCGTTGCCTGGGTGATCGGTGGCGGCGAGGTGTATCGGCGGTTTTTGCCGTATTGCGCCGAGGCCGAGGTCACGCACAACCATTGCACTCATGCCGTGGACACGTACTTTCCCGATTTGGACGCCGATCCCGCGTGGGAGATTGCGTGGCGTGGCGGTGTTGCCACGATTGCCTCGGGCGAGGGCGACGAGGGTGTCGATTATGAGTTCGTGACGTATCGTCGCGTTGAGGCGTAAATCGCCTGGCGTGAACGGTATTATCGGGTTGATTGAATGTATGGGGCGGCGCTTAGCGTCGCCTCGTTTGGTATAGATGTGCTGTAAAGAAGGGTGCGGGCAGGCTGCTATGACTGATGCCGTTGAGGTTCTGCGAATTGATTCGCTCGAGGACGAGCGGCTCGATGCCTACGTGCGACTGACCGAGCGTGAGCTTCGCTGCGTGCTGGAGCCGCAGAAGGGCATTTTTATCGCTGAGAGTGGCAAGGTCATCGAGCGTGCGGTTCGCGCCGGATATGAGCCGGTGAGCTTTCTTCTGGGCGAGCGCTGGCTCGACCAGATGATGCCGCTGTTTGACCAGCTTGTCGTGCGCGAGGGAGCGGGTCCGGTTCCCGTGTTCGTGGCCTCCATGGAGCTCATGGAGCAGTTGACGGGCTTTAACGTGACGCGCGGCGCGCTGGCGGCGTTCCGTCGCCCGCGTCAGATTCCGGTTGATGAGTTCTTGGGCGGCGTTGTCGAGGCGGCGGGGGGTCGTCCGGTGCGCGTGTGCGTGCTTGAGGGTATTGTCGATCACACCAATGTTGGCGCGATTTTCCGCTCGGCTGCCGCATTGAACGTTGACGGTATTTTGGTCAGCCCGACGTGCTGCGATCCACTGTATCGTCGCTCGGCCCGCGTGAGCATGGGCACCGTGTTTCAGGTGCCGTGGACGCGCATTGGCAGCGAGGCTCGTGTGTGGCCGCATGATGGTCTGAGCGCGTTGCACGATGCCGGTTTTTCGTGTGCCGCTATGGCGTTGACGGACGACTCTGTTTCGCTTGATGATCCTGTACTGCGGAAGATTGATCGCTTGGCGATTTTTATGGGCACCGAGGGTGCCGGCTTGGGCGCCAAGACCATTGAGGGCTGTGACCACGCGGTGCGCATTCCGATGGCGCACGGGGTCGATTCGCTCAACGTGGCCGCGGCGAGCGCCGTCGCCTTTTGGCAGCTGTGCCCGCACGTGAGCAATGAGTATCACTACCAGCCGGGTTTGTATCACTAGGCAGATATTTTGCACTGGGCTCTGATTCGGGGTGTTTCGGTCGACGCCGGTCGGTGCTAAGCTGGTATTTGCTTTGGTCTTAAATTGCCGTTTTGTTGTTTAACATACGTTGGCGGGGAGGGCGTGTGGCTAAGAAATCTACGGCTATCGATGTAACGCAGGGTGTCATTTGGCAACAGCTGCTGTCGCTGTGCGTTCCCATCTTTTTTAGTTCGTTTTTTCAGCAGGCCTACACGCTTATCGGTACGTATATCGTTGGCCAGTTTGGCGGCAAGCTCGCGCTGGGTGGCATTCAAGCCACGATGGTGCTCACCGAGCTCTGCATTGGCTTTTGCGTTGGCGTCGGCGCCGGCTGCGCGGTCATTACCGGTCAGTATTTTGGCCAGCACGATGATGAGCGACTGAGTCGTTCGGTCCATACAGCCATGACGCTCGCGCTGGTGGGCGGTATCGCTTTCTCGATTCTTGGCATAGTGTTCGTTGAGCCCATGCTGGTGCTTATGAACACGCCGCATGAACTATTGGCCGAGGGCGTGGCCTATGCTCGCTGTTATTTTGCCGCGATGGTTGCGGCACTGCTGCTTAATATGGGAACCGCACTGCTGCGTGCCGTGGGCGACACGCGCGGCCCCGCCGTGATCATTGCCTCTGGCTGCCTGGTTAACGTGGTGCTGGATATCATTTTTGTCGCTGTGTTGCATATGGAGGCGCTGGGCTGCGGCATCGCGGTGGCGCTGACCATTTGCTCCAATGCAACGATGATCGTGTTGCGCATGATGCGCGCTCCGGGTGCATGGCGTCTTTCGCTGTCTAAGCTCGGTATCGATCGCGGTATTTGCAAGAGTATGATCTCGTGTGGTCTGCCACTCGGTTTTCAATCGGCTGCCTATTCGATCTCGAACGTGCTGATCCAGGTATCGGTTAATTCGTTTGGCGCCGATGTCACGACTGCTTGGGGTCTATCTGGGCGCCTGGATGGCATTATCTGGATGGTGACCGAGGCGCTCGGCGTATCGATCACTACGTTCTCGGCGCAGAACTTTGGCGCGCGCAACTACGAGCGCATGCGCAAGGGCTACCATACATCGCTCGTGCTGTCGTTTATGCTCATTGGTGGCCTGTCTGCCGTGCTGCTGGTGTTCTCGGGCCCGCTGTCGCGTTTGTTTGTCGACGATGCTTCGATTTCGGCGTACACCACGACTATCCTCCATTTCATTGCGCCGTTCTATGCGATTTTCTCGATTATCGAGAACGCCTCGGGTTCCATCCGCGGCGCCGGCGTGAGTTTGCAGCCTATGATGCTCACCATCTTTGGCACCGTTGTCTTGAGGGTGATCTGGGTGTTTGCGATCATGCCCTTCGATCCGTCGCTCGAGCATCTACTGCTGGTTTACCCCGTAACCTGGCTCATCACCGCAACCATGTTCACCATCTACCATCACAGCGGCAACTGGCTAGGTCGCGCCACCGCCTAGCTCATCCGTCAGATACCCCTGATAAGTTGCGGTGAAATAGTTCCTGAAAAGCCCTTGCGGACCGTCAAACAAGTACTATTCCACCGCAACTTCCTTATGAGCTGTAGGTGTTGGCGGAAAACGAATCAATTAGTATTCGATGCCTTGGCGGGCTAGGAGGCCTTCGTCGAAGTAGTGTTTGATGGGACGTATTTCGGTGACTAAGTCCGCGAGGTCGGCCAACGGCAGCAGCCCGCGGCCGGTGAGCACGAGTTCCGTGGTGGCGGGCTTTATCGCAATCAGTTCCTCGACATCCTCTCGCGCCCCAAAGCAGCCGTCGTCTTGCCCTTGCCGTCGCCTGTATAGATTTGAACCTTGCCGACTTACAGTGATGCCATCTCTGTCCTTTCGTGCCCGGCGTCGGTTTATCGCCGTCCGGGTTGGGTATTCTAGAAAGCATTATCAACCCCAGTAGATGGAGTTCAAGCAGATGGAGATGGATGACAACAAACGTAGACGGAATATGATTCTCTACGTGCTCATCGCCTTCGTCGTCTACCTCGTGCTCTCGACCGTTCTGTTCCCCAACATCGGTCACACGCAGCAGATTACGAAGACCGATTACTCGACGTTTGTCAAAGCGCTCGATAAGAAGAGCGTCGACAAGGTCGAGTACAACACGGACGATTACTCGATTTATTACACCAAGAAGGGCGAGGACGAGAACATCGCCTACAAGACGACCGGTGTGCCGAATGACGCGGGCTTTACCGATCGCGTGCTTGAGTCTGGCGCTTCGCTGGAGTCGGTCGTTCCCGATAAAAACTCGGGTTTGATGACCTACTACCTGCTCACACTCATTCTTCCCATGGCGATTTTCTTCCTCATCGGTTGGTGGCTCAACCGCCGTATGAAGAAGGCCATGGGCGAAGACGGTCCGTCGATGAACTTTGGCGGTGGTGGCTTTGGCGGCGGCGGACTGGGTAAGTCCGGCGCTCGCGTTATCGCCTCCAAAGATGTGGGCGTGACCTTTAAGGATGTTGCAGGCCAGGAAGAGGCCAAGGAATCCCTTAAGGAGGTCGTCGACTTTCTGGAGAAGCCGCAGCGCTACGAGGAAATTGGCGCCAAGCTGCCGCGCGGTGCCCTCCTTGTCGGCCCTCCGGGTACCGGTAAAACCCTGCTCGCCAAGGCCGTTGCCGGTGAGGCGGGCGTTCCGTTCTTTAGCATTTCGGGTTCTGAGTTCGTCGAGATGTTCGTCGGCCGCGGTGCCGCCAAGGTTCGTGACCTGTTTAAGCAGGCCAAGGAAAAGGCCCCGTGTATCGTCTTTATCGATGAGATCGATACCATCGGCAAGAAGCGCGATGGCGGCGGCTTTAGTGGCAACGACGAGCGCGAGCAGACGCTCAACCAGCTGCTGACCGAGATGGACGGCTTCGATAACCACAAGGGCATCGTCGTCCTCGCTGCGACCAACCGTCCCGACAGCCTCGATCCCGCCCTGCTGCGCCCCGGTCGTTTTGACCGCCGCATTCCCGTTGAGCTGCCCGACCTGACTGGCCGCAAGAACATCCTCGAGCTGCATGCCAAGAGCGTGAAGACGCAGCCGCCGATCGACCTGACCGCTATTGCCCGCGCCACGCCCGGTGCCTCGGGCGCCGACCTTGCCAATATCATCAACGAGGGTGCCCTGCGCGCTGTTCGCGAAGGCCGCAAGCGCGCGACCCAGGACGACTTCGAGGAGTCGGTGGAGGTCGTCATTGCCGGCCAGCAGCGTAAGTCCACGGTGCTTTCCGACCACGAGAAGCAGGTCGTTTCCTACCACGAGATCGGTCATGCCATCGTCGCTGCCCGCCAAAAGGGTTCCGCGCCGGTTACCAAGATCACCATCGTGCCGCGCACGAGCGGCGCTCTGGGCTACACCATGCAGGTCGAGGAGGACGAGCGCTTCCTGACCACGCGCCAGGAGGTCCTGGACAAGCTTGCGGTCTACTGCGGTGGCCGTGCAGCCGAGGAGCTCATCTTTGGCGAGATGACGACCGGCGCCGCCAACGATATCGAGCAGGCAACCAAGCTCGCCCGCAACATGGTGACGCGCTTTGGTATGTCCGATGAGTTTGGCATGATGGCACTCGGTACCGTCCAGAACGCGTACCTCAACCAGGACACGTCGCTCACCTGCGCCCCCGGTACGGCCGAGCGCGTGGACGCGATTGTCGCCAAGCTGATCGAGGATGCGCACGACCGCGCCCTGCAGATCCTGAAGGAGAACAAGTTCAAGCTCCACGAGCTGGCTCGTTATCTGTACAAGAAGGAGACGATCACCGGCGAGGAGTTTATGAACCTCCTCACGCGCGAAAATCCGCTGATGCCTAAGCAGCAATAGCGTTGCGTTCGGGACAGTAAATATCGACGCCCCATTTGAGTGCCTATCTCAAATGGGGCGTTTTGCTTGAGAGGGATGCATATGAAGATCGTGGTGAGTGCCTGTTTGATGGGCGAGAGCTGCAAGTATAACGGGCTCGACAACTACCATCGCGAGCTGGTCGAGGCCTGCGAGCGTACGGGGACCGAGGTCCTCTTGGTGTGCCCTGAGGTCTTTGGGGGCCTGCCCACGCCGCGCAAGCCGTCCGAGATTGTGAACGGCGAGGTTCGTACCTGCGAGGGCGTGTCCGTTGACCGGGAATTCCGCCTGGGCGCTCAACGTGCGCTCGATATGTGTGAGCAGGCGGGTGGGCCGTCCGAGATTTCCGCGTGCATTTTGCAGGATCGTAGTCCGTCGTGCGGCGTGGGCCATATCTACGACGGATCCTTCAGCGGCACGCTCACAACGGGTAACGGTGTCTTCGTTGACCTGCTCCTGCGCCACGGCTACCGCGTGATCCCGGCAAGCGAATTCGACTCGAGCATGTTACAGCAATAAAAAACCGCCACAAAGGAACTGTCCCCTTTGTGGCGGTTTTGGCCGGTTAGGCCAGGATAGAGTGGCCGTAGGCGTTGGCGGCCTTGATGGCGGCGGCGAACTTTTCGTCAGTGAAGGGCTCAGGGTTGCCCTGCTTCCACTCGTTGGTGGCGTGCGCGTATTCGCACAGGGCAGGGATGTCGGCCTCGGAAAGCCCGACCTGCTCAAGCGTCACGGGCAGGCCCATCTGCTTGTTAAAGGCGGCGTAGCGCACAAGGTTCTCGGTATCGCCCGTATAGGCAAACAGGACGAGCACGCCCAGGCTTACGACTTCGCCGTGCAGGTAGGTGCCCTCACGTGGAATGCTGCAGGTGGCGTTGTAGAACGCGTGCGCCACGCTCGAGTTGTAGTAGTAATCGTTCTGGTTGGTCAGGTTCGAGACATAGCCCGTGTTGACCACGATGTCGAGCGCGATCTGCTTGACGGCCTCGGTCGACAGGTCCTGGCGCACGTCCTCAAGACCCTGGACGCCATAGGTAAACAGCGGCTCGGAGCAGGTGTGGGCGAGTGCCAGGCCAAGACCGGCGGTGTGCTCCAAATTACCGGCGCTCGTGGCGTACTCGACCTCGGGCTGCTTAGACAGGGCATCGCCCACGCCGGCCCAGAAGTACTCTGCCGGTGCCTCGGCGATGATCTTGGGGTTGATGAAGATGTGCGCGGGGCGGTTGGGGTACGAATAGCCCTCGAGCGAGCCGTCGTCGTTGTAGACAACGGCAATGGCGGTCGCGGCGGAGCAGTTGGAGCAGATCGTCGGCACGGTAAAGACGATCTTCTTGAGCTCGATGGCCGCCGTCTTGACGGTATCGAGCGCCTTGCCGCCGCCGCAAGCAATGAGCACGTCGGCTTCCTGGCAGGCGGGGGAGTTTACGACCTTGGCGATATTGGCACGCGTACTGTTGGTACCGTAGACGCGCGTCTCCAGGACCTCGACATCGGTATCTTCAAGTGCCGCCTCGAGCCCTGGTAGCGCTGCAGCCAGGGCTCGCTTGCCACCGATGATGGCGACCTTGGTCGCTCCGTACTCGGCCAGCGCGCCGGGCAGCTCGTCAAAGCAGTCTTCGCCGACGGTATAATCACTCATTCCAATGGTTCGCATAGCAACCTTCTTTCGTTCGATAAAGTGCTTTCAGGTATTTTGCTCCAAGAGAAGGTCCACAGCCGCGAGAAATTTCGAACGTATAAAACCAGTGTTGAGGGTTTTTCGCCGGCGCGGAACGTGCTAGCATACTCCGCATAAGCGTTGATGGGGACGAGTAGTCGGCCGTCCGCATGTTACAGAGAGCGGGGAGCGCTGAGAACCCGTGCATGCGACCGATGAAAATCACCCCGGAGCTGCGGTCCCAACGGACGCGTCGCACAGGCTCGTCTTAGTAGATATCGCCGAGATGGTCGTCGATACAGGCCAGCCGAGTAACGGATGCGAGCGCGCGAATACGCGGGCGAGGGCATCTAAGCTGGGTGGTTAAACGAAGAGCTTTTGCGGGCGTACAGTCCGTTTTGTGGCGCTTCGTCCCAGCTTGTAGGGACGGGCGCTTTTTTGGTGCCCAACGGGCGTGCGCGCCCACGACATGAAAGGGGTACCGTGGCAAACGAGTACAAGCAGACGATGAATCTGCCCAAGACCGGTTTTCCCATGCGTGCCGGTCTTTCCAAGTCCGAGCCCAAGCGACTCAAGGACTGGCAGGACAACAAGGTCTACGAGCAGGTTCTGAAGAAGAACGAGGGTCACAAGAAGTTCGTGCTGCACGACGGCCCTCCGTACGCCAACGGCCCGATCCACATCGGCCACGCCATGAACAAGATCTCCAAGGACATGATCAACCGTTACTGGATGATGCAGGGCTATGAGGTTCCCTATGTCCCCGGTTGGGACTGCCATGGCCAGCCGATCGAGCATAAGGTCGAGGAGAAGCTCGGCACCGAGAAGTTCAACCAGACCTCCACGGCTAAGATCCGCGAGCTTTGCAACAAGTTCGCTGTCGAGAACATCGAGCTGCAGAAGGCTGGCTTCCGTCGCCTGGGCGTGCTCGGCGATTGGGACAACCCCTATCTGACGCTCTATCACCAGCATGACGCCGCCGACATCGAGGTTTTCAAGGCCATGTTCGACAAGGGCATGATCTATCGCGGCCACAAGCCCGTCCACTGGTGCAAGCACTGCCATACCGCACTTGCTGAGGCCGAGATTGAGTACTCCGACGAGACGAGCCCGTCCATCTTCGTGCGCTTTGAGATGACCTCCAAGCCCGCCGGCCTCGAGAACTTCGACGGCCCGGTTGACTTTATCATCTGGACGACCACGCCGTGGACCATCCCCTCCGACCAGGCTGTTTCCCTTAAGCCCGGCGCCGCCTACGTCGCCGTTGAGCACGATGGTCGTGCCGAGGTCATGCTCGAGGACCTGGCTCCCAAGTGCTGCGAGGAGTTTGGTTGGGAGTACACCCCGGTTATGGTCGACGGTAAGCCCTATGTGGTTCCCGCCGAGACCTTCCACCACATCCACTACAAGCAGCCGATCTTTGACGGTGTTGAGGGCGTGGCGCTGCTGGCCGATTACGTCGGTGTCGATGACGGTACCGGTATCGTCCACAACTCGCCCGGCCACGGCGTCGACGACTACTTTGCCTGCCTCAAGGAGGGCATTACCGACATCTGCATGCCGGTCGATGACGACGGCAAGTTCTACACCGGCGAGGAGTTTGGTACCGGTGGCCCCTTCAGCGGTATGGACACCGATGAGGCCAACCCGCACATCATCGAGTTCCTGCGCGAGCGTGGCACCCTGGTCCTCGAGAAGAAGATCACGCACAGCTATCCGCACTGCTGGCGCTGCAAGCATCCGGTGCTCTTCCGTGCTACCGACCAGTGGTTTGTCTCGATGGACAAGACCGGTTTGCGCGAGCAGGCTGGCAAAGAGGTCCGCGAGAACGTCAAGTGGTATCCGGCCCACGCGGCTAACCGCATTGGCGCCATGGTCGAGCAGCGCCCCGACTGGTGCATCAGCCGTCAGCGCAACTGGGGCGTGCCTATCCCCAGCTACATCTGCGCCGACTGCGGCGAGAAGGTCATGAACGACGCTACTCTCGACGCCGTCATCAAGCTCTTCCACGAGAAGGGCTCCGACGCCTGGTTCACCGACGCTCCCGAGAGCTACCTGGGCGAGGCCTGCGTCTGCCCCAAGTGCGGCGGCCATCACCTCAAGGCCGATAAGGACATCCTCGACGTGTGGTGGGACTCCGGCGTCTCCTGGAAGGCCGTCTGCGAGTATCGCCCCGAGCTGGAGTATCCGGCGGACGTGTATCTCGAGGGCTCCGACCAGCACCGCGGTTGGTTCCAGAGCTCGCTGCTCACCTCGGTGGGCGCCAACGGCCACGCTCCGTATAAGGCGGTCGTCTCGCAGGGCTTCACGCTCGACGGCCAGGGCCGCAAGATGTCCAAGTCGCTCGGTAACGTCATCGACCCCAACAAGGTCTGTGACGAGATGGGTGCCGACATCATCCGTCTGTGGGTTGCATCTGTCGATACCAGCTCCGACGTTTCCATCGACCACGAGATCCTCGCTCGTACGTCCGATGCCTACCGTCGTTTCCGCAACACGCTGCGCTTCCTGCTCTCCGAGCTCGAGGGCCAGTTTGAGCCCGAGACCGACGGCGTCGCCTTTGCCGACCTGTTGCCGCTCGACAAGCTCATGGTTGCCCGTCTGACCCAGGTCCAGGCCGAGGTCGACGACGCTTACTCTTGCTACGAGTTCCCGCGCGCTTACCGTGCGCTCTACGACTTCGTGGTTACCGAGCTCTCCAACGTGTATCTCGACGCCCTGAAGGACCGTCTGTACTGTGAGAAGCCCGGCTCGCTCGAGCGCCGCAGCGCCCAGACCGTGCTGGCCGAGCTCTTCTCGATGCTCATGCGCGACCTTCAGCCGATCCTGTCCTACACGGTTGACGAGGCCATGGCCTATGCGCCCGCCGGCTGCGTCGATCACCAGAAGTATGCCGCGCTGCTCGATTGGTACAAGTCGCCCATCACGTTCGACGAGGCCAATGAGTTTGAGGGCGTGCTCGAGGCTTCACTCGAGCTCCGTAGCGCCGTGACCAAGGCCCTTGAGGATGCCCGCTCCGCCGGTACCTTCACCAAGAGCCAGCAGGTCCGCGTCAAGGCGGTCGTTCCCGCCGAGATGTACGCGCTGCTGACCGGTGATAAGGCCGTCGACCTGGCCGAGTTCTACATCGTTTCCGATGTTGAGCTGACTCAGGGCGAGGAACTCTCCGTTGCCATCGAGGCAGCCGAGGGCGAGTGCTGCGACCGTTGCTGGAACTACCGCACCACCGTCGGCGAGTACAACGGCCACGCGCATATCTGCAAGCGCTGCGCGAATGCCCTTTAAGGCACAGTAACTCGGCATTTTAGTTATTGGGAGAATTTGGACGCCTTCGGCCCATTTGCTCCGCTGAATAAAAGCGGCATTCTGTTTTTCGGAATGCCGCTTTCTTTTTATGCTGGTTATTTATCTGGCGTTAGCGAATATGTCGTGCGCTCTGCGTGTGGCAATATAAGATGGTTAATTGCGTTAAACGGAATTCGATGTTCTTGAGGGTAGGGGATTGATTTGGGTCGTGCTGGGGGTATGACGCCGCCTTTGCGTTGGCGGTTGGGTGTTGCTGGTGGGGTGGCGCTGGTTGTGCTGCTTCTTGACCAGCTGACCAAGCTTGCGGTTCGTGCCGTGGGCGACGCTTTGCATGTGACCGTCATCCCCGGTGTCATTGACTTTATGTTTGTCCGTAATATCGGTGCTGCCTTTAGCATGGGCGAGGGGCATGGCGTTGCGTTCGCTTTGCTGGCGCTTGCGGTCATTGTCGCCATTGCCGTGTACTTGCTTCGCACGCCCCAGCTTGCTCGCTTGGAGGTTGTGGGCATGGCTATGGTCGTGGGTGGCGCCATTGGCAACGCGATCGATCGCCTGGCTTTTGGCTTTGTGACCGATTTTATTGCCACCACCTTCATCGACTTTCCCGTCTTTAACGTGGCCGATATCGGCATCACCGTAGGCGTTGTGCTTGCCCTCATCGGCTACATGTTCTTGAGCCCTGCGGCCCGCGAAGTCGATGCGACTGCCGAGCTCAATGCCCGTGATGAGGCCCGCGCCAAGCGCAAAGCCAAGCAGCGTGGGGAGCGTGCCCGCAAGATTCGCGAAAGGAATGAGCGTTAATGGCCGACATCCATATTCTTGTTGCCGACGATTGCTCTGGCCAGCGTCTCGACGCCTTTCTGGGTGCCAACGACGGCTGCCCCACGCGCTCTGCCTGCGCGCATCTGATCGAGGGCGGCGCCGTAATCGTGAACGGCGAGACCTGCCTATCAAAAAAATATGCTGTGCGCTCCGGTGACCGCATCTCGGTCGACCTGCCCGAGCCGCATGATCCCACTGATGTGATTCCCGAGGCCATCCCCCTCGATATCCGTTACGAGGACGACTACCTCATCGTGCTCTCCAAGCAGCGCGGCCTGGTGTGCCATCCCGCCCATGGTCACGAGAGCGGCACCCTTGCGAACGCCCTGGTCTACCACTGCGGCATCGACCATCTTGGTACCGTGCAGGGTGAGGACCGCCCCGGCATCGTGCATCGTTTAGATCGCGATACCTCGGGCCTCATGCTTGCGGCAAAAGACGACGACACGCAGCGCGCGCTCCAAAATCTCATTCGCACACGCACGCTCGATCGTCGCTATATCACGCTCGTTCACGGACATATCGCTATGGATGAGGGCACCATTAACACCGGCATTGCCCGTTCTACGCGTGACCGTGTCAAGATGGCGGTTTCGGACGATCCTTTCGCGCGCCAGGCCATTACGACCTTTAAGGTCCTCGAGCGCTTCGATTCCACGCGTTTTGACGACGGCTATACGCTCGTCGAGTGCCACCTGTTTACGGGCCGCACACATCAGATTCGCGTGCATATGCGCCATATCAACCACGCCTGCGTGGGCGATCCGCTCTACGGCAAGTGCGATGCACGCGCCGATCAGGGTCTGACCAGGCAATTCCTTCATTCCTGGCGTGTTGCATTCGACCATCCCGTGACGGGGGAGCGCATTGAGTGCCGCGACGAGCTACCGTGGGATCTCGCCGCGGTTTTTGACGACCTGGCCCCGCGCTCGCTTGGCCGCACCGCTGCCGGCGACGAAATCGTTCCGCAGCTCGGTCTGCTCGAAGCCTAGCCAGTATTAGGTGGTTTCTTGAACTCGGTAAGCCTGCGGTAAGATATACGGTTGTTTACGTAACGCGTTCTCGGGAGCCTGCATGCTCGCCTTTTTACAAACCAACACACCCATCGTGATCTTCAACCAGATTGTTGTCACGCTGCTCGCGGTCTGCTTTCTGTACCAGGTGGTCTTCTTTGTCATTGGCGCTCTTCGTGGCGAGGTCGCGCCTCCCAAGGCCAAAAAACTTCACCGCTATGCCTTCTTCATTGCTGCGCATAACGAGGAAGCCGTAATTGCCAATCTCGTACGCTCCATCAAGGACCAGGACTATCCGTCCGAGCTTATCGAGGTCTTTGTCGTTGCCGACGCCTGCACCGACAACACCGCGCAGCTCGCACGCGAGGCCGGTGCCATTGTTTACGAGCGCAATGACCTGGCCCGAAAGGGCAAGAGCTGGGTCATGGACTTTGGTTTCGATCGCATTCTCAACGAGTATCCCGACACGTTTGAGGGCTACTTTATCTTCGATGCCGATAACGTCATCTCCCGCGATTACGTCTCCAAGATGAACGATGCCTTTGACCAGGGCTTCCATGTGGTCACGAGCTATCGTAACTCCAAGAATTTTGGCAGCTCGTGGATCTCGGCAGCTAATGCTACTTGGTACCTGCGCGAGGCGCGCTTTCTCAATAACGCGCGCAACATCTGCAAGACTTCTTGCGCTGTCTCTGGTTCGGGCTACCTCATCTCCGCCAGCGTTATCGAGGGCATGCACGGTTGGCAGTTCCATACGCTGACCGAGGATATTCAGTTCACCACGTTCTGCGCCATTCACGGCATTCGCATCGGTTATGCGCCTGCGGAGTTCTTTGACGAGCAACCCGTGACGTTTAAGGCGTCCTGGAAGCAGCGTATGCGCTGGACCAAGGGCTTTTACCAGGTGTTCTTTACCTACGGCAAACATCTGGTCAAGTCGACGTTCCGCTATCATCGATTTGCCGCCTACGACATGTTCATGACGATCGCCCCGGGTATGCTGCTATCGCTGATCTCGATGCTCGCTAATGCGACGTTCTTGATTGTGGGTGGCCTTTCGCATGGTTTCTTGGCTACCGAAGTCGAGATGCAGGCGTGCGCCGCTTCGCTCATTATGACCTTCGCCATGATGTATCAGACCTTCTTTATCCTGGCGCTGCTCACGACTATCTTTGAGTACAAGCACATTCACTGCGCGCAAAAGTGGCGTCTGGTGACTAACCTGTTTACCTTCCCGATCTTTATGTTCAGCTATATCCCCATCACGGTGGCCGCGTTGTTCCTGAAGGTCGACTGGGTGCCGACGCAGCACGCCGTCAACGTTACCCTTGACGAGGTCATGCAAGGCGCCAAATAACCACCACCAAAACCACCGCAAAGGGGACAGGCACCTTTGTGGTGGTTTTTGCTTTTGCGATGCAGCTCGAGGAGGCGTCCGATGGTCTATATCCCGTTTTGGATTTGCATCTTTGCCGGCATGGCAATTGATGCCCGAGAGCGACGGTTTCCCAATGGGCTTGCCGGCGCATGTGCCGTGGCGGCGTTGGCGGGTGTTTGGCTCGAC
Source organism: uncultured Collinsella sp. (assembly GCA_902495545.1). Taxonomy (GTDB): domain Bacteria; phylum Actinomycetota; class Coriobacteriia; order Coriobacteriales; family Coriobacteriaceae; genus Collinsella. The sequence goes on along the minus strand of CABUXM010000022.1, from coordinate 9,055 downwards.
CTCGGTTTGAACACAGCGCTTGACCACGCGGGTCTTGCCGTCATTGTGTATCTTGCTCTCGTGCTGACTGAGTCCCTCTGGCGTCGTCTTCGCCAAATCCCGGGCATCGGCATGGGGGATGCCAAGGCGCTCTTCGCGCTTTGCACGCTCGACCCTATGGGTGGCATCGTGGCATTTGCCGTCGCACTCCTGGCCCTGGCCCTCTCCTGTCTCTTCACAAAATCGCGCTCCCTGCCATTGCTCCCGTTTTTAGTGCCGATTTTTGCCATAATCGAGGTCGTGGGCTGCACTTTGTAACCGATTGCGCATCCTTCTTAAGGAGCATGCCATGGCAACTATTCAAGAAACGGCCGTCATTAAGGCGCGCATGGACCGTATTCCCTCGGCGTTGTCGCCCGAACTTGTCAAGCGCATTGCCACCGATCGTGCTTCGGGCTATGTTAACCCGTATCGTTGCAACGACGATCAGGTCATTCGTCGTATTGATCGCGCTGCCGACAAAGGCACGCTTATGCGTCCGGCATTTATGCGCGATACCGAAAAGATTCTTCATCTTCCTGCGTACACGCGTTATGCAGGCAAAACGCAGGTCTTTAGCTTCCGTAGCAATGATGATCTGTCGCGCCGCGGTTTGCACGTGCAGCTTGTCTCGCGCATTGCGCGCGATATCGGTCGCGCCCTGGGGCTCAACTGCGATCTGATCGAGGCGATTGGCCTGGGCCACGACTTGGGACACACGCCCTTTGGCCATGCCGGTGAGCGATTCCTCAATGATATTTACCACGAGCGCACGGGTCGTTACTTTTTCCATAACGTGCAGTCGGTCCGTGTGCTCGATGCGCTGTACGGCCGTAACGTGTCGCTTCAGACGCTCGATGGCGTGCTATGCCACAACGGCGAATATGAGCAGCGTGTGTTTGAGCTCTCGGACATGGGCTCCTTTGACCAGTTCGATCAGACGGTTGAGGACTGTATCGCCACGGGCTATAGCGCGATTGAGCACCTGCGTCCCATGACGCTCGAGGGCTGCGTCGTTCGCATCTCGGATATTCTTGCCTACGTCGGTCGTGACCGTCAGGATGCGATCGCGGCGGGCCTGCTGTCACCCGACGCCTTTGACGATGACCTTGGCGGTGCATACAACAGCTGGATCCTTACGCATGCCTCCATCGATATCGTCGAGCACAGCTATGGCAAGCCGCGCATCGAGATGAGCGAGGACCTGTTTGAGGAAATCCGCCGAGCCAAGCGCGAGAACTACGAGAAGATCTATAGCAAGGGCGGTATCGAAGGCGATTCCGAGGTGGAGCTGCGCGAGGCGTTCGTAAAGCTCTACGACCGTTGCCTGCAGGATATAAACGAAGGTGACGAGTCCTCTTACATCTTTAAGCATCACATTTCGCGCATTGAGCAGCAGCTTTCCTACTACAATCGCACCTATACCTGGCAGAACGACAAGGATCAAGCCGTAGTGGATTATATCGCGAGCATGACGGACGGTTATTTCTGCGAGCTGACGAGCAAGCTGTTCCCTGGTCTGGAGTTTCCGCACCGTACCTATATTAACGAACGGTAGTTCGTATTAATTCGGTATACTGTTAGTGGAAAACGTTTTTGATTGATGCACGGGATGGCTATGGACGACCTTTTTTCTGCCTCGACGCGCGAGCGTTCCTTTAAAAATGCGCCGCTCGCGGTGCGCATGCGACCCAATTCGCTCGACGAGTACGTGGGCCAGCAAAAGGCCGTCGGTAAGGGTTCATGGCTGCGTGCCGCGATCGAGCACGACGTGCTTTCGAGCGTGATTCTGTACGGGCCTGCCGGTACGGGCAAGACGACGCTGGCCCACATTATCGCCAACCATACCAAGAGCGAGTTTGTCGAGGTCAGCGCCGTCACGGGTACCGTGAAGGACCTGCGTCGCGTGATTGATGAGGCCAAGACGCGCCTGAATACGTACGACCGCCGCACCATCTTGTTCATCGATGAGATTCACCGCTTCTCTAAGTCGCAGCAGGATGCCCTGCTGCATGCAGTTGAGAACCGTACCGTCATTATGATTGGCGCTACGACGGAGAACCCGTACTTCGAGGTCAACTCGGCACTGCTCTCACGTGGTCGCGTCGTGGAGCTTGAGCATCTGAAGGATGAGGATATCGCCACGCTTATTGAACGTGCGCTTGAGGCGCCGCAGGGCTTGAACGGTAAGTTCTCGGCCGGTGAGGATACGGTCAAGACCATCTGCACGCTGGCAGCGGGTGACGCTCGCTCGGCGCTCACGACGCTCGAGCTTGCGAGCGAGATTGCCGTCACGCGTCCCGATACCGAGGGAACGCCAGCGCCCGCGGCGGGGGAGCGCTACCCCATCACCGTGGATGACGTAAAGATCGCCAACCCGCGTCGCGGCTTTACGTATGACAAAAACGGCGACATGCACTACGACATCATCAGTGCGTTCATCAAGTCCATGCGCGGTAGCGACCCCGATGCCACGATCTATTGGCTCGCGCGCATGATCGATGCTGGGGAGGATCCTAAGTTTATCGCTCGCCGCATTATGATTCACGCTTCTGAGGATGTTGGCAACGCCGACCCGCAGGCGCTTTTGGTGGCGCATGCCGCGTTTAAGTCTGCCGAGGTCATTGGCTATCCCGAGTGCCGCATTAACCTGGCTCAGGCTGCACTCTATGTGTGCTTGGCGCCAAAATCCAACGCGTGTGAGGCTTCGATCGATGCGGCGCTGGCCGATATACATTCTAGTGGGCTTCGCGAGGTGCCGAGTTATCTGCGCGATCGCCATCGCCCGGGCAGCGATGAATACGGTGTGTATAAATACCCGCACGATTATCCTGAAGGCTGGGTCGATCAGCGCTATTTGCCCGAGGGGCTGGAGCGCGGTGCGTTCTGGCAGCCTGCCGGGCGCGGCTGGGAAGAGTGGCGCGTAGAGCAAAGCGAACGTGACCGCAGCGGGAATGCACCGAAGTAGCTGCTGATAATTTTGTCCCACGTTGCTGCTCTTGGCATGTTCGGTCCCCTTTGGGGTACCATGAAAAGCGTCTGTATTTCGATTCTTCCGGGAGGCTTGTATGAGTCCCATTCAAATCGCCCTGCTGCTGCTCGCCGTTGCCGGCGTGTGGGCCATCGCTGAGCTCGCGCTTACCCTGCGCAAGACCCGCAATGTTGTTGACTCGCTCGATAAGACCGTGAACGACCTCAACAACACCATCGCCGAGGCTCAGCCTGTGGTGGCAAAGCTCGATGGCGCTGTCGATGAGCTTACGCCGGCGCTTGCCCAGATGGAGCCGCTGCTTAAGTCGAGCAAGACGGCAGTTGATGCCCTTACCTCCAATCTCGTAGAGGTCGAAGCCGTGGTTCGCGACATTTCTGAGGTTACGGGCAGCATGGCCGAGGCCAGCAATGCTGTGTCGAGCGTGACCGACTCTGCCGCCGGGGCTGTGCAGAAGCTCTTCAATAAGGTGAAGGCTCCTGCAGCTGAAGCCGAGCGCAAGCTTTCCGCTGCCGCCGAAGAAGCCGAGCAGCCGACCGAGCGCGTCCTAATTGGCGAGGACGAGGCCGCCGCGGGCGACGATGATGGCCAGAAGTCTGTAGCCAAGCCGGCTCAGTATTACACCTATACACCCTCCGAGACCTCTGAGGAGTCCTGCGATGAGTAGCGAAGCAACCTGCCCCATCACGCTGACCGTTGCCGGCGACCCGCGTCTCGCTCGCCTTGTGCGCATGACGGCAGCCAACGTTGGTGCCCTGTGTTCCATGTCTGTCGATCGCATCGAGGACATCCGCATGGCTGCCGAGGAGGCTTTCATCTTTGGTTGTACCGCGGTCGACTGCGATGACATCACCATCAAATTCGATGTCGATGAGACCCACGTTGGCATGACTATTACCTTTGGCGATCAGGCTACGGTCGATGAAGACGACCAGGCTGCGGTGTATGCCGAGCTCATCCTCGCGAGCGTGTGCGACTCCTACGAAAAGACTACGGCGCCCCTGACGCTTTCCCTCGACCTCAAGGCGGATATCTAATATGACCGAACGTTCCCGGAGCGGCAAGACCGCTTGGGACAAGGAGAAAACCCGCGAGCTGTTTCGTCGTTACAAGGAGACCGGTGATCCGGACGCCCGTGAGCAGCTCGTCATGTCCCATATGAACCTGGTAAGGTTTCTTGCCAACAAATTTAAGAATCGCGGCGAGCCGCTCGACGACCTCATGCAGGTCGGCTATCTGGGTTTGCTCAAGGCTATCGACCGTTTTGACCCCGAGCGCGGGCTCGAGTTCACGACGTTTGCAACACCCACTATCCTGGGCGAGATCAAACGCCATTTCCGCGACAAGGGCTGGAGTGTGCGCGTTCCGCGTCGCCTGCAGGAGCTCTCTGCCAAGGTCAACCAGGCAACTGACAAACTTACCAACGAGCTGCAGCGTTCGCCCAAGGTTGAGGAGATCGCTGAGTATCTAGATGTGACTGTCGATGAGGTCCTCGAGGCTATGGAATCGTCTTCGGCCTATACCTCGGTGCCCATCGAGGCTCCTGGTGCGTCCGATTCCGACGATGCTCCCTCGATTCTCGACCGTTACGCCGACGACGACAACGAGCTCGACTTTACCGATGACCGCCTAGTGATCGAGGAAGCCATCCGTGATTTCTCGCCGCGCGAGCGCGAGGTGATCGAGCTGCGCTTTGTGAAGGGCATGACCCAGATCGAGATCGCCAAGAAGCTGGGTATTTCTCAGGTGCAGGTTTCGCGTCTGCTTCGCCGCACGCTTAAGAAGATTCAGGACAAGATCGACCCCGACGGAGTGATGATTCGTTCATGAGTGAGCACCCCCAACAAACCGATCGCGTGCTGCGCGACACCCGCATTCTGACGCTTCGCATTTGGGCTGTTGTCGGCTGCATTGTCATCGCCGCTGTCATCTTTAACCTTATGGGCATCCTGGCCCCGGTTATCGAGTTTCTCGCCGTTGGTTCCATCATTGCCTTTGTGATGTCCCCGATCACCAACTGGCTCGAGCACCATGGCGTGAATCGCGGCATCGGTTCGCTTGTCGCGCTTATTGTTGTTGTTGCCGTGCTCGTCGGTGTCGTTTGCATCTTGTCGCCGATTCTCTTTGGTCAGATCATGGAAGTACTGAGCCGCCTGCCCGAGCAGCTTCGTGTTGCGGGTGGCGATCTCAATGAGATGATCTCGCATGCCAAGACGCTCAACAACACGCCGCTCAAGGAGTATCTGGACGATAATCTTTCGTCGCTGGTTGCTGTGGCATCGAAGTATGTGTCTCAGATTGCTGCCGAGCTTGGCCGCGGTGTGTTCCCGCTCATCACCAATACGGCCTCGCAGTTGTTCGTGATCTTCCTTGGTCTGGTGCTTGCCTACTGGATGGCCTGCGACTACCCTCGCATGCATCACGAGATTTGCACCATCATCGGTCAGGAGAAGGAGACCTCGTACCGCTTTATGGTCGCCATCCTTTCTCGCTCTGTCGGCGGCTACATGCGCGGTATGGTCGTGACGTCCATCTGTGGTGGTTTCCTCGCCTTTATCGGTTTTATGATCATCGGCCATCCGTATGCGGCGCTCATGGCTATCTTTACCGGCATCATGCATTTGGTTCCGGTCGTCGGTCCTTGGGTGAGCGCCGCAATCGCCACAGTGCTTGGTTTCATGTTCAGCCCCATGTTGGCGTTATGGACGCTTATCGTGACGATGGTCGCGCAAAACGTCATCGATAACGTGATTTCGCCTAAGGTTATGCAGAGCTCGGTGCAGGTGCATCCCATCATGAGCCTCACGGCGCTCGTTATCGGCTCGGCACTCATGGGCCCCATCGGCATGATTATTGCCATCCCGCTTTGTGCGGCCCTCAAAGGTATCTTCGTGTACTACTTCGAGAATGAGACCGGCCGCCAGCTTGTGGCCTATGACGGCGCCGTGTTTAAGGGCACACCGTACCGCGATGCCGATGGCAACCCGGTCGCCGCCTACGACGCGCTCGGCGACGACACCTTCATTTACGAGTCCGAGCTCATCGGCAACGAGACTGCGCTCGAGGCCCAAGCGATGCCTAAGCCCGAGTTCGATAATCCCTGGATCAAGCTCTCGGGTTTGCAACCCGATGCCACGGGCTTCTTCAAGAATCCCTTCGCCAAGGACGATGACTCCAACTCGGACGACGATACCAAAACCGGCATCGACGGCTCCATGGACGATGATGACAACTAGCGGGGTAATTCGGATTAATACTCATACACGCTAACATGCAATTTCGCTGAAGGGCCGGCATTGTGCCGGCCCTCTTTTTTGCACTTGCGCGGTGGGATGGTAATATCGTTACGTTTGAACTGTTTCGATGTGAAACCGAGGAGATTCCCTCTATGAGTGCTGACTACCCGTCAATGACTACGGCCGAGATTCGCTCCAAGTTCCTCAACTTCTTTGAGGAGCGCGGTCTTAAGCTCTATCCTTCTTCGTCCCTCGTCCCCGACGATCCTTCGCTGCTGCTTGCCAACGCTGGCATGAACCAGTTTAAGGAGTACTACCAGGGCAAGAAGACCATGAAGGAGATCGGCGCTATCTCCTGCCAGAAGTGCGTCCGCACCAACGACATCGATTGCATCGGCGAGGATGGCCGTCACCTGTCCTTCTTCGAGATGCTCGGCGACTTCTCCTTTGGCGGCGTCTCCAAGCAGCAGGCCTGCGCCTGGGCCTTTGAACTCATCACCAAGGAGTTCAAGCTGCCGCTCGACCGCCTGTACTTTACCGTCTTTACCGAGGACGACGAGACCCACGACGTGTGGCGTTCTTTGGGCGTTGCTGAGGACCACATCTCCCGCCTGGGCGAGGACGACAACTTCTGGGCTGCTGGCCCCACCGGTCCCTGCGGTCCGTGCTCAGAGATTTACTTTGACATGGGCGAGGAGGTCGGCTGCGGCAGCCCCGACTGCAAGCCTGGCTGCGACTGCGACCGCTTCCTGGAGTTCTGGAACCTCGTCTTTACCCAGTACGACCGCCAGGAGGACGGCTCCATGCCGGAGCTGCCGCACCGCAACCTCGATACGGGCATGGGCCTGGAGCGCATGGCCGCCATCATGCAGCACAAGACCGCCAACTACGACGGCGATCTGATGCAGCACCTCATCAAGCTGGGCGAGGAGATCAGCGGCAAGACCTATGACGCCGACGATTACTCCGGTGCCAGCCGCTCGCTGCGCATCATCGCCGACCACTCCCGTGCCGTCGACTTTATGATTTCGGATGGCATCCTCCCAGGTAACGAGGGTCGCGAGTACGTCCTTCGCCGCCTGCTCCGTCGTGCCGTGTTCCACGGTCGCCTGCTGGGCATCGAGGGCGCTTTCCTGACCAAGTTCATCGACGAGGTTAACGCTCAGATGGGCGAGGCCTATCCCGAGCTGCTCAAGAACGTCGCGCTCGTCAAGGGTATCGTTGCCTCCGAGGAGGAGCGCTTCTCCATGACGCTCGACAACGGTCGCGTCTACCTGGATGAGGCACTGGCAGCGCTTGCCGAGGGCGCTGTGCTTCCGGGCGATGTTGCCTTTAAGCTGCACGACACCTTTGGTTTCCCCATCGACCTAACCGTCGAGATCGCCGGCACCGCTGGCCACGACGTCGACATGGACGGCTTCACTGCCTGCATGGAGGACCAGAAGGCCCGCGCCCGCGCCAATGCCAAGGGCGACGCCTGGGGCAGCTTCAACGATGTGTGGGTCGAGCTTTCTGACAAGGTCGCCGCGACCGAGTTCGACGGCTATGACAACGATGTGATCGAGGGCGCCAAGGTTGTCGCCATCGTGCGCAACGGCGAGTCCGTCGAGTCCGCTGCCGCCGGCGAGGACGTCGAGGTTGTGCTCGACCGCACCCCGTTCTATGCCGAGATGGGTGGTCAGCAGGGCGATGCCGGCAAGCTTTCCGCCGAGGGCGTTGTTCTGACCGTTGCCGACACCAAGAACCACAACGGCCTGTATGCCCACGTCGCGCACGTTGCCGATGGCACGCTGACTGTCGGTGCCGCTGTTACCGCCGCGCTCGACGCCGAGCGCCGTGGCTTCCTGCGCCGCAACCACACCGCCACGCACCTGCTCGACGCCGCCCTTAAGCAGGTCCTGGGCGAGCACGTCTCTCAGGCCGGCTCGCTGGTGACGCCCGAGCACCTGCGCTTTGACTTCACGCACTTCGAGGCTCTGTCCTCCGAGCAGCTCAAGGCTGTCGAGGACCTGGTCAATCAGCAGATCTTTGCTTCTAAGCCGGTCGTTACTCGCGTTATGGGCATCGATGAGGCCAAGGCCGCCGGCGCCGTCGCCCTGTTCGGCGAGAAGTACGGCGACGTCGTCCGCGTCGTCTCCGTGGGCGCCGAGGACCAGCCGTTCTCCCGCGAGCTCTGCGGTGGTACCCATGCCGCCAACACCGCCGAGATCGGCCTGTTCAAGATTATCTCCGAGTCCTCTACGGGCTCTAACGTCCGTCGTATCGAGGCCGTGACCTCTAAGGGTGCCCTCGACTACATGGCTGACCGTCTGGCGCTCGTCGACGCCGCCGCCGCTGCGCTCAAGTGCCGCGTCGACGAGGTTCCCGTCCGTGTGGAGAACCTGCAGGCCGAGCTGCGCGAGACGTCCAACAAGCTCAAGAAGGCTCTGACCGGTGGCTCTTCCGACGCTATCTCCAGCGCTATCGAGGGCGCTGTCGAGCTCGGCGGCTACAAGCTCGTCGTCGCTGAGCTCCAGGGCCTTGAGGCTGCTGACCTGCGCAACGTCTGGGATACCGTGCACCAGAAGGTTGCCGGCCCTGTCGCCTGCGTCGTTGCCAGCGTGACCGAGAAGGGCACGCCTGCGCTGCTCGCCGCCGGCTCCGATGACGCCGTGAAGGCCGGTTTCCACGCCGGCAACGTGATCAAGCAGATCGCGGGCCTGGTCGATGGTCGCGGTGGCGGTCGTCCCAACATGGCCCAGGCCGGTGGCAAGAACGCTGCCGGCATCTCCGATGCCCTCGCGGCCGCCAAGACCGCGCTCGGCGCCTAAGT
>CABUXM010000021.1 GCA_902495545.1 uncultured Collinsella sp. | reverse complement strand
TCGGTATTGGCAAGCAGCATCTGGTAGCCACGGCGACCGAGCACCTGGCCAATGCCGGCGGTAATGCGGCTCACGGATTCCGAGTTGATCTTGGGCACGATGACGCCGATGAGCTTGGTGGAGCCGGTGCGCAGCGCGCGAGCCTGGCTGGACCGCACGTATCCTGTCAGCTCAATCGCCTGCTTAATGCGCTCGGCTTTATCCGCCGAGATATACCCACCGTTGAGGTAGCGCGAGACGGCGGCGCTCGAAACGCCGGCCAACTCGGCCACATCTTTCATCTTTACCACGAGCACCCCTGTCATTGAAATCGCTTTCACCATAATACCCGTGAAGACGGCATCCGAACAAAATCGGCCCACCCAGGTCGAGCAAACGTCAGCGAGCGGGCAACTGCCGTGGCGAGGTGCCGCGAAAGAGGAGCGAAGCGTACTTTATGTACGCGAGCGACGGTTTGAGCGGCAGATCGCCCGGCAGATGCCCGCGCAGCGTCGAGCGGTCCGGCGTTTGTTAAAACGCCGGAACATAATTAGCCGTGGTATTCGCCGTTGTACTGGATGAGTGTGAGGTCCTCCACGCCGTCAAGCGCGCGAATAGCGTCCGCATAGGGCATGTCAACGCCGTCCGAGAAGAGCTCGACGGCCATCTCGACTTTGTCGCCGCGCATCGTCTTAGACTTGACGGTGAACTTGGTGCGCCCAAACGCGCGCACGATATCGTCGCCGGTGGTCTGGCCCGTGTAGTGGATGACCATCATGTACACGCGCGCCTTGTCCTGGTGGCTCGCAAAGCCGGCGATCATCACCACGATCACCACTGCCGTAAGCCCCACGAGCGCATACATGCCGGCGCCTGCCGTAATGCCCGTGGTAATGGCCCAAAACAGATACAGCAGGTCGAGCGGGTCCTTGACCGCCGTACGGTAGCGGACGATGGACAGAGCACCGACCATACCGAGCGAGATGACCACGTTGGTCGAGATCGCGAGCGTGACCATGCAGGTGAGCACGCACATGCCCACGAGCGTCACGGCAAAGCTACGCGAATACACCACGCCGGTAAAAAAGCGCTTGTACACGTAATAGATCAGGATGCCCATGGCGAGCGCCACGAGCAGCGAAAGGCCAATCTTGGCAGGGTCGACCTGACCGAACGCCTCCAAGACGGAGTTCTTAAAAAAGTCCCTGGTGCTCATGGTCTAAATATCCCCTCGGTTCCCAAAATCCGATTCCCAGTAATTAAATCCGCGCAGGTAGGCGGTCTTGTCATAACACAGGCAGTACTTAGAGACCGCCGTGAGTTCGGCCGCGCCCGGCGGCACCATATCGCGCACCAGCTGCGGGCAAAACTCCGTAAACTTGACCTCCATCACCAGCTTACCGGGCTCCAGGACCGGCAACGCGGGCAGCGTCACGTCAAAGATATCGAAGCTTCCCACCGCGGCACGCACATTCATGTCAAACGTAATGCGCACGGTGCCCTCGTCCATCACCCACGGCTCGCGCTCGTAGTCCACAATGGTCCGTGGGCGCATCATGTTGCAGATGCACTCGATGTAGAACTCGCGACAGAGCGGATAAGGGCTCCTCAGCAAAAAGCCGTAGTCGCCAGCCAGAATCTGCTCAAACTCGCCACGTGTGAGCGGCGCGTCCTCCTTGTAAATCCAGCTGCCGTACTTCTTTTTGCGCTCGAGCTTAATCACCTTGTCGCTGCCGTTATAGATGCGAACGCGATACTTTTTGCGCATGAGAATGCCGGTGTCTTTTTCCTCGTAGGCCGAGTTGCAGTAGTCGTCAAAATACAGGCTGCGAATAGTGTAACCGCCCGCCCGCGCATGCTTGTCCAGCTTAAACACCGGCGCCATGCGACAGGCAAGCGCGGCGTGTTCGCCCTCGTTAATGAGATATTTGAGCTCGTGGCGGTAACGCTCCTGCGTGGTACGCGCGGGAGGTGCCGCCAGGCGCTCAAACAGAGCGCTAGCCCTCCTCATACGTGTCCTCCACGACCTTACCGCCGTCTTGCACGTAAAAACACTTCATGCCATAGTGCTTGCCGTCGTCGGTCACATAGTAGTCAAACGCATCTTGCGTAAAGCCGTCGGAGTTGGTGGCACGCACGCGCACAAAATACTGGCCGGTATCGGGCGCATCGCAGGTCACCTCGGGAAGCAGCACGTCCTCGGCCTTAAAGACCACATCGCTTATGGCATAGTCGCGCGCAAGCTCTACGGTGTAGCGAATATCGCGCGCCTCAAAGTCGTAGGACGCATCCCAGTTAATGCGCAGCTTACCGTTATCGATCTGCGGCACGCCGATGTAGAACGGCATGGGCTTTTTAAAACTCTCGCGAAAGCTCTTGTAGTTCTCCTCGATCTCGGAGGGAATCGCCGCGGCGATCTGCTCGTATTGGTCCTTGGTGACAGGCAGATTGTCGATATCGGGCGAAGCAAAGACCAGGGATTCAGTCACCTCGCGGTAGTGCTTGATCATCTTGGTCAGGCGAGTCTCGGTCAAATACGTACGCAGGTCCTTGACGGCACGGTCGAGTTCGCTGCGGAACGACTTGCTGCGCAACGCACGGTTAAACAGCACGTTGCCCCAGTAGTTGCTCACGCCGCGCTCCCAGCTCGCGTAGTCCGAAAACCCGGTAAGAGAAAGCTCAAGCTTACGCAGCATGCCGTCGTTATCCCAATCCAAAAAGTACCAGGTATTTGAGTTGAGCGGGCTGTACAGATAGCAATTACGGTTCTGCGTATCGCAGTTGCCCGTCAGGATCTGAAACGCCAGCCAATAGACCAGATTTTCGGTATCAAAGTATGTGTCGAGCACGTCATCGATCTTTTGCGATTCGTCGTTGAGCGCATCGAGCATCCCGATGAGCTTGGTGTGGTCCGAATCGCCCTTGATCTCGAGCATGCCCTCAAAGTTCACCTGGTTGTAGTCGGGATCATCGGCAAGCTTAATGGTGTCCTCGTAGCGATGAAAATCGAAGCTGTTCACCTTGTACAGGTGCCCGCTTTTATCCAGGCCATGTGCCTTAAGCGCCGTCTTGTTAAGCTGTTCCACCTGTGTAAACAAGCCATAGTCCTCAAAGGTATCGTTGGACTTTTCGGTCTGGTCGCACACCCACAGATGCACAAACTGCGTGCGCAGGCCCATCATCTGGGGGATTCCGCGGATAAGGTCGTAGGCCATCTTGTTGCGAAAACGCACACCCTCGCCCATGTGCTTGTTGAGCGTAATCGCGCGCTGTTGGCGCCAAGTACCCTTGCCCTTTTTGAGCTCCACCTTGTAATTCTTTTGCGAGTTCATGCTCGATGTCTGACCGCGCACCTGCACGGTGGCATTGGGCGCTTCCTCGCCATAGCCAACCTCGCCGGCCACCGGGCCGTCTTCGTCGCCCGGCTGCAGCAGGCCCATAACCTGATAGCGCGTCACGCCCATGTCGGCATAGTCATACACCGAGTACGTGTTGATCTCGGCCCAGCTGTGGTCGGTGTTCTCGGAGCTGTTACCGCGCGAGACCGTCAGGTACATGGTCACAATGCCCGAGTCGTCGTAGACCTCGTACAGCTCGTCCTTATCGCGCAGGTGCTTGGACTGGTCGGAAGCCTCGGCCTTTATAATCTTGTCCTGCTTTTTGACCTTTTTGGTCGAGGAGTCTTCCTGCACCGAGCAGCCCGAAAGCAACAGCGCACCAGCAGCCGCCTCAAACAGGCGACGGCGAGACATCATCCTATCGGTCATCAGAACCTCCCCAATGCTTGCGATACACGTGAACTACTGCGCGCTCAAACGAGCCATGTGACTCACCCTTATGGTGACCTTCCTCATAGCGCTGTTCGGCACGGTCGAGCAAGCGGCCCAGCTGTGTAAACCAGCCCGTCTTGTCAGCAGCCACGATGGGCTGCTGACTCAGGATACGATACGGCAAGTTGGCGGTATAGGTATCGAGCCGCAGCAGCGCCACGATAAAAAACACTGCCGCACCCAACAAAAAGCCAAAGCCGTAAAACTGCTGCGGCAAAAGCAACGACACGGCGGTCGCCAGCCCGGCTACACCGGCAAACAGGCCCGAAGCCAGAACGGCCCCCTTGTAGTCGGTAAAGTACAGCAAGATGAGCAACAACGTATCGCCCACGGCATACAGGCCATAGCCCACGCATAACGTGCGGAAATACCCGTGCATCAGGTTGTTAAAGCCCAACGGTAGGGCCGACAGCACCGTGGTCTCGAGCGAGATGACCGCCGCCGTCACAAACAGCTGCTTGAGCGCACAAAACCGTAGTTCTCGGTTGAGCGTGGCAAGCATTTCCTCCTCGGCCACCACAATGTCGCCCACCACGCCACCGTCGTTGAACAGGCTGTAGTAGTCGCGGTAGCGCGGATAGAAATTGACCTCGACCGAGACCACAAAGTTGACGGTCGTGACCAGGATCGTCAAAAACGCGATGAGCGCCGGCACATCGTGGTAGGGCGCACCATAAAACAAGCCCTTGACCTGCACGCCAATGGGACCGGCCCAAATTATCACCAAATGCGCAAAGAGGCCCAGGTTGGTGAACAAGCCCGTGAGCGCCAACGGCATAAACTGATCAAGCCACCGTAAAAAGAGCCAGGGGCTGCGTTCGCTCTGCGGAAAAAACCGGTACAGCAGTACCACGTCCCAGGCGAGCATGACGCCGTAGCCCAGAGCAATTGACGCCAAAAGGCCCTCGACCGGCGGCAGACCCAGCGCCAGCGCGGCCAGGGCGCACAGGCACGCCACGACAATGGCGGCCGCAAAGCTGCATAGGATACCGCGGTAATCCTTAATAGCAGTAAGATAGCTCATGCCGTTCCAATTGACGATCATAATGTTGAACAGCCACAGGCACAGCAGCCCCTGCAGCAGCGTGGCGCCCGAGAACAGCAAAAAGACGCCGTAGAGCACCGTGCCCACAACGAGCATGATGGCATTAGATCCCCAAAACGAAGGCAGGATCTCATCCTCGCGCTCGGCAAAAAGCATATCGGCCAAAAAGCGCGTGACCGGCATAGAGAAAAAACTCGTGAGCGTGAGCGACGCCAGCAGCGTATAGGTCACCATGCACACCAGCAGATCTTGGTTGGCACGGTCCACACCCCACAGACCGCACAGCACCAAGATACCCACCTGGAGCAGCACGCCCAGCAGCATGGGGCCCGTGCACACAATGCCAGCGTAGCCATAGGCGCGCATCGTGGCAAAAAGGCCCTTGCGCCTAAACAGGCGCTTGAGCTCAAAACCGATTCCGGCCACCGGCTACTCCCCCTCTCTGCGCAGGTCAAACGCTTGCGCCGTCTCGTCGTACAGCGCGCGATAGTTGGCGAGCATCTGCTCGTGCAAGAAGTACGTGGCAACGCGACGCTGGCCGCGCTCCCCCATCTCAATGCGACGAGCGCGGCTTGTGCACATGCGTTCCATGGCATCGGCCAAGCCCTTGCGATACATAGGCGGCGTCACAAAACCCGCCACGCCAAAGTCGTCGCCCGGGGCGCCTTCGAGAAGCTCGCGGCAGCAGCCCACCTCGGTCGTCACGCAGGGACGGCACGCTGCAAGCGACTCCAGCACGCTGAGCGGCTGGCCCTCGGAGATGCTCGTTAAAATGGTGAAGTCGAGCTTTTCCATGTACTCGACCACGTTGACGCGGCCGGTAAAAATCAGGTCGCGCACGCCCAGGGTATCGACCAGCGCGTGGCACTCGGCGCCGTACTCTTCGTCGTCCACGCCGCCCATGATGTGCAGGCGCACCTTAGGCAGGCGCTCGTGCAGCTCAAAGAAGGCATAGATCATGGTCTTGACGTCCTTGATGGGCGCCAAGCGCACCACTGCGCCAATATCCACCCAGCCATCATCGGGCTTTAAGGGAATATCCTTAAAGCGATCGAACTGGATGCCGTTGGGGATAACCAGGCATTTGTCCGCATCACAGCCCATATCAATCTGCGTCTTGCGGGCGTTATGGAACAAACTCGTCACGCGGAAGGCGCGGCGGTAGATCTCCTCCGAAAGCAGGTAGAAAAAGCGAATCCAGCGGTCCTTAAATGACGGCACCACCCAATCGGCGCGAATGATCTCTTCCTCGCGCTCGCGGGTATAGATGCCGTGCTCGGTGAGCAGCACCGGCGCATGGTGAACGCTTGAGCCCAGACAGGCGAGCAGGCCGCCGTAGCCGGTCGAGATAGCGTGGTACACATCGGCAACCGGCACCTCGCTGCCCAGCAGGTAGAGCACCGGCAACAGCATAGAGCGCATGGTGTGGAATGCGTCGGCAAAGGGCGTGTAGGGGTACTCGGCAAGGCACACGTCGCGGAAGATGTCCATAAACGTTCGGCACTGCAAAAACGAGAGCGGATGCACGCGACGGCGCTGAAAGATATCGAACAGCACGTCCCAGTCCGGATTGGAGAGCGACACCAGACGGCGTAGCGCCTCGCGCTCGCGGTCGTTAAAACTGGCTTCGTGCTGCTCGCCCGAAAGCCGCAGGGCATCGTCCAGGAACACCTCGTGCACCTCGACCACGTTGCCGGGCAGCTCGTAGACAAACTTGCCACGGTCGGCAGCATGCGCGCCGATCACCCACAGCACAAACTCGTGCTCGGGCATAGCCGTAATGTAGCCGTGCATCCAGGTAGACACGCCGCCGTGCACATAGGGGTAGCAACCCTCGAGTACCAAGCAGATTCTCATTTGTCGCTACCCTCCTTGCGCTCGATCGTCACGGTCTTATCATTTGCCTTGAGCAGATACAGATTGCCCGTAAGGTGCGTCAGTTCGCCACCCGTCACCGCACCCGGCTCGCCATTATTGGCGCGGAACATGAGCCACGCCTCGTCGTGGAAATTGCCCAGGCTGAGCGTCCAGGCATCCGCGCTGGTATCCACGCTCACCGTCACGGACGAAAAGCGCTGGATGGCACCGGAGCACTCCGACGCCGTCTGGTGCCGCAGGTCGGGCGCGGATTTGGTAAGCCACTCCAGGTAGTCGACCAGGCCGCCCTTGTAGACCTCCCAGCCCTCCTTGGCACCACGATCGGGATCGAGCAAGTCGTCCGGGTGCATAAAATGCGTGCTCACGTAGTGCATGTTGAGCTCGGACACGGCTGCCAGGCGCATATAGGAATCGTCGACCATGCCGCCCGAGACAATACGTGGCTGCTCCACAATGCCGTCGCTCGCCACGCCAAACTCCTGCACGTAGGGCAGGTCGGTGCCATCCTCAAAATACGTGCTGGCGATGGTCTTAATGCGCGGAACGTCGGTGCCGATGAGCTTGCGCGCTCGGGCCGAAAGGATATTCGACGGCGGTACGTAAACCGAGCCATGAGCGTTGGGCAGAACCTCGTCCTGAAACGCGATAAGTTCGTTGAGCGAAGCGACGAGCGTCTCTTTGTTCTTCCAGGTCTTGTAGACGTACAGCGTGCCGTAGTCGGTGTCCCAGAGCGCGAGCGGCTGATGGTTGTAGCCGTGAAAGCCCAGCTCGCCGCCCATCTGCAGCAGCATGCCGCCAAAATATCGAAACTGCGTGGTATCGGGTTGGCGCGCGGGCTCGGTCTGGTTGACCGCGTCCTCGTAGTTTTCGATCATCACGCCGGTATAGCGAATGCCATATTTTTGCGCGAGCTTTTGCAGATCGGGCCACCAGACCTTGGTGTAAAAATCCGCAATGGAAAGGCCGTAGTCACGCTTGATATAAGTACCATCGCCCGAGGGCACGGGGCTAGGAAAGTCGTCCAAATAGAACACGGCGCTGTTGATGACCGGATAGGCCGTAGCATCGCCCAGCAGACTGATCGCCGCGGCGAAAAAGCCGCGCATGACCTTGTCGTAGATACCGATATTGCACACCACGGTGCGCCCGCTACCGCAGTCATTAGACCAAATGAGCGGGGCGCCCGCATCGCCAGTCTTAGCCCACTCACGCGCCGTCTCGCGCAGCGATACTGAAAGCGACGAATCAAAGGGGTCCGAGAGCTCGTAGCGCTCTCCCCCGCCCAGCATAAAGTCCTCACTCGGCACAATGCTTTCGGCTTTTACATAGTCATATCCGGCCGATTCAATGCCAAGCTTGGAGGCAATCACTTGCAGATAGCTCGAGTTATCCGGCGGCATGGCGAGCATAAGCGAACCGCCGGCACTCACCCAACTCATAATGTCGCTCAGGTGCGTACCGAGCCCATCGAGCGACGGCATGAGCAAAATCACGCGATCGAAGGAGGTCAGCGAGGGAATGGCATCCGCACCATCCAGGGCAAGATCCACGTCGCGATGGGCGATCTTCATGTCCAGCAAAATCTGGTCGAACTGGTCTTTGACGTCGTCGACGCCATCTTGGTCCGAGTCTGTAATGACCAGGCACGTGGGCTTTTGGCCAAAGATTGCCGAGGAGGCCGGCACCGCGTCGTTGGCGGCAAGCATCCCCAGCCTATGCTGGCCCGCACTGTACTGCACGCCGGCACGCTCCACCAGCAGCACGGCGGCCATGGCAATAAAGACCGCCCACACCACGAGGAGTCCCATCCAACGAAAGCGGCCCACACGGTCTCGGATATGTTGCGCCACGCTCATCGGCCCTCCTCCCCATCGCGCCAAAACGCCAACTTTTCGCGGTTGTCGGCGCTCAAATACACATGTTGCTTGTCAATCGCATCGATCACACAGTGGACCTCGTCACCGTCGCGGCGCATCACGGCCAGGCGCAGGCAAAGCATCCAAACCTCCTGCTCCTCGGGCACGTCGAGTACCAGCTGGTCGGTCACGGCCTGCGCCTCGTCGATCTGTCCGGCATCGGCCAGCGCCGTCGCGTATCGAATGCGCAGCTCAAGGGTATCCTCGCGCTCGCAGCGACGCGCAAGCAGGCGCGCGTACTGTTGGCGCTGAATCTGAGCAACGCGCCCCTCAGCCAAGCCCGAGCCCAAGTATTCACCAAGAAAATCACAGTATTCGTTGAGGTTTTGCGCGCTCGGGTCCGTCTTAAAGGCACGCTCCAGCTGCTGCAGTTTAAGGTCGGACTCCTTGGAGATCTGCGCCACCGCCGTCGCGGCATAGTGCGCCACCTCAACGTCGTCGTTAAGCTTAGCCGCCTGCAGCTGCGCCAGGTACGCGTCGGGCTCCTCGGTGAGCATGGAGAGCATTAGGCGGCGCCGGTATGCCGGGTCGTTGACGATAAGCGCCTCCTCGAGCGGCACTACGCCTGCATCGTCCTCACCGCTCGGTACCGACATACTACGATGCAGGTCGTCGTTGAAGCGCAGCGACTCCAGCGCAGACTCTTTCAGCCACTCGCCAAGCACCGCGCTGCGCACCGATAGCAAAACCACCAGCAACGGGCCCCACAGCGGCACCAGCACTATTACAGCCAGCATGTGCCCGCGCACCGGCAGCAGGCCCAGCTTTATGAGCGTCCACAGCATCAGGCAAACCAGCGAATGAATCAGCAGCAAGACGGCAGCAACGACAAGCGAGATCAAGCGGCACCCCCCTCACCGTCACCGGTGTAAGCGATGCGCTGCAGCAGCGCCACGATGCCCTCGCCGTCGACGGGCTCCACCGCAATATGCTTTGCGCTCAGGCGCTTACGGATAATGGGAAGATCGCACGCCTTTGCCTGGCGCATAAGCAGGTAGAGCACGTTGCCGTCGACCAAGCCCGCCGCGTCGCTCTCGCGGATTGCCGACCCAATTGCGCCCACCAGCTCGCCGACAGGCTCCATGCCCGGTACCACGCGCAGGAGCAAAAAACTCCCCATCTTGCTATCTGCCAGCGCCTGCTCCGCCGCGAGCTCTTGGCCAAAGGCCGCCTGCTTGAGCACGCAAGTGCCGTCAACGCAGCGTTTATCCTGCGCCACCGCCTCATAGTCAAAGGCACGGCCCAGCGCGCTTTCGACCAGCCCGCACAAGATGCGGAACAGGTTTTGATAATAGAGGGTCATTTGGTTTTCGGCCGCACTACGCACAAAGATCAACACGGCGGGTGCCCCGTCGCGCTCGATCGCGTATCCAAACATGGGAAACCCCGGCGTCAGCTCACGGTTCACCCACAGGTTCGAACGACCCCCGTCGCCCAAAAGAGGTGCAAGCTGCTCAAGCGTGAGCGAGCGTGCGGCATTTTCGGCAATCGCGGGACTTGCTGCCACCAGGCGTGCAAATGCCCCGCCCGAAACATGGTAGATCGCCACCGAATCGTTCTCGAGGATCTCGCCCAGAAGCTCGCAGCACTTGCGATAGATGTCGCGTGGGTTGAGTACGTCGATCTCCTGCGTCACGGCAAAGATCTTGCCAAAGCTGTCGTGGCGACCCACAATCTGGCGCCTGTACGCGCGCTTGTCCTCGATCGCGTCGTGGTAAAGCTGTGTGAGGAACGTATTGCGATTACGCACGAGCTCGTTTTGATCGCGCTCCGCCCTAATGGCTTCGCTGTTGCGCAGCTGCACATAGCCGCACACGGCACCCACCACAAAGTACGCAATAAACGGCAGCCAGTTGGACGGCTCGTAAAAGAGACCCTGGAAGGTATAACCGTACTGAGTAAAGTAGCTCGCGGCCAAACCCACCGACGCCAGCAGCGCCGCAACCAGGCCAAAATCGAGCCCATACAGCGTGCCGATCAGTACCACGTACAGCAGGCGGTAGTCGAGCACGTTAAGCTGAGCAGACTGCGAAAACACCAGCTCCAGGCCCTCAAAGAGCACCCAGGCCAGCGCGGTCTCCAGGCATTTGATGGGCAGTGTCCGCCCGCGCATGCGGTCGATGGCGGCACGCAGCGGATGGCGCTTGCCCGCGAGGGTCTGCTCCCAGCGGGCGTGTATGGTCGAAAGATCGCGCAGCACGTCATAGCGCTGGAACCACCCGTAGCGCGTGCGGACGGTATCGCTCGGAGCAATGGAGACGACGGCGTCCCCGTCGTAGGTAATGTCGAGCCCCGGGAACAAGCCCTTGAGCGCCTCGCCCAGGTCTCCCACGGTGTGGGCAAAGCTATCCGGAACCTCGAGTTCCTCGAATGTGGCATCCCAGCTGTCGAAGATGCGACGCACCAGAACGGCCAGCTCCTCGGCGCAGAGGGCACCGAGCGGTGAGTCCGCCCCAGCCCTCATGACAGCAGAGCCTTGCGAGCACGCCTCGAACAGCGGGGTCAAAATCGGGTCTTCCAGCGTGGGCGAGGCGGTGTACAGATACGGCACGCGCAAGATCTTGGCCTGAATGCCGTCGCGGACCGCATAGTAGCGGCACAGGTCGTTGGCCGCACGGGCAATGATGCCCTTGCCGTTTTGCCCCGCAACGTCCACCGCACCGTCCGCTCCCATGGGACCAGTCACAAACAGCAGCTGAATCTGGCGACCCATGCAAGCTCGAAAGACGGAGCGCAGCAGCTCGATGTCGCCAACGGCCTCGGTATGCGGCGTGAGATAGGTAGAGAGGTAGACCACACGGTCGAATTCGTAAGCCTGGTCCAGGTGCTGCAGCAGCTCTTTCCAAGACGCATGGAGCGACGACCCGTCGCGGCGCGCCTCGTTGGCCGCCACGACCTGAACATGGTCACCGGGAAACGCCTTGGCACAAAAGTCGTCATCGACATACGCGGTATTGCCAACAACCAGCACTTCCACCGTGCGCTCCCCCTCCCCAAATTTAGCTTTTGCCATGGTAAACATGCGTATTGTACGCTGTCAATGTAGGCCAAAGGCAACTTTAAAGCTGTTTTAAGAACTTTTTCAGACGGGAAGCGACTCGCGCCTGAGCCAGAGAGCCCTACACGTGCCGCTGCACGGCGGAGAAAGGCGAATCCACTACCCCTCAGGCATAATTCCTGAGCAAAATCAAGCAGAGCACACGGCTTTTTGCGCCACTTTAAGACGTAATCGGGATGTGGCGAGAGGCCAAATTCGGAAGTGCGGGGAAAACCAAAGGAATGCTGACCAGACCCCCGTTTTAGGCTTCCGCGACCTGCGGTTTTGATACAAAAAAACCGCGTTGTGCTCGAAGGTTTTCGATTTTTCCCCGCACTTCTGTAATTACATCTCTGGATCGAGGGCGCAGGCAATGGTGACGACATCCACGATAGCGCCCCCCTATGCCTGATACCAAAATCGTTCCATAGGGACCCGTTTCCCAATGGGACGATTCTTCACAAAGGGCATTAAGGCGCATGAGAACATGGTAGAGGCAAGCAAGCGCGCTTCCACGTTTTCGCCCATGGTGACCACGGTATAATCCAACGAGACAAGCAACGAACGGGAAAGGCAGCGCGGATGAACCTGGGCAGCGAGAGCGAGACCGTCGAGTTCAAGAAGTCCACTGGCGAGCATAAAGAAGCACTGCAAGCCATCAGCGCCATGCTGAACAAGCACGGCCGCGGCGAGCTCTACTTCGGCGTGAAGGACAACGGCGATGTCATCGGCCAGGATGTCAGCGACGCAACGCTGCGCCAGGTGACGTCGTGGGTGTCCGACAAGATCGAGCCCGCGGTGTTCCCGACGGTCGAGTGCCTCGACGCCGATGATGGGCTGCGATACATCAAAATTGCCTTCTCAGGTGCCGACGCCCCCTACTCCGCCGACGGACGCTACTTCACCCGCGTGGGGACTTCGAACAAAGCGCTGTCGGCCTCGGAGCTGAGCGCCATGGTCGTCAAGCGTGAGCGCGCCCGTAGCCCGTGGGACTCGCTGCCGTCCGGCAGGCCCGTCTCCGACGCCGACGAGCAGGCGGTGCGTGACTTCGTCGCGCGCGGCGGCAGGGCCGGACGCGTGGGCGGCGGGTTCGCCGGCGTGGAGGACACCTTGGCAAGGCTCGACCTCGTCGCGCCCGACGGCAGCCTAAGAAACGCCGCGGTGGAGCTGTTCTGCGAGGGATCCGACACCTACCCCAGGATGAAGCTGGGGCTTCTGGGCGGCAACACCAAGGCCAAGATCCTCGACCTGCGCCGCGAGTGCGGCACCATGCTCAAGCTGCTCGACTTCGCCGAGTACTTCGTGACGTCGAACATCAGGCGCGAGTTCGTCATCGGCGAGACGGGCATGTACCGCAAGGAGATCCCCGAGATCCCGGCCGAGGCCATCCGCGAGGCGGTTGCCAACGCGCTGTGCCACCGCGACTACACCACCGGCACCGCCGTCGAGGTCAACGTGTTCATGGACACCGTCCAGATCGTGAGCCCGGGCCTGTTCCCCGAGGGCGACTCGCCGCAAGAGCACCTAGACGGTACCGCGAGCGAGTTCGGCCTCCGAAACCCCGCGATCGCGCGCACCCTGTTCCGCGCCGGCGTCATCGAGCAGTACGGCACGGGCATACCGCGCATCAAGGAGGCCTGCGAGGCAGCCGGCGTGAGGTTCCGCTTCGAGCAGACCGTCAACAGCACCGTCGTCGTCTTCGAGCGTCCTGGGTTACAGAAAGCGGCCTTCAGGAGAACCGCGGCCGACAACCGACCGCTCCTCAGCGAGCGCGAACGAGCAGCGATGGCAATTGCCGCCGCTCAGGGGAAAATCACGACCTCCGACCTCGCGCGGGAGTCCAATGTCGGTAGGAAAACGGCCTCGAAGACTCTGAAAGACCTTGCCGGGCGAGGCCTGTTGGAATGGGTAGGGAAAAGCCCGAAAGACCCGCACCAGTTCTACAGGATGCCAAGCGAAGTTTGAGGCTGCAGGTCCTAGCCGGGAAACAGGCCCATTGCGTTTGCTGCCCTCCCCCTGCTGGGCACTACTGAGTAATCTACTGGGCACTGCTGAGTAATCTACTGAGTAGTGCCCAAGCGCGAGTTGGCAAGTCCGCCGAAGCCCAGAGAAACGGCTCCGAAGAATATACTGACCGCTACTGACCGCTACTGATCGCGGCATTCGGCAGGCCCGCCGAATGCCGCGGTCTCCCGAGACTAGCAGAGCCGCCCTTATTGTTAGCGCTGCCGAAGCAAGCCCTACTTCAGCAGCAACTTGAATTTTCGTGCGATGAGCCTCCCCGGAGCCAAGAGCCTTTTGCCCTAATCACAACACCGCAATTCAAGCACCGCAGAAAACTCCATTAGCGATGAACCAGCCACTTGAAGACGTGATCAAGGTGCGGCAAGGGGTCAAATTCGGAAGTGCGGGGAAAATCGAAGAAATGCTAACCAGGCCCCAGTTTTCGCTTCCGCGAACTGCGGTTTTGGTGCTAAAAATCGCGTTGTGCTCGAAGGTTCTCGATTTTCCCCGCACTTCCGTAATTACATCCTTGGATCGAGAGTGCAGGCAACAATGACGTCATCCGCGATAGCACCCAACAGTCACGGACGTACAAAAGGCCGTTGCCGGAAGCCTCCATACAACGACTCTTCTTTGCGCGCGCCACGCTCGCAATGCTCCATTAAATGTAACTAATTGATTTGCTATATACCATTCATAATGGCACATAGCAAATCAATTAGTTACATGTGGAGGCAGAACATGAGGGAGTACGTCGAGAAGCAGCTGCACACTAGAGTCGATTGCGAGCCCAACGACGCCTCGGAAATAACGACGCAAAACTCTTTCCGAAAGTGTAGGTGAGCGAAATGGCGACTCATGCATACGATGACCTTTATTCTTATCTAGCCGCATTCAAGAACAGCTCTCTTGCCGAAATAATTGCGTACCTAGAAGAACTGGGGCAAAGGAGGTTCGACGCCTTTATTAGGGGCCTTGCACCCCTTATCCCAATCGAAAAAATCGAAAATCAATCCCTGTTCAATTTTTCTGTTGACTCCACCCTTGAAGGAGGCAAATTCCCCTGCACTGACTATGCCTGTCGAGAGCAAAACATTTACCATTTGGCAAAGTTCTCAGCATTGTATGCAGATAAAACACTGATTCATTGCCCTATAGAATCGGCATTCGAAATGGGGCACGATGATTATGTCTCAGTCGATGAACTTGCATTCGGGATCTATTTGACCATGCGAGTCGAAGACATAGTCAAAGCTGGAATACTCGGATTTTCGAGCAATTACATTCCTCTTTGCAAAGATTGCCTAGCGCGACAAATCGAAAGAGAATCAAAAGCAAAAGGATTGATATCGAGTTATTGGGATGAACTCGTACGACAATTCTGTTCCTCTACCTCGTGCACTTTAAAACAAGCACCAGATGGGAATCTGTATGTAGCGATTGAGGGAATGGATGCATATGGGTCCCATGATGAGATGGATGTCGATTTCCTGGTAATCCCGTCTGAATACGAATCGCTCTATGCAAGCCAAGGCGAAACGCGATTGGATAGAGACATGCTGGAGAAAGGCGGCATCTTGACTATCCTACTGCCATTGTTGGACGATTGCTTTCAAGCCCTCGTCAATCCCTATTTTTCGAATAGCTCGTATTTAACCACTCGTCCAGCTCAGATTGAGTTCCTCGAGTCCGCAACTTCCACCCTTTATCCTCGAAAAGATCAGACCATACCCATTCGCCGGTTATCTTGCCCCCTCCCCATTGCTGAAAATGCAACGTTGCGTAGCATCCTTGATTGCCGCATTAGAAACGAAGAGTCGTTTCTTGTGTTTAGGGATACCTTGTCCAAAGGCCTGAGCGAAAGGCCCATCGACACCTCGACATTAGCTGACCTGAAGAACGACCTAATTGAGCCCGAGCTTCACAAGATATCTTTAGTGATGAAAAACGAGCGATCCCGATTAGTCACCTCCGCAGGCATTGAAGCCGCTATCGGAATTGCGAGCTTTACATTGGGGCAATACGGAATCGCATCACCTTCTGATGCTATGGCCTTCCTCGGGGCTGCCGGCATAGGGGCCGTTGCATCTCAATCCGCAGATTTCTTGCGAGAAGCCAAGGCAAAAGAGAACCCCATGTATTTCCTCTGGAAGCTCAATAGAAACAACCGTCTGTAACCTAAGGGGCAGAACACCGCAGTCGCCGAGCATATCTCGATCATTAAATAAAGGCAGCACTAGAAAGGATGCGAATCGTGAAGAACCGATTCCCTTTACGAATGCCTAATGCAGTAAAAATCACTGGTAGATCCGAGCAGTTTAACCAAGACGACAAGAGCGCGCTCAGATTGCTGTCTGCAGTAGCTAGCCAAGTATAGATACCATCCTGTTTCCAAATTCGGTCCTACGATAAACCCTTTCTTCTTTCTCAATTTCGTCGGGATCGTCGAAGATGAGCGTCGTATCTACTACGTCCCACTGCTGCCGATGGATATCCTCAATCAGCAATCCCAGTCCGGTTAATCGAAGAAGAACTTCTGCATCTCTGCCTCTGAGCGTCTGAAAAGTTTCCTTTTCTCGAAGCATTTCGTAGTCTCCAGGTAGAAATCTGTCCAAAGTCTCTGCAAACAAACGAAGATCGTCCCAGCTAATTTCTTTATCTAGGTAGGCCTCATAAATCTTTGCTAGTCGCCGCGCTTTGTCCTCCTCAATGTATCTTTCGAGCAGGATAAGCAGGTACTCAATATCGCGCTTCCTATTTGACTCTTCAAAGTATTGCTTGTACTTGTTCCATGAGCCATTTTCAAAAGAGTCGCGGTTGAACTCATCGAGGAAACACGCATACTTCTTCAGCAGATGCGCATTGTGGATATTGTTTCCGATTTTGTAGATGCTCACTAGGCTTGAGATGACGGGGATGTCCTTCAAGAACTCGTTTTGGAGAATTTCGTCCAGGCCAACCTCTGCGATATTCGAAATAAGTTCGAGAGAGTCGCTGCAAATAGTCGGCCTTGCGTCGTCTTGCAAGCGCGATAGACCGGCCTTAGTTGATTCCTCTGCGTTTGCCATAAGATTACCTTTCATAATAATTTGCCAGTTTTGGCATGCGTTTGCAGCGCCGCTTTTCTGAAAGTGGCTCCGATTTAAATGCCATCCCCCGAATAAGCGCTCAGGTTCGATTCAACAAGTGCATTGGTTGAAAAGAGCTTTAGACCCCCTTCGAGGTAAAAGTCGCTTGTGCAGAGCAACCAAATCATCTTGTCGAGCTTGTAGGCAGTGGCCTCGGGGTCCACGCCGCCCTTCCGCGCCGCGCGCGCGGCTTCGAAATAGCAACGAGCCACTTCGACCTCGCTGTCAGTGGTAGCGTAAAACTGAACAGTATTCAGTAGGCCGTTGACACAAACATCGACGAGCGGCTGCTGAACAAGCCCGAGGACCTGTTCAGGGCGATGCAGCTCGAGCTCATGGAGCTGCACCACGGTTCGCCCTCGACCGTCTTCTGCACGCAGTGCAGGTCGAAGGGCTAGGCAGGAGCCCCGAGGCTTTTCCTAATTCTAGGTGTTAAAGTCGATTACTGCCTGCCGTGGAATAGCCTCCACTTTTCGTCTTCGATGTCTCTTTCAATTGATGACTTCACTTTTGACAGCCATTCTCTGTGTTTTAAATATGCAACACCTGCGGGCAGCTGAGCAGCAATCGAGTCAATCGCCTCAATCTCCTTGAGCTTTGCTGGAATAAAGCCTTTTTCAGGGGACCCGCTCATTGAAGATCGACGGAGATCCAAATGGTTGATCGATATCCCGTCTTTATCGAGCGTCAGAATGAGGGTGATAGCCCTAATCCTCGTCTCGTCATTGCAATCGGACAAGGCCCAGCTAATTCTATCGAGGCTATTTGCGTCGGCGATCCTTTCGCGGATGGTATATTCCAAGCGCTCCCAAAAAATATCGCTCGAGAGCGCATTTGCGTCATGAACGGGAAACAAAACGGCTATTTCAAGCCTGCCGAGTGGTTCGCTCAGCGCTTCATCGATCATTGCTTTCAGCAGATTCCAGGCATGATCATCCTGGACGGTCCAAAACGAGCTGATTCTTCGCAGGAGATCGTGCCTTTGTCGGTAGTCGAGGTTGGCAACGTACTCCAAAAAACGGTCAATCATTGAGCTGTCAAGGCGTAAAAGGCAGCGTAGGAAAGCGAGGTTATAGTCGAAAGTAGGATATCCTTCAAGTGCGAGAAAATACAGGTTGACGGCCGGTGAGGGATTGGATTCGAAGTACGAATCTAGAGCAGAGACGCGCTTTTCGTCTCCGCAGTTGCCGAAAAACAGCCAAACCCCATCATTGTGTATATGTTCGGAAAGCCAAGAAGCATATTTGAGGATATAGCCAGGATGCTTTGGCTCGACTATCTCCAAATCTTCCAAGCAGAGATGCGTTCTGCCGTCATCGAGTCTTGCGAGAATTTCGTCGAGCTCCTCCTTGTCGGGCCCGTTCTTTATTGCTAGCAAATCAAGATAGTCAAACAGGGCCGGATGGTCACTCACGTCGATCACCGCGCCCAGCTCGTTTCTAAGGACCTTCCTGCCGATGGTTTCAGCAAGATGATCAAGTGCTTCGTACGGGACAGGGATCGTCGAGGGCGACGAAGCGATATTGCGTGCGATTATGCTTGAGGCAGTATCTGGGGTCCTTTTGGCGATTTCCAGAAGGACTTTTCCGATAGCCCTGCCCGACTCCCACTCTTTATCGGAAATCTCATAATCTTCGGCTAGCTTTCCCAGGGCTTCGGTCAGTCGTTCTAGCGGTAACTCTTCCGCGGATATCCTCGGTTCTTTCTCTACGAGAGACTCGGAGTTCTCCAGACCAAGTGCGTCGAATGCGCTCTGGCGGAACCCATCGAGGCTCAGAGGGGGATTCTGCGCGCATGTTTCGTAAATCTGGTTGATGCTTAAGCTGCATAAGAGATCGATTGTCGAGTCTTCGGTTATATATTTGGGGAATAGCTCTTCAATCCTCGAGAGCACCGAATACATGTTTTCTGCGTACTCCGCTTCAGGTTCTTTGCCATAGAACGAGAAGTGCTGCCGAAAAGTGGATTTAACTTGCCTGCTGAATTCGGTTTCGACCAGAACGGAGAGCGCCCGGAAGCAATGGGCGTGGAGCTCGGCCAGCTCTGATGTGAAATTGAAGGTCAAAGTGTTGTATGTGTACGTTATGCCGTTTTGACAAACGCGCTGGGCCCTTGAAGAGAGGTATGAACTCGTCAAGACGATCAGACATGCTGCAACATTGCGGGAATGCGATTGTTGATATTTTTGAGCGAGGGCATCGAGTTTGCTGTTTTCCAAATCGAATCCCGTACGATCGAGATCATAAGCGAAAGCGCCGTCCGGCCCGCATGCCCAGTTATACTCGGCCGCTCGCTCGGTGCCTCTTTCTACACACTTCACGAACAACTCGGAGGCTGTTTGCGAATACTCGCTTGAGTTCATCAGGGATACAGAAATTTGCAGGGGCATAGATCCGTCGGATGTCGAATTCATGCCGAGAATTTCTTCCGATACGTCAGCGCAATCAGCGTTTTCGATGCGGTTTGAGGCAAAGGCGAGCGCCTGTATGGGGAGGAATTGATTGAATGTGACTATGAACTGATCGGCAATTCGCGCATCCCGATTCTTTATTTCATCCCAAGCTTTCTCGCATTCCCTTCGAAGGTAGTCGTACACGCTCGCACTTCCGCACACTTCAGCCATTGACTTGGCGGCTTTGAGATACGGCGCGTTCGGCATTTCTGCGGTATGCAGAATGAAATCCGCAAAACTGCCGTTCCCTTCTTTTGCGAAGTGGCGGCATATCAAGAAGTCGCGAAGATTCTGCTCTTCCATTCTTATGGCTAGCACGCCATCGGCGGAGGTAAGGATCGTGACAATTTCCTGGTCGTTCAATCTGGATGCAAAATCCCGAATCTCGGCGTCGTCGTACCCCAGCCCCAAGAGTTCCTCGTAACAAGGGTCTCCTTCAATAAGATCGCAGCAGTCGTAGATTGCAAGGTTCTCTGCGAGACGCTGCTCCCTGCTGGAGTACCCAGCTAAAGCAGAATTCATATAGATGTTCAAAAGATCGTACGGCTCTTGGATGGCTTCGAAATTGCCGTCTGCTATGGGGCCTGCAGCCATGATAGCCAAGCGCATGTTTCCGTTAGCGATTGCCGATACCCTCTCCCTCAATGCCAGGTTTTTTATGTTGTATTCGGTCTCGAGTATCGCATCAATATTTTCCGCGGTTAGAGGCTCCAGCTCTATTTCTCTGAAATTTAGATAGCTGCCGATTTTCGCGGTCAACTCGCTTCGGTGCATCTTCCTGCAGGTGAAGACAATCTTTAACTTTTTGTTTTCCAAGCAGATTCCCAGCAAGTGCTCAAGTGACAGGTTTCCGTTTGCATCATCGACCAGAAGGATAGTATTTTCCGATTCCGACAAAATCAGCTCGATATCATCGTCGAGATGCGACGAATACCTAGAGTCCAAGATAAGAAGATCCCAGTGATGCCGTTTGCTGAACGAGAGGCATGCGTCGAGGGCAATCTTGGTTTTCCCTGATCCAGACCACCCCTGAATCACCACTGCCTTGCTTTGCTCTATCGATTCGATGATGTCTGAAAACTCGGAATCCCTGTGCATGAGGGGCTTCGACAGGTCGGTTGTGAAACGGTCGTTCAGGCTTCGCTCGATGAAACGGTCTGGGGCGATGAATGACCCCTTTCCGAGCGGAACGCCCAAAACCGTATGCGCTAGCGCAGGGTATTTTCTATCAAGGTCGCTCGCAATTGTCTCTGGCCCGATTATTTCAATCCGTTGATCGATGGCGAGGACTTCCTCGAGTACCAGAGGTGAAAGGCGAAAGCATGTGTGAGACAGGATGATTCGACCTATGAGTTGCGGATCGATGCCGGTTTTGCTTCTGTCGAGGCAGTCTTTAGCATCATTTAGCAGCTTATTGCGGATGTCGGATTTAGAGGTTGTGTATGCCGCGAAGAGGTAGTGTCCATTCTCTCCTACGGAATACATGTCTGGCACTCCGGTCGTAGTTTTATCCGTGCCGCATTGGGATCCTAATTCAGTGATGTTGTTAAGCGAATATCTCCTATATAGATACTGATTTGCCAGTGTTTGAAAACGCCCGCCTTCGACCTGCCTTAACTCTTCTTGGATCTGATTTATTTGGGACATTTTGCTCCTCGCGGTAAATTCGCCTTTTTATTTCTCTTTTCTTACTCTAGTCCACCTAGCTCAGCAAGTCTTGCACGCTCGAGGGCCGAGTCGACGACGTCCTCGAAGTCAAGCCCCGCCGCATAGGCCCTCGGATAAGGCGAGCGGAGGGCGCGTGACCCCGTCGGAAATGGCCGCCGTTAGGTGCGTGTTCGAGAGCTGCGCGGCGGAGCTGGATGGAGCCTGGGCAAGGCATTAGGGCATCCTCGTCCTTGTCGTAAGACTGCCATTAGAAGATCTTCTGCAAATCCTAAGCCACGTTTCAACTTGGCAACAGCTGCGGATCCTAGATATCGGCAAGATATTCGAGACTCTTGGATATGGCGTCGAAATAGATCCTTTGGTAATACTCCATGGTCTCGACCTTGCCGATCTCCGATCCGAGCCTCTTGGCCCAAGCTACGAGGGCCTTCCTGTCCTCGCCCTCGAGCGAGGCCGTGCACGACCTCATGTGGTCGCCCGGAAAAAGGACACTGTGCACAAGCCGAATATCTTCGGGAGGCATCTTCTCCATCGCCCTCGCGAGGAGGGAAGTGTCGAGGGAAATGAGCGACAGGATGGGTTCCGACCAGTCATCTGATTTCGAGAAAGCCAGATAGAGCTTCGTCGCGAATTGGTCGGGGGCGTTTATCAGGACGTTGCCAAGAGACTCCGACTCCCGTTCGCGTAGCGTCGTCAAGGCGAGCTCCCTCAGCCTGTCGACCTCCTCCAAAGCCGGAATCTCATGCGCTTCGCTCGAGTCGAAAGGGATCTCCTGCCATTCGACTCGATTCTTTCCGATTGACCTCACTGCAGACTCGGGATCCCGTCCAATGGAGGATTCCATCGCCTTGACGAGCGGCGCGACCCCTTCGGGAAAGGCGTCAGCAAATTCCCCCGCAATGCCTTTGACGGCACGCAGGACGTCGGGATAGACGTCGAACGACAAGCCGCGGCTCCCGTCCCCGGGGACAATCCCGGCGACTAAAGTCTCCACCATGCCAAGGACATCGGCATCGCGGAAAGTGGCGTGTCTGATGCCTTCGATACATTCAATAGCTTTCCGCGCGGCCGGCCCGTCGGGATGAAAGGTCGCAAGGTAATCTTCCAGGCAGGAACGAACATGCTTGGAATCGACCCCCTCACACCTCTCGAAAAAGCGGGGGATGAAGTCCAGGGCGGCGTATTTGAGCCGGCGCGACTCGAAAATGCCACCCCTAAGGATGGAATCCTCCCGGCTTGACGGAGGCCCGATGCGCATCCCCTTCGCCGCCCCCGCTGCAAAGCCGAAAGCCTCTTTGAAAACTGCCCTGGCAGACTCCGGGTCGGTGGGTTCAGCGAAGAACCCGGATTCCTTCATCCCGACCAGCACGGGGCGCATCTTGCTGAGGGATCGCAAGTTCGGCGATTCGCTTCCTTCAATCGCCGAAACGGCGTCCTCGAGCGCGCCTGGGTAGATGCCGCCCAGCACGCCTCCCAGAACGCGTTCCACAACCGAGCCGACCGAGGGCCTGAACCGGCACTTCCGCCAGACGGTCTTCTCGATGAGGCTCTCGTACTCCCTGGTCGTCCCCTTCTCCCCCTTCGGTCCTAGCCCTTTCCTCCACTCATCCTCGTTGCAGACGAGGAGGACCTTCTTCCTGCAGCCAACGACGAGGTGGTCGACCGCCCCGAGCAGCTCGCGAATGCCCATGTCGCACCTCTCCACGTCGTCTATGACGAGGAGGGTCTCGGGGCCGATGATGAGGTTCACGGCATTCAGCGGCGCCATCTTGAGATCGACGCCCGCCTTCTTCTCCAGCTCCCTGATCTTTTTCCCGAGGAACGATATTCCCGTGTCCTTGGCGAACCCGACGAGTGAATCCCACCTGCCCCTCTCCCCGCCGGCCGCGCACCCTATGGCGTATTTCGAGATGAAACCAGACTCAATCGCCCCGCAGAGCTCCGCTAAGTCCTTGGCGCCGTAGGCGGACGCCACCACGACGGGATGCCGGCTCTCATCCTCCTCCAGCTTCTCGGTCAGTGCGTGCTCGACAAAGTAGGTTTTCCCGCATCCCCATTCCCCGGTAAGCATGAGGGCGTACGAGTTCTCCTTGTCCTCGATGTACTCCCTCACGACGCCGATGATGTCATCCTCGTTCACCTTGGTCGCTCCTTGTCCGCCATCGGTTTCCACCCTTACCTTTCCTATGGCCAGGCGAGAGCCTACTCCAGCGCTTTCGGATCCCATTCGAACCCTTCGGCCTGCCGCCTTATCGCCGGGTCGATGCACTTCTTGACGAGCTCAAGCGCCGCGGCCGCGCGGTGCAAGCTAGTGGATGACCATTTCAAACAAATCTTTCGCGATAAAATCAACGCGCTTCTTAACGTCAAAACAACCATTCGCATAGTGTTTAGCAAAAGCTCTTGTAGTGGCATAACGCGATTCAGCGTATATGGGCAGCTTTTCCTTAAGCGATTTGTCTTTACATTTCGCGTTAAGTCGCTCTTCTAGCATGAGCAAGTTCCCAATAATCGAGTTTTCCTGAGCCTGCGAATCCGGAAGAATGTGCTCTATTGTGAATGCCTCAGAAACCCTAACACCAGACTTAAGCTCCTCGAGCAAGGCAAGGACCAACTTGCAGCGATCCTTCAACTTTGTTTCGCTATACAACGGCCACGAATGAGACCATCCAAGCGAAAGGAGATTAATTCGAAATGTTTCTTCTGAAGGCAGTTTTTCGTTAAAACTATTTTTCCACTCATCTAACACTTGCTGGGTGCAGTTCAACTCGATTGCGTATGAGTGTTTCACGATCGAATCCGATAGGTGGTTCGACTCCATTCCCCCGATTATCTTATAGCAAATATAGAACCGGTAAATAAATCCAATCGCATCATCATACTGCTCGCTCGTTAGCTGCTCTATTTCGCGAGCGTGCATTAAACTCATAAGAAGCGGCCTGAAGACGCGGACATTGTGTGTTCTTAAGAAACTCAAGATTTCCGCATTTCTGTCATCGCTGGTTGGCTCGACAATCTCTGCATAATATCCGGCTTTTAGCCTTAAATCATAGAGAAGATCAGCAGCCTTCTTTGGATCCGTAAAATCCCTTATTTTCTTATATGCTCCATCCTTGTCGCCTTGACCTAGGCGATATTTTTGAATTGCGTAGTGACGCAAAAAAGCTTTCATGTTCGAGCCGACTGTTGCTTCAATTTCCGACCATACCTGTTTTGCATCATCGCGCTTTTCTATAGGATGGATATAGCGCATAATATAGTTCTTCAGAAGCTCATGGTCCTCAAGCTCGATACCTCGCGCATTCAATATTTCGAATATTGTGTACGAATCTTCCTCAGACGATGATTTGATGTTTACATATGCGACAGAAATGACCGCATCCCTGAAGGCCAGCAACTCCTCATCCTTCATCTTGGCGAAACTTGCACTGAAATATTGGAAGGCTTTAACGATCAGTTCGTCTTTTGATCCGGACGCGCGTTTGCTCTTCGAGAAAGCCACAGCAGACATGGCAGCCGCATCTTCAGGAGAGATAGCAATTACTCCTTCGACGATCCTCGTTAATGATAAATGATTCTCCGGAGCGACGATCGCGTGCTCAACATCCTTAGTATCTATCGCCACTAGATATTTTTTTGTGCCATTAGCGTGGTTAATCATATTCCTTTTCTTGAAAGCGAACATGAGGCTAGACAGCAAGAGCGTTAGGGTAATAACTCTTTGTTGACCATCAATTATTGTAAAAACCCCGAGGCTGTCTTCTTCTTCTTCCTCCATCAGCACTATCGAACCGATGAAATGCGACGTAGCAACTTCCTCTGTCACAAGCTTGATGTCTTCGAATAGATCTTTCCAGTTATGCTCATCCCACACGTAAGCGCGCTGATTGCGAGGGATTCTATAGATTGAGTCATTAAGCAGCTTTCCAACCGTACTCTGACGTGCTTCAAATGCCATGTTGATCCCTTGCCTTCGCAATAGTTTTGTCGGCCTTGCCGCCTCTCGGCGTCACCAACGCCTTCGCTACAATAAAAGTCGGCACATCGCCGAGCAGGGCCGCCTTTTCGCTCGCGAACATGCCGACTGCCCCAATCAATCTCCGTCGCTGCCATCATCGTCGATTAACCAACATGTCAGCAGCAGGCAATCGTCACGTCCACAGTCCATTCTATATGCCGGCTGAGCATGGGGCGCATCTTAATCGCCAAGATATCCAGGAAGCCCGAGCTTCCAGGGAAATGCCTTCAGACGCCTTACGTTGGGTAGGCCCCCTACAGAGATCTATTGGCCGTGCACCGCAAACAACGCGTTAGGCCGTTGCACGCAATCGGCCAGCCACCCAGCATCCCCAATCCGCGTCACAACTCCCTACCCCGCTCCAGCCATCGTCATCTCCATACAGTGTCCAAACCCACACCAATAAAACCAACCCACGCAACAAGCAGCCCTCGCTTAGCAACCCAAACACCACCACAAGCCAGCAAGCAATCACCAGTCTGCGTTCGCAACATCGCTTGGAACGGCAAATGCTTACCGCGCCCTTGAAACACGCCAAACTCGTCTACAACCTGCGGTTTTTCGTTTATACTGCAATCGTTGAAATGCCGGTACGCTTGCAGAATCGTACCTGTTCCGATTACAGACGATATGAGCAGGACATAAAAACATTGAGAGCCCCTGCTGCATGAAAGACCGCGGATTAGGCCGACAATGGTGAGTGTCTAATCCAGCCGCGGCGGCCACGCCGCATTCATGGAAGGGGCTCCCATGCTCGATACTACCACCTTCATCGGCCTCGACGTCCACGCCCGCTCGATAAAGGCCGTCTCCCTCGACGTCATGACCGGGGAGGTACGTGCCGCGACCTTCGGCTACGACGCCGGCGCCGTCGCGGAGTGGGTCCGTTCCATGGACCCCAGGGCCAGGTGCGTGTACGAGTCCGGGGTCACGGGCTTCGACCTGCAGAAGAGGCTCTCCGGCCTGGGGGTCGACTGCGTGGTCGGCGCCGTCTCGAAGATGATCAAGCCCAGCGCGGACAGGCGCAGGAAGAACGACCGCAACGACGCCGAGTTCCTCGCCCGCATGCTGTCGGTCGGCAACGTGGTCGAGG
>CABUXM010000020.1 GCA_902495545.1 uncultured Collinsella sp. | reverse complement strand
TCGACCTTCATGTCGGCGCCAAAGATGCCGTGCGCCACGTGCTCAACGTCCTCGCGCACAAGCGTCAAGAAGTACTCGTAGAGCTCGTTGGCGACATCGGGGGCGCCGGCATCCGTAAACGATGGGCGGCGGCCGTGGCGGCAGTCGGCAAATAGCGTGAACTGCGACACCACGAGTACCTCGCCGTCGACATCGGCCAGTGCCAAGTTGGTCTTGCCGTTCTCGTCCTCGTTGATGCGCAAGCCCCGGAGCTTGCCCCACAGCTTATCAGCCTCGGCGCGCGTGTCGCCGTGGCCCACGCCCAGCAGCACTAGATAGCCGCGCCCAATTTTGCCCACGCACTCGCCGTCGACCGTCACGCCGGCGTTGAGTACGCGCTGCACCACCGCGCGCACGGCCTACTCCTCGCCCGTCAGTTTGGCGGACAGATGCTCGAGCGCGTGGAAACGATGGCTGATGGCGTTCTTCTCGTCCGCCGTCAGCTCGGCCATGGTCTTGCCCGGCGTGTCGACCGGCAGGAACAGCGGGTCGTAGCCAAAGCCGTGATCGCCGCGGCCCTCGTGTGCGATAGCGCCCTCGCAGGCGCCCTCGCCATAGGTGACCAGGCCGTCCGTGTCGATGAGCGCAACGACGCTTATAAAACGCGCGGTGCGATCCTCGTCTGCCACGCCTTCCAGGTTAACGAGCAGCTTGGCGTTGTTGGCGGCATCGTCGCCATGCACGCCCGCATAGCGCGCGCTATACACGCCCGGCTCGCCGTCCAGGGCATCAACGACCAAGCCCGAATCGTCGGCAATGGCCATGAGCCCCGTCTCTTCGACGGCAGCCTGCGCCTTGATGATCGCGTTCTCCAAAAACGTTGTGCCGTTTTCCTCGGGGTCCTCAAAATCGCCCAGCTGACCGAGCGCCACAAAGCGTACCTCGGGCATGACCTTGCCCAAAATGGCCTCGATCTCGGTGAGCTTATGGGCGTTGCCGGTTGCCACGACGATAGTTGCAGCCGGGTCGAGAGTGTCGATGTCGATCTTCTCAAGTGCCATAACTGGCCTCCTTGTCTCTATAGCAAGCTGCGTGAGGGGCGTTCGGGCACTTGGCCTCTCCCCTCTCAGGCAATCAGACCTTTCAACGCAGCATTTCCGCAGATAAAACCTACCAAAATAAACCTGTCCCTATTTGGCAGGTTAGGCGATGGCTTGGCGCTGAAGCTCGATGAGCTCGGCGATACCCTTGTCGCCCAGGTCGAGCAGGGCGTTGAGGCGTTTGCGGTCGAAGGGCGCCTGCTCGCCGGTGCCCTGGAGCTCGATCATCTCACCGGTTTCGGTGGCGACGAGGTTCATGTCGACCTCGGCATGGCTGTCCTCGGAATAATCGAGGTCAAGCAGCGTATTGCCGTCGACAACGCCCATGGAGATGGCAGCCACCTGGCCGATAAGCGGGATGCGTTCGATCTTGCCCGCCTCGACCCACATGGCGAGGGCGTCGTGCAGCGCCACCCAGGCGCCGGTGATGCTCGCTGTACGCGTGCCGCCATCGGCCTGAATCACATCGCAGTCGACGGTGACGGTGTACTCGCCGAGCGCCTTCATGTTGACGACGGTACGCAGGCTGCGGCCAATGAGGCGCTCGATCTCCATGGAGCGACCCTTGCGGTTGGCATGCTCGCGCTTGCAGCGCTTGCCGGTCGACGTCGGCAGCATGGCGTATTCCGCGGTCACCCAGCCGGCCTTAGCTCCCTTTCGCCAGCCCGGCACGCCCTCCTCGATAGTGGCGGCGCACAGCACGCGCGTGTCGCCGAATTCGGCCAAACACGAGCCGTGGGCGTGCTTCATGACGCCACGGGTGAGCTTAACGGGGCGCAACTCGTTGGCGGCGCGGCCGTTGGCGCGGTTGACCTGCATGTACTCCATAGAAATATCCTTTCGGCAAAAGATGTGGCGAAGGCTTTGGCGGCTGCCTTACATCTATTTCAGCTCATCGATATCGATATGTTCGATGCTCTTGAGCGGCTGACCAAAGATAAAGCTGCCCGCCACCGCAAACTCGGCAATGTTATCGGCCGTCGTGGCAAAACGATGCTGCGGCTCGGCGGCGTCGCCCGCCAGCTGCTCGCGGCGCGTGAGGATATCGGTCAGCTCGCGTGTGGTCTCCTCGGCGGAACTCACGACGCGCACCCCAGGCCCCAGCGCATGGCGGATAGGTCCCACCAACAGCGGAAAATGCGTACAGCCGAGCACCACGGTATCGATACCGTGGTCGCGCAGCGGCTCAACCGTGGCACCCACCAGCGCACGCACGGCAGGCGTATCGAAGATGTCCTCGTTCTCAAGCCACTGTTCCTGCAGATGCGCACCCGAGGCGAGCTCGTGTTCGACAACCTCGACAAAGCTCGAGGCAGGACAGCCATATACATCGACGCCGGCATCTAGATCCTGAATGGCGCGCGTGTAGGCGCCCGAGCGAATGGTGAGGTTGGTGGCGAGCACGCCCACCCGGCGCGTGCGGGTGCTGTTGATTGCCGCGCGTGCGCCCGGCGCGATCACACCGATCACGGGAACGTCGAGCACCTGCTGGGCCAGACGCAAGGCCGCAGCGGTCGCCGTGTTGCAGGCAATGACCATAATCTTGACGTCGTGCTTCGAAAGCCAACGACCCGCCTGCAACGCAAACGAGCGCACCTCATCCTCGGTGCGCGTGCCGTAGGGGCAGCGTTTGGTGTCACCGAAGTAGTAGACGGACTCGTGCGGCAGCGCCGTCGCGATGGCGCGCGCAACCGTCAGACCGCCCAAACCAGAATCGAACACGCCAATCGGGCGCGTGTCGCCTGCCGGATTCTCGATATCGGACATTACCTCACCAGTCTCTCTCGAAAAGACATGTCCAAGTGCGGCGGCGGCGCGCTACGAACGCGCCGCGACCAGCAGCTCTGCCGTCGCCGCCCAACCGTCGACAATTTTGCCACGCGTAACGAAAGCGTTCTCGCAAGCAGCCAGGAACTCGGGCGCGCCGGCGCTCGTCAGGCCATTCTCGACCAGGCAGAACGTGCCCACGTGATCGGCCATGTAGAAGTCGGACTCGGAATCGCCGAGCGCGAGCGTCTCCTCGCGCTCGATCCCCAGGTGCTCGCAGAAGCGCGCAATGGCGACGCCTTTGTTGAGGCCCGCGGGGTTGATGTTGAATGCGCGACCATCCTCGACGCGATCGAGCTCGAGCGTCGTCGGCTTGGACAGATGCGTCAGGTGACCGTTACAGGCCCACACCAGGCCGCAGCCGGCCTCGTCCAGGATGGCCTGGACCTCATTGTCGGGCACATCGCCGCGCATGCCGACGGTGACCTCGCGGTACTTGTAGCCGGTCGACATGTCGTTGTGATACTCGATCTTGTGCGGCCAGCGGGCGAGGATCTTCTCGCACACGCCGGTCTGCTCGATCACCTGGTGCGGAGTAAGGCCGCAGACGGGGTCGTAAGACATGTCGCCGGTCAGATACTCCCAATCGTTGGCCTTGAGGTCGTACATAACCAGGCCGCCCATCTCACCAATGTAGGAGTTGAGGCCGAGCACGCGCGCGTCCTCGTGGATCATGGTACGGTTGCGGCCCGAGGTGGGAACCACCTGAATACCAGCGCGAGCGAGCGCCACGACGGCCTCGACGAGTTTGGTCGAGGGGTTGCCGTCGTTGTCGCGCAGCACACACGAGCCGGGCGCGAGCATCGTGGCATCCAGGTCGGTAAAGACGTACTTGACCTTAGCCAAGCGCTCGCGCATCTCGCCCGAAAGCTCGGCAACGGTCGGCAGGGTGTTGTGGGACATGGTTACTCCGTTTACGTAGAAGGGTTTGGACTTGGACGGCATGTTTTGATTGAGGGAACACGCTTATGGCGACAGCGCACTCAGGGCGCCGCCGCCATCATGGTTCATTAGTCAAACTGGGTAACATCGATCAGGCGATTGGCCAACGAAAGGTCGCTCTCGATGGGCACGAACTCGTCGCCCACGTGCATGAGCTCCTCGTCACCCTTTGCCAGCAGCAAGACAATGGTGGGGGCATCGGGGTTGACGTACTCCTCGCGCGCCGCCCTGAACGCCGCATGCACAGCGGCTTCGCGATCGAGGATGATCTTGTTCGGCGTATCGTCGGGAACATGTTCGGCAAGCTCGCGACAGACCTTCATCGGGTCCTCGTGAGCCGGGTCCTCGTTGGCAAAGATCATCAGGTCGGAATATGGTGCGGCCTCGCGCGGAAGCTGCTCGCGGCGCTCCTGCGCCTTGCCGCCGGCAGCGCCAAACACCGCAATGACTGGACTAGCGGGAAACGCGCGCTTGACCGACGAGAAAAGCGAACGGAACGAAAGCTGGTTATGCGCATAGTCAACGACGCAGATCACGCGGCCGTCCTTCGACTCCACGACCTCCATACGGCCCGGCACACGCAGTTTGGAGAGGCCCTTCTTGATGGCATCGATACCGATGCCGATCTCGCGCGCAGCGGCGATAGCGACCAGCGCGTTCTCCACGTTAAAGTCTCCCGCGATACCCAGCAGGACCTTCTCCCCCGCCTCGGACTCGTCGGCACACAGGCCATGCAAGTTGAACTCGATGCTAAAGCCGACCATGCGTACGTCGCTCGCCCACAGGCTTGCCTCGGGATGCTCGACGCCAACGGTCACCAAGCGCTCGGCCGTCGACGCTGCCTCCAGCACACGGTCGACCTCTTCGGTGCCCAGATTCACCACGGCGGTCTTTGCCTGGTCAAAGATCCTGAGTTTGCTCTCAAAATAATCCTCAAACGTGGGGTGTTCGATCGGCGAGATGTGGTCGCGGCCGATGTTGAGGAAGCACGCCACGTCAAACGGCAGATTCTCGACGCGTTGGTACTTGAGCGCCTGGCTCGAGACCTCCATGACCATGGACTGGCGACCGGACGTGCGGCAGTTGGCGATATGGCGCCAGACCTCGGGGGCCTCGGGCGTAGTATTGGTGCTCTCATAGCACTCGATACCATCGTCGGTACTCACCGAGCCGATCATGCCGCAGGACTCGCCCGCCGCCTTGATGATGGACTGGAGCATAAAAGCGGCCGTGGTTTTTCCCTTGGTGCCGGTGATGCCCACGATCTTGACGTCGTGGTCGGGACGGTCGTAGACCTCCGGCGGCAACAGGGCCATGGCCGTGCGAACGCTGTCCACGACCAGCATCGCAGCACCGCTCTCCTGCGCCAGCGGCTCCAGAGACTCGACCAGCGACTCCTCGCACACAAATGCGACGGCGCCCGCATCGAGCGCCATGCTCAAAAACGCGGGCTTAAAGGCAGCACCTTTGCAAAAGAACACGTCACCTGCCGAGACCGCGCGCGAATCAAACGAGCATCCGGTCACAGCACGCTCGTCAACCTGCTCTGATGCGCGCAGCTCGCCGCACACATCGAGAAGCTTGGCAAGCGTATCGACCGTGGTCACGGTCGCGGAATCCGAATGGTGCATCTTTCACCTTTCTCAGCCATTTGGCAGGGACGGTTTTTATAGTAACTGAAACGCACCCACGCAAAAACGGCTCCCGGAGGAGCCGTTACGCGCAGGCGTTCGTAAGCCGAGGCTAGGCAGCCTGAACAGCGGGCTGGTCCTCGTCGATAAAGAAGCGCTTGTACCACACCAGGAACACGAGCGGCGTATAGATCTTGCGCTGGAAATCGCCCTTGCCCGCAAAGTGCAGATCGAGCAGGTGCATGAGCTCGTCGGTATCGAAGAACTCGCTTGCCCACGGCGCGGTGAAGTACTCCTTGACATAGTCGTACCACTTTTGCTCGCGCAGCCAGTAGACAATCGGCACCGGGAAGCCCACCTTGGGACGGGTGGCCCACTCATCGGGCAGCGACTTGTTGGCAGCGTGGCGGAGTACTTGTTTGTTGCCGTTCTCGTTGATGCGGTAGCGGTCGGGAATGTGCTCGGCGAACTCCATGACTTTGCGGTCCAGGAAGGGCACGCGCAGCTCCAGCGAGTGCGCCATGCACATCTTGTCGGCCTTGAGCAGAATGTCGCCCGGGAGCCACATGTTCATGTCCAGGTACTGCTTCTTGACCAGTTCGGGCTGACCCTTCACGCGTGCGTAGATGGGAGCGGCAAGCTCGAAGGCGCCGTCACCGGTGTTGTACTCGGGCTTGAGCACGCCGTCGACCTCGCGCTCCGGCCATACCAGAGCCTGTCCCAGGAACGACTTCTCGGGGATCTCGGCACCCTTGACCAGGAAGTTATGTCCCTTGAAGTACGGCATATGCAGCGCCAGGTTACCGAGCGCGCGACGGATGGGCAGCGGCACCATCTTTTTGTACTTGCGCACCGGGACCGTATCCTCGTAGTAGGCGTAGCCGCCAAAGAGTTCGTCGGCGCCTTCGCCCGAAAGCACGACGGTAACGTCCTTGCGGGCCATCTCGGCCAAGAACCACAGCGGCACGGAAGACAGGTTGGACTGCGGCTCGTCCATGTGATACTGGATGTCCTCGAGCGCACCGAAGAACTCGTCGGCGGTAATCATCTTGCGAACGTTTTCGACGCCGAGCTTATCGGAAAGCTCCTTGGCGTAGTTGGTCTCGTTGAAGTTCTTGTAGTCAAAGCCCACCGAGAAGGTCTTGTCGGGCATGAGGCAAGCGGCGATGTAGCTGGAGTCGACGCCACCGGAGAGGAACGACGCGACCTTGACGTCGGCGATGCGATGGGCCTCGACGCTCTCGTGCACGACCTCGTCCAGCTCATCGACATACTCTTCGAACGGCTTCTCGACGGCAGAGTAATCGCAATCCCAGTAGCGCTCGATGTTCATCTTGCCGGTCGGGATATCGACGGTAAAGTAGTGCGCCGGCGGCAGCTTGTAGACACCCTCGAAGAAGGTCTCCTCAGTCGCCGAATACTGCAGCGTCATGTACGGACGTAGAGCCTTTTTGTTGACCGCCTTGTGGAAGTGCGGGTAGTCCAGGAAGCTCTTGATCTCGGAACCAAAGAGCACGCCCGGAGCGCCGTCGCCCGCATCGGCCATGGGATAGTAGTAAAGCGGCTTGATGCCAAAGATGTCGCGGGCGCCAAAAAGCTTGTTCTTCTTTTTGTCCCAGATGACGAAGGCGTACATACCGCGTAAGCGATCGAGGACGGCCTCGCCCCACTCCTCGTAGCCGTGCAGGAGGCTCTCGGTGTCGGCGCCGCAGTGGAACTTGTAGCCCTTGGCCTCGAGCTCGGAACGGAGTTCTTGGAAGTTGTAGATCTCACCGTTGAAGACAATGACGACGCTGCCGTCCTCGTTGGCCATGGGTTGAGCGCCGGCCTCGGTCAGGTCGAGGATCGACAGGCGGCGGAAGCCCAGGGCAACGCGGCCGTCGATAAACTGACCGCCCATGTCGGGACCGCGATGGACGATGCGGTCCATCATCTTGGTGAGCACCTCAGATTGGTTATCCGTCCCACCGACAAAACCGACAAAACCGCACATATACTATCCCCTCTGCTGTTGCTGGGCATCAAATCGAATCAGTAGCTTTTGAGTATACCCGAGGGCGTAAAGAGGGGCGGAATGTTCAGGCAATCTCAACTGAATCAGCTCCGCGCCGACACGCGCCAGTTACCTTTAATGGATATGAGATGAATGAGGCAATTGTTTTGCTATACTCTCTCCGCACGGGCGATTGGCGCAACGGTTAGCGCAGGTGCTTTACACGCACAAGGCTGGGGGTTCGAATCCCTCATCGCCCACCACTGAATTGTTAGGCCTCCAGCGATGGAGGCCTTTCGTTTTTGGGTCCAGTGCAGAGGGATTCGAACCCGACAGGGTGCGGAGCTGAGGAAACGCGAAGCGTTTTCCAGCGCAGCACGCGAGGAGCGGAGCGACGAAGCGGGGCGCGGGCGGCGCCAGCCGCACGCGGGCATCCCTCATCGCCCACCACCGAATTGGAAACGGTCCTCGCAAGGGGACCGTTTTTGCTTGCGCCCGGTGCATGGGATTCGAACCCGCCAGCACGTCTGTCACAAAGGCCGTGGCCAAAAAATGGCAAAAATGAGTACTGCTACTTTGTTTGCAACATATAAAAAGATAGTATTTGCTTAAGTTACGCAACATATGTCCATTATAAGGACTAACAGTTGGATCAAAATCGTGCATTCATCGCCATTTCGACTTGCCATCTGGCCTTATTAGTCCAAAATTGCTGCTACCAAATCGGTAGCAGTACTCATATTTAATGTTTTTTGACCAGCGGGTCTCCCTGCCTTAGCAAATCTAAGGCAAAACGGGCTCCAGACCGCTGAATCATGCCACATAGGGCACGCCCGCAGTCCGGAACCCGGTCCAAATTGAGTTATTGCGCTGCGTTAGACCAAGACACCCGACAGGATCTCGATCAGACTGTCCACGTCGGCTTCCTCGCAGACGAGCGGCGGCAAGAAACGCAGCGTATGAGCACCCGTAGCGTTAATCACGGCACCGGCGGCCAGCGCGCGGGCAACAATATCGTGTGCGTCGCCCGCGGCATCATCCAAATCACAGCCGAGCATCAGGCCACGGCCACG
The DNA here is from genome assembly GCA_902495545.1 of uncultured Collinsella sp. GTDB lineage: Bacteria > Actinomycetota > Coriobacteriia > Coriobacteriales > Coriobacteriaceae > Collinsella. The sequence continues at coordinate 19,024 of CABUXM010000020.1, read as the reverse complement.
CACCTCTACCACATGCGGAAGCTTAGCCAGCGCCTGCTCCATATAGGCACCCACCTTGGCAGCATGCTCGGCATAATCGCCGCGCACAAGCGCGGAGAGCGTCGCGGCACACGCCGCGACGGCCAAGCAGCTACCGCCAAAGGTCGAGCCGTGGTCGCCCGGCTTAAACACGTCGGCAATCTCCTTCTTTGCCACGACGGCACCCATGGGCACGCCGTCGGCAATGCCCTTGGCAAGACTCATAATGTCGGGCTCCACGCCATAGGTCTGGAACGCAAACGGCTTACCCGTGCGGAAGATACCGCACTGGACCTCGTCGGCGATAAGCACGGCGCCCACTTCGTGTGCTAGGTCGCGCGCTGCCGCCATAAACTCCTCGGTCATGGGGTGCACGCCACTCTCACCCTGGATCGGTTCGAGCATCACGGCACAAATTTCGCTCCCCAGCTGCTTAAAGATCGCACGCAGCTCATCGACATCGTTGGGCGTGCAGGCCACAAAGCCACCCGGCAGCGGACGGAAACTATCCTGCAGCCAATCCTGCATGGTGGCGGCAATGGTCTCGAGCGTACGGCCGTGGAAGCCGCCGCGCATGCACACGATGGTGTTGCCGCCGTTACCGGCACGCTTGGCGTACAAGCGCGCGAGCTTCATCGAGCCCTCGTTGGCCTCGGCGCCGGAATTGGCAAAGAACGTCTCCCACACCTGCTCGCCCGCAGCCGGGGCACCAAGAGCAGCTGCCGTGGTCTCATCGCCGGCGGCAATGGCATCGGCAAGCACGCGCGCACCATCTACGTCGTCGTTAGCAAGCTTGGACAGCAGCGCCGCGACCTGTCCACGCTGCTCGATGTAGAAGTAATTGGAGACATGCATGAGCTTTTTGGTCTGTGCCTCGAGCGCCGAGAGCACAGCCAGGTTGCCATGACCTAGGCTGCACACGCCGATGCCGGCAAGAAAGTCGAGGTACTCACGGCCATCGTCGCCGGTGAGCTTCATGCCGTGGCCCTCGACAAACTCGACCGGAAAGCGGCCAAAGGTATGCATAACGTAATGGGATTCAAGCGATTGCTGAGCTGCAAGTGACATGGGATGCCTTTCGTTGAGCGCCGGACGGCGCGGGGCTATGGATGCAGGAATGGGGCGGCTGCGGGTCAGCTAGACCGTCTGAAGCTTCTCGACCTCGTCGAGGTTCTCGGTCAGACGCGCAGCAAACGTCGAAAGCGGATGCGGATGCGTATCGAACTCGTAAGCCGTCTCGGTGGAATGGATCACGGTACCGACGCCGGCATCGGTCAGCAGCTCCAGCAGCAGCGAATGCGGCGTGGTGCCGTTGATGATGTGAGCACGAAATACGCCGCCGGCAAGCGCATCGACGGCCGCGCGCAGTTTGGGAATCATGCCCTTATCGACCTCGCCGCCGTAGAGCATCTCGTTAACCTCGTCGAGCGTTAGGTTGGAGATAAGCGAGTCCTTGTCGCTAAAGTCCTTGTACAGGCCATCGACATCGGTCAAAAAGATCGCCTTATGCGCGTGGAGCGCCGCAGCAACGGCACCGGCGGCGGTATCGGCGTTGATGTTGAAGAAACCGCCGTCCTCCCCCGCCGCGACGGTTGCGATGACGGGGATGTACTCGCTGTCGAGTAAGCGCTCGATATAGTCGGTGTTGACGTGCGTCACTTTGCCCACGCGACCGAGCTCGGGGTCGAGCGGCTCGGCGATGAGCGTGCCGGCATCGCTGCCCGACACGCCCACGGCCAGGTTGCCGTGGTGGTTGATGGCAGCAACCAGCTCCTGGTTGACCTTGCCGCCCAGCACCTCGCGCACGATATCCATAGTCGCCGGCGTGGTCACGCGCTGGCCGTTCTTAAACTCGACGGGAATATCGTAATGGCTCAGCGCCTCGTTGATAGCCTTGCCGCCGCCGTGCACGATGACGGGGCGCATACCGATGATCTTGAGCAAAACGATGTCGCTCATCACGTCGCGGCGCAGCTGCTCATCAACCATGGCGGCTCCGCCATATTTGATAACAACCGTCTTGCCGGTCAGGTTCTTAATCCACGGCAGCGCTTCGAACAGCAGCTGCGCGGTTGCTTCGTTGGATTCGCTCGAACGACAATCGCGTGCGAATTTCATAATCTGCCTCGTCTTTCATATCGTTATCGCGCCGTGCTCCGCTGTCCGCAATCGCGGCAAGATGCGCAGCGTGCCCGGAATCTAGGAACGGTAGTCGCCGTTGATGGAGATGTACTCATGCGTGAGGTCGCAGGTCCACACGGTCGTTGCCGCGTCGCCTGCGCCCAGGTCGGCCGAGATCACGATCTCTGGCGCCTCGAAACGTCGTAGAGCCTCGTCCTCGTCAAAGGGAACAGTCAGACCATCGCGACAGACAGGCATGCCCATCATGTCGATGGAAACGTCTTCCTGATTAAACTTCACGCCGCACTTGCCGAGTGCCATAGCAACGCGACCCCAGTTGCAGTCGTGGCCGGCGATGCAGGTCTTAACGAGCGGCGAGTTGGCAACGGCACGGGCGGCGATATCGGCTTCCTCGTCGTTCACGGCGCCGGTAACGTTGACCGTAACAAGCTTGGATGCGCCCTCACCATCGGCGGCGATATTGCGCGCCAGGCTCTCGCACACCTCGTGCACAGCAAATGCCAACTCGTCAAAGGCATCGGAGCCCTCAACGATAGGCTCGACATCTGCGGCAGCGGCGCCGGAGGCAAGCATGATGCAGGTGTCGTTGGTCGAGGTGTCGGAATCGACCGTTACCTTGTTGAAGGTCTGTTTGACGGTCGAGAGCAGCAGGGCATGAAGTGCCGCAGGCTCGACGGGGGCATCGGTGGTGATAACTGCGATCATGGTGGCCATGTTGGGCATGATCATGCCCGAGCCCTTGCACATTCCGCCTACCGTATAGACATTGCCCGCATGACCCGCAGCCTCACTGACGTAGGACACGGCGTACTCCTTGGAGTGCGTGTCGGTCGTCATGATGGCGCGAGCGGCATCGGCGCCACCGTGAGCGGAGAGCGCCTCGTAGGCAGCAGGAATGGCAGTCTCAAATGTGTCGATGGGCAGAATCTGTCCAATCACGCCTGTGGATGCAACTAGGATCTGCTGGGATTCACAGCCGATGACCTGCGACGCGATGTTGCAGGTCTCGCGCGCGCATGCAAGGCCGGTCTCACCCGTGGCGGCGTTGGCATTGCCAGAGTTGATCGAAACGCCGGCGATGATACCGTAGCCCTTGTCGGCACCGCCCAGGTTGGCACGGCTCACCTGCACGGGCGCCGCGCAAAAGCGATTGGTGGTAAACACGCCGGCACCGGGACAGGGTTTATCGGGCACGACGAGCGCGTAATCCAGACGCTCGGGGTTCTTGCGGAACCCAGCGTGGATGCCCGCAGCCTTAAAACCAGCCGCAGCCGTAACGCCACCCTCGACGGCGCGAATCTTGATATCAAACAGCTCGGTATTCATCGTCTTTATGACTCCTTATGTCAAACAAAAAACGGACATCGGTTGGTGCGCCATGCCAGTCGTAATCATGAGACCGGCTTAAGAGTGGCGCCCCACTCGATGCCCGACTACCAAATCGTTAACAATCGAATGTGCTACACCGGGCACGCCACTGTGGGCAAGCCTCGTCGCTCGTCAAAGCCAAAGACGATATTGGCGCACTGGACCGCTTGGCCCGCAGCGCCCTTGCACAGATTGTCGATAGCGCCCGTCGCCACCAGCACGCCCGCGCGCTTGTTGAGCGCGAGGCCAATCTGGGCGGCGTTGGTGCCGACAACCGAAGCCGTCTTGGGCTGCTGGCCGGTATCGAGCACGCGCACAAAGGTGCGACCGGCATAGAACTGCTTGTAATAGTCGACAACGTCCTCAAGAGCCAAGGAGTCGATGGCCTGCGGCGCGAGCGGCATCGTCACCGTGGAGAGCAGACCACGCTTGAGCGGTGCCAGGTGCGGGGTAAAGACGACGCGATCGGTCAGGCCAAGGATTTGCTCAATCTCGGGCGTGTGGCGATGCTTACCCACGCCGTAGGCCTCCAAGTTCTCGTCGGCGCTGCAAAAATGCGTACGAGCGTTGCAGGACTTGCCGGCACCCGTCACACCGCTGATGGCATCGACAATCACAGGGCCACTCTGGGCAACCCAGCCGGCACGCACGGCAGGAGCGGCAGCAAGGCTCGTTGCGGTGGGATAGCAGCCGGCGCAGGCGACCAGCACGGGTTTGCCGTCGGCATGATCGGATGCAGCGGTCTCCAAATCCTGGGAGAACAGCTCGGGCAGACCGAAGGCGCGAGTCTTGAGCAACTCGGGGCTCGTGTGCTCGGCGGCATACCAGGCCTCAAAGGTGGCCGGATCGCTCAGGCGATAGTCGGCCGAGAGGTCAATGCAGGAGACTCCCGCGGCAAGCAGGGCGGGCACCTGAGCCATGGCAGCCGTGTGCGGCACGGCCAAAAATACCGCGTCACAGTTCTTGAGCTCGGGGGCATCATGCGTCGTGAAGACAAGATCGCTTACGCCGGTGAAGCTCGGGTACACCGCAGACAACGGCTGGCCGGCATCGGCGTTGGACGTAATGGCGACAAGTTCAAACTCGGGATGACCGAGCACGAGGCGAATGAGCTCGGCTCCGGCATATCCAGCCGCGCCGACGATTCCAACCTTCAAAGACATATCAGACTCCTTGTCTGCGATTTATGCACCGATGCGCATTTCGCAGCTGTCGTTATGAAGTGGGTTGAAACTTTAGCACCAAAAGATGCATTAACACGTAAATGGTTTACATATTCATGCATTGAAACATTCCCGACACATTCGCTTGAAGGAATTGACAAATGGAGCGGGCCCCGTATTGACCGGCACTCCTTACGGTGCCGGGCAACACGGGGCCCGCCCATGCGAAAACTAAGTTGTTAGGATGAGCCAGCTGGCTAGAGCTCGACCGGCACCCATTCGTCGTGATTGCAGATAAAAGCCTCGGGATCCTCGACGCTAAAGAAGACGAGCGTGGGGTCGTTAGGCCCCTCATAGTGCTCGCCCAGGCGCTCAAGATGCTTCCAACCGGCCTCGCGCATTTCACTCGAAGCCCGGTCTTCCAGCCCCGCACGCCCGCGCAGGATCAACCAACCATGGCCCGGCCACCAACTCGTGGCCTCAAAGCGCTGGTTTTGCAGAAGCTCTTGCCACACATCTTTGGTGCGCGCCGTCACAAACCACAGCTTGCCGTCCTGAATCTGTGCAAACGAGAACGGACGCACATGTGGCTGCCCGTCCACGCTTGTCGCCAGATACCACGCCGGCACCGACGTCAAATACTCCAAAACCGTATTCAATCCGTCCACGTTTCCTCCTGTACTAGCTAGTTTGGGAGCCTGGTTTGTGTGAGCTAGAGCTCCAGGCGCTCCTCGCTGCCGTCGATATCGCAGAACCGCGCGGCGATGTTGCGGACCGAGAAGAACGCAAGGCGGCCGTCGTTGGCGCTCTCGTGTTCCTCGCCGATGCCCACCATGTGCTTAAAACCCGCTTGACGCACCTTGTCGCTCGCAACTGCGTCGTCCTCAAGTGCGGCCTCGCCGGTCAACACGATCCAGCACTCCCCCGGCTTCCAGCCCGAGAGTTCAAACTTGGGATTCGCACTCAGCTCCGCCCACACATCCTTGTCGCGCGATGTGCAAAACCACAGCTTACCGTCATCGACCATGGCAAATGAAAACGGCCTCACGCGAGGCTGATGCCCGTCGGCCACATCGGTCGTGGCCAGATACCACGCCGGAATGCGCCTGAGATATGAACAGGCGCGCTCAAGCTGAGCCGTGCGGTCGTTGTCGGTCATAGGGACCCCTTTCTTGCGCTCGAATCGCGCCTAAACAAGTTGAAGGTTGATGACGATGACACACGCGAGCAGCAGCGCCGTCACCACCGCCGCCAGCGCATCGCTGCGGCCAAATGCAAGCGCATGCAGGCGCGTGCGGCCCTGCTCGCCGTGATAGCAGCGTGCATCCATGGCGGCAGACAGCGTCTCGGCATGGCGGAACACGCCCGTGAACAGCGGAATCGCCACACTGCCGAGCATACGCACGCCGCCGAGCGGGCCCCCCGTCACGCGCGCACCGCGGCTCGCCTGCGCGTCCGCCGTCTGCTTCATCTCGGTGGCAAACTGCGGCATAAAGCGCAACGCGATACCCATGATCATGCCGAGCTCGTGCGCAGGAAGTCCCACACGCGCAAACGGTGCGAGCAGGCGCTCAAAGCCCGCGGTGAGGTCGAGCGTCGGCGTGGTGAGCGTGATAGCGCTCATACCGGCCATCATCAAGGTCAGGCGGCACGCCATAAAGGCGGCGGAATGCAGCGAGCCCTCGCTTATCTGCAAAAAGCCGAGCTGCCACAGAATGCGCCCGCTCTGGTCGGTAAACAAGTTGAGCACCGCGACCACGACGACGATTGCCAGCAGCGGCGCCATCGACGACAGAACGCGACGAACCGGCACCCGAGACACGGCATAGATCAGCACGACAAACATTGCGACAGGGGCCAGTCCGCGGAAGCCGCCGACGGTCAGCGTCGTGATCAGAAACACAAAGCCCAAGAGCAACTTAGTTCGCGGGTCCAGGCGGTGGATCGCACTATCGCCGGGATAGTAGCTGCCAAACGAAAACGCCTCCATTAGCAGCCCTTCTCTCGCGCGACCGTCTTGAATTTAGCAATGTCCGCGACGTTAGAAGGACCGCCCGAGCAACCGATTAGCAGGTCCACCAACTCGTCTGTCAGCGACTCAACCGTATAGAGGCCGTCAAAGCGCAGCGGCACGCCCGCCTCCGTAAGCGCCAGCGCCATACGCTGGGCGGCGGGAACGCCCAAGCCGATTGATTTAAGCTCATCGGCATGCGCAAAAACCTGAGCGGGCGTGCCCTCGGCAAACACCGCGCCCTCGTTCATCACGACAATACGGTCGCAGCAATTGGCCAGGTCATCCATACTATGCGAAACCATGACAACGGTCAGGCCATCGCGGTGAAGTCGATCGATAAGCTCAAGGAAATCCCTGCGCGCAGCCGGATCGAGCCCCGCCATGGGCTCATCGAGCACCAGGACTTCGGGCTCCATGGCGAGCACGCCGGCGAATGCCACACGCCGTTGCTGACCGCCCGAAAGCTCAAAGGGACTCTTGTCGCCGACCGTGGAAAGGTCGAGGCCCACGCGTGAGAGCGATGACTCGACACGACGGTCGACTTCATCTTGCGGCAAGCCAAGGTTATGCGGACCAAACGCCACGTCCTGCGCCACGGTTTCGGCAAACAGCTGACGCTCAGGATATTGAAACACCACGCCGACCTTGGCCTTAACCGCGGCGGCGTCTTTCTTGTTTGACAGATCGAGCCCCAGCGCGCGAACGGATCCCTCCTGGGGGCGAATCAAACCGTTGAGATGCTGGACCAGCGTCGACTTACCCGAACCGGTATGACCTGCCAAGCCCAGGAACTCGCCGCGACGCACCGTCAGCGATACATCGCGCAGCGCCCACGGGCTGCTTGGGTCGTTTCCCCAGAGAGCCTGTTTGCTCGATTTGCCCGCAGTGGCCGAGCGCTTATGCCAGCGGCGGCGCTCGCGCGGACTGAGCGAATAACTGTACGAAACATGGGATAGCTCGATGACGGGCTCCGACGCGTTGCCCTCGTTGTCTACCGGAACAGTGCCGTCAGCGATTTCCGACTGGGATACGGAAGACTGCCCCGCGATGCCTGCCCCACTTCGCTCGGCATAAGCCTGCGCAATCTCGGCGACCATATCCGCCTCACGTACCTGCGCGCAAACGGGCACGCCCTCCGCACGAAGTGCCATGCCCAAACGGCACGACTCTGGCATGTCAAGGTTGAGCTGAACGAGTTCATTCGCCCGCGTCAGAATCTCATCGGGCGTGCCCAGCATGGCAACTCGTCCCGTCTGAAACACGGCGACACGATCGGCCTCGGCAGCCTCCTCCATAAAGTGCGTAATCATCACGATGGTCATGCCGCGAGCGTGCAACGCGCGGCAAGCCTTCATGAGGCCCTTGCGTCCACGCGGATCGAGCATCGAGGAAGCCTCGTCCAATATGAGCACGCGCGGTTCCATGGCGAGCACGCCGGCAAGCGCCACGCGCTGCTTTTGGCCGCCCGAAAGCGCATGGGTCTCGTGGCGCTCAAAGCCCACCAGGCCCACACCCTTCAGCGCCTCGCGTACGCGCTGCGCAATTTGCGCCGATGGCACGCCAAGGTTTTCGGGACCAAACGCAACGTCATCTTCGACAAGCGTTGCCACCAGCTGGTCGTCGGGATTCTGGAATACCATGCCCGCGGTCGAACGAATGTCGTAGACCAGCTCGGGGTCGGACGCATCCATGCCGTTGATGCGTACCGTGCCCGCATCGGGCTGCAACAGCGCATTCAGATGCTTGGCAAACGTCGACTTGCCCGACCCATTGCCACCGAGGATGCAGAAAAACTCGCCGTCCTCGATATTCAGATCGACGCCGTCGAGCGCCGGTACGGCACCGTCATAGCTAAAGGAAACGCCCCGACACTCAATCATGCGCGGCCTTTGACCTGGTCCTTTTTAGGCGTGATGAGGTTGGAGACCGCTTTATACACCGCCAGTGTCAACACCGAGTTAAGCACGGTCTTGATAAGGTTGAACGGCAGCACGGCAGGAATCATGAGCGGGGCGATCACATCGACCGAGCCATACCAGAACCATACGCCAATGGTAAGGTTTGCGACCATAGACAGCGCTGTAGCGGCAATGACGCCGAGCACCAGGCCAATCACGGCACCCTTATAGGTATGCATCTTCTGATAGACGATAGCCGCAGGCAGAATGTAGCCCAGCGTGGCAACCAGGTTCATAAGCGCGCCGACCCAGTCACCCGTGGTGAGCGCATGGATAACGATAGCCATAGCGGCAACAGCAGTGCCGGCGCCAGGACCATACGCAAACCCGCACACCATCGCCGGTACCAGCGACGGGTCATACGTCAAAAACGGCGCCGAAGGAAGGATAGGCAGCTGCACGTACATAAACAGGGCGCCCAAGGCGCACATCAACGCCATGGTAACGAGCTGTTTGGTGCTCCACCTATTCGTGTTCTCAAAATGGATATGCTGCGACTGTTCAGACATAAGATCACCTGCCTCTTTCATCCGGACTCTAACCGTTGGTACTGGGATCTCACCAGTTCAGCCGGCATGCGAACCAACACACGCACGGGTCGCGGACTCATCGGCTCGGTCGCAGACACCTCGCCTGCGCCACGGCGTCCCTTTGACACCGCCCGATTTACCGCCAGTGGGGAATTCCACCCCGCCCTGAAACAGCAATTGCAAGTGTAGCACGAGGGAAGAGAGGCGCAAGTACACCAAGGGTAATTTCTGGCGAGGACCAGTTGCCGCAACAACCGCGTTCCCCACCCATCCCAAAGTAACGCGCCTTTCGCGGCAAAGCCGCGAAACAGCGAAAGGGACACGTATTCCCATCAACCACATCCTTCTCCGCGAGCCGACCTCAAGGCCGTAAACGCAGGGAATCCGGGGGCGTGACGGGGTTTCTCTCCGGAACATTCCGCACTGATATCTTCTGTATTGAAGACGTCGATGATGCACCCGTATACCATTGACGTCGACACCATCAGATGCGGACCGCGCGGTGACCCCACATTCCGCTGGCGCCCACGGGGCTGCCCTCGTTTCCTGACATGTCCCGCGCGGGCCGCGGCGAGCCGAGACCGCCGCATGACCTAATAGGAGCATGGAGCGATACCGCGGACCCGATCAACCGCATTCTATCGCGCCCCGTCAGTGTGCCGTCTGCCCGGTCCAGGCGAGCACGGAAAGAACGGAGCGAGACATGAGAACCGAATCGACACCCGGCGCCCGCGGGCCGGTCTTCTGCGGGGTCGACACCCACGCCGACTCGCACTGGCTGTGCGTCCTGGACTGGAGGGGCCGCAGGGTCCTGTCCCGCCGGTTCCCCGCCGACGCGGCGGGATACGAGGCGCTCGCCGGGGCGATCGCGGCGGCCGGGGAGCCGGCCTGCGTCGCGATGGAGGGGACGTCGTCCTACGGGGCGGGCCTCACCAGGCACCTCGCGTCGCTTGGGATGCCCGTGCGCGAGGCGCTCTCCCCGGCGGGGATGCAGAGGAGGCGCCCGGGGCAGGGGAAGTGCGACGAGGCGGACGCGGAGAGGGCCGCCCGCGCGGCGATGTCCGGCTCAAGGCTCGGGACCCCCAAGAGCCAGGACGGGTGGGTCGACGGGGTGCGCTGCATGCTCGCGGCGCGCTCCGGGGCGGTGAAGGCGCGGACCTCGGCGATCAACACCGCGAGGTCGCTGCTCACCACCGCGCCAGAGGGGCTCAGGTCGAGGTTCCGCGGCATGGGAGGGCCGAGGCTGATGGAGGAGCTCCCCTCCGTGCGCGCCGAGGGCGCGCTGGGCGCCGCGCTCGGCGCGCTGGCGGACCTGTGGGCGGCGGCGCGCGACGCGGCGCTCGACATGGAGCGCGCGATCGAGGCGTCCCTGGAGGAGAACTGCCCCGCGCTGCTGGCGATGTACGGGTGCGGGCCCGTGAGCGCGGCCAAGCTCGCGGTCGCGGCCGGGGACAACCCGGGCAGGCTGCGCTCCGAGGCGTCGTTCGCGGCGATATGCGGGGCCTGCCCCATCCCCGCCTCGAGCGGCAAGACCGTGAGGCACAGGCTCAACAGGGGCGGCGACCGGCAGGCGAACAGCGCGCTGCACGAGATCGCGAGGCAGAGGGTCATGCGCGACCCCGAGACCGCCGAGTACGCCGAGAGGGCCAGGGCGCGGGGGAAGAGCGACAGGGAGGTCATGAGGTGCCTCAAGCGCTACGTGGCCAGGGAGGCGTACCGGGCGCTGATGCGCCCGCACGAGGTCAGGAGGCCCGAGGACGCCTCGGGGCTCGTGGCGGCCAGGCGCGCGGCGAGGGTCAGCCAGGTGAGGGCGGCGTCCATATTGGGAACCAGCGAGAAGTACATCTCGATGCTGGAGAGGGGCCAAAGGGAGCTCAAGCCCATAAGGAGGGCCTACGAGGCATGGGTCGAGGCCGGACTTCCGCTCGATTGGGACAGGCAGGCCTTCGAGGCCGAGCGCAAAATGGATTCTAAAAAACACCTTGCCAAATAGGAGCGTCAGGACGGAGGAAGCCCCCGCCGCGCGTAGCGCGCAGCGGGGGCTTCCGACATGTCCGAGGACACCAATTTTGATTTAGCGTAGTTCCCTAAAGGACGACAACGCAGGAGACCCGACAAGGCCGGGAGCACTTTGCCTCGCAAACATTCCGCAGCCGCGAAGCGGCGAGGACGTTTGAGAGGCAAAGTGCGTAGGCCTTACCGGGTCTCCGGTGGGAGTTGAGTCCCTTTAGAACTTGTCGTGGAAGGTACGCGAAATGACCTCGTCCTGCTGCTCCTTGGTGAGCGTGTGGAAGTTCACGGCATAGCCGGAAACGCGGATGGTCAGCTGCGGGTACTTCTCGGGGTGAGCCTGAGCGTCAAGCAGCGTCTCACGGTTGAAGACGTTGATGTTCAGGTGGTGGCCACCCTTCTCGGCGTAAGCGTCGAGCATGTGGACCAGGTTATCGGCCTGAGTCTCAGAAACTTCAGAAACCTTCATAATGTGTCTCCTTCGATTGATAGGCGCCGGCCGAAACCGGCGCTCTAATCAGTAATCGTTATTGTTAGTATAGCACTAACAATAGTTACTCGCCCAGCTGATCAAGGTCGATATCGCCAAAGAACACCTGGTCCTCCTTGCCGAGCGCACTCGGGATGATGGAGAAGGTGTTGGAGATGCCGTCCTGAGCATCGCGGAACGGGAGCTTGGAAACCGAAGACAGCGAAGCGATGGCGCCATGGCTATCGCGCTTGTGCATGGGGTTAGCACCCGGGGCGAACGGCTGGCCAGCCTTGCGGCCGTCGGGCGTGGAGCCGGTCTTCTTACCGTACACGACGTTGGAGGTAATGGTCAGAACCGAGGTCGTGGGCACGGAGTTGCGGTAGGTGTCGTTCATGCGGATGTACTCCATGAACTGGTGCACAACGTCGTGAGCGATCTGGTCGACGCGGTCGTCGTCGTTACCGTACTTGGGGAACTCGCCCTCGGTCTCGAAGTCGACGATGATGCCGTTCTCGTCACGGACGGGGTGGACCTTGGCGTACTTGATGGCGGACAGGGAGTCAGCCACGACGGAAAGGCCAGCGATGCCCGTAGCGAACCAGCGGTGCACGTGCTTGTCGTGCAGAGCCATCTGGATGCGCTCGTAGCAATACTTGTCGTGCATGTAGTGAATGATGTTCAGCGAGTTGACGTACACGCCAGCAAGCCACTTCATCATGTCGTTGTACTTGGCCACAACGTCGTCGTAATCGAGCGTGTCGCCCTCGACGGCGCGGTACTTGGGGCCGACCTGCTTCTTGGAGACCTCGTCAACACCGCCGTTAAGTGCGTAGAGCAGGCACTTGGCCAGGTTGGCGCGGGCGCCGAAGAACTGCATCTCCTTGCCGATGCGCATGGAGGACACGCAGCAGGCGATGCCGTAGTCGTCGCCGTGGTAAACGCGCATGAGGTCGTCGTTCTCGTACTGGATCGAGGAGCTGGCGACAGAAGTCTTGGCGCAGAACTTCTTGAAGTTCTCGGGCAGACGAGTCGACCACAGAACGGTCATGTTGGGCTCGGGGCTGGTGCCCATGTTCTCGAGCGTGTGCAGGTAGCGGTAGCTCATCTTGGTAACGAGCGTACGGCCGTCAACACCCATGCCGCCAATGGACTCGGTGACCCACTGCGGGTCGCCGGTGAACAGGGCCTGGTACTCGGGGGTACGGGCAAACTTGACCATGCGGAGCTTCATGATGAAGTGATCCACGAACTCCTGGATCTGCTCCTCGGTGAAGGTACCGTTGGCAAGGTCGCGCTCAGCGTAGATGTCGATGAACGTAGAGGTACGGCCGATGGACATAGCGGCGCCGTTCTGCTCCTTAACGGCAGCGAGGTAGGCGAAGTACATCCACTGGATGGCCTCCTGCGTGTTGGTAGCAGGGTTGGAAATGTCGAAACCATAGGTCTCGGCCATCATCTTGAGCTCGCCGAGGGCGCGGATCTGCTCCTGCAGCTCCTCGCGATCGCGGATGTTGTCGGCGGTCATGACCGTCGGGGTGGAAGCCTTCTGGGCCTCCTTGTCCTTGATCAGGTAGTCGACACCATACAGGGCGACACGACGATAGTCGCCGATGATGCGGCCGCGGCCATAGCCATCGGGCAGACCGGTGATGATGTGGGCCGAACGGCAGGCGCGCATCTCGGGGGTGTAGACATCGAAGACGCCGGCGTTGTGGGTCTTGCGCTCGAAGGTGTAGCGCTCGACAACGTTCTCGTCGACCTTGTAGCCGTGCTGGCTGGCGGCCTGGCAAGCGATGCGGATACCACCGTTGACGTGCAGAGCGCGCTTGAGCGGCTTGTCGGTCTGGAGGCCGACGATGGTCTCCTTCTCGCGGTGGGCGTTATCGATGTAGCCAGCGGGGTGGCTCACGATACCCGTGACGGTCTTGGTGTCCATATCGAGGACACCGCCCTGCTCGCGCTCCTTAAGCAGCAGGTCGAGAACCTCGCCCCACAGCTCCTTGGTACGCTCGGTCGGGCCAGCGAGGAACGACTCGTCGCCCTCGTAGGGGGTGTAGTTCTTCTGGATGAAGTCTCGGACGTCAACCTCTCCCGTCCAGATGCCTTCCTTGAAGCCTTCCCATGCCTCCTGCATTGTGTAACCACGCTCCTAGTTACGTGTAATGCGGCGCTCTCTCACACCGCTGCTTATTGAATTCTTGAATTATCGGCTTGCACTACCGGCTTCTTCCGTTCTTCACCACACGTTGGTACAGGGAAAAACGTTTGTCCACCTTGGAACTGCAACCCAAAACCCAAGATTTCACCCGTTTGAGAAGGATAACATAGCTACCCCCTTCATCAGGGCTGTTATATGTTTCTTTTTTTATACCATTAGGGCGTTTTTAACAAATCCGCAGGAAATGCGAGCGCGAACAACTACCGTTCACCGATTTGTTTGGTATTTTTCCTTGCCTTTGTACGACGTTCACTCTAGCTGTTATGCCAGCTTTAGCAGGGTAAAGTGCCTCTGAGTAGGCTTTGGGACATGCCTAACGATCTGCCCCAAACTTTACTGGCACCGACGGTGTACGGAGGTCGCCTAAAGGTAGTTTTCTAGGCATGTCCCAAAATCTACCGTATAGGGCGCGCGTGCAGGGGTATCATCTTTCACCGAAAATAGTTTCTAGTGTTAGGGGTTTTCGGTGGAAGATACCGATTTCCATGAGCTTGGGCGTCAGCTCTTTACCGAGTTTGGCAGCATGCACCAGCGCGTTTCGCGCTTTGCCGACCAGGCTCTAGGTGGCGAGATGGCCGTCATGCGCGCCCTCATGCGCGCCGGCGGCTCGCTCACGCCGAGCGAACTCGCCGATCGTGCCTGGGTCTCGAGCGCCCGTATCGCCAATATCCTGCGCGCCCTCGAGGCCAAGGGTTGGGTCGAGCGCGAGCACTCAAAGACCGACCGTCGTCGCGTACACGTCACGGTGACCGACAAGGGATTCCAGGTCATCGAAATCAAACGCCGGGAATTCGAGGACCGCACCGCGGCCTTCCTCGAGCAGCTCGGCGAAACAGATACCCAGGAGATGGTGCGCCTTCTAAGACGTGCCAACGAAATTATCGACCGCAATCAAGAAAGGAGAGATACCGAGTGAGGATTCTCAAGCTCTTTAAAAAACATATCCTGGCACTGTTCGCAGCTATCGTACTTATCGTAATCAGCTGCAACGCCGATCTGGCGCTGCCTACCTATATGAGCGACATCGTCGACGTGGGTGTGCAGCAAGGCGGCATCGCGTCGCCCGTGCCCGACACCATCCGTGCCGAATCGCTCGACGACCTCGAACTCTTTATGAGCACCAAGGACGCCAAGTCTGTGGAGGCCGTGTTTAGCAAGGCGGACAATAACGGCATTCGAACGTACAAGGGCACCGAGGAGGAGCGCGCCGACGGCGGCAAGATTGCCGACATCATGAGCCTCCCCGAGACTGTCGTCCTTTCGTTCAACCAGGGCATCGATGCCAACTCCATGGGCGACATGACCGGCGCATCTACCGAGGCAAGCGATGGCGGCGCCGCTCAGGCCATGCCCACGCCCGAGCAAATGGCAGCGATGACACCCGAGCAGCTCGCCGAGATGCAGCAGAAGGCCGCAGCGGCGCAGAACATGCAAAAGCAGATCGATGCCGACGGCGGTAAGATCACCATGAAGAGCCTGCGCCTGGGTGTCGAGGGCGGTCTGGTAGACCAAAGCAAGCTCGTCGAGGGCGCCAACGATATGGCGGACAAAATGGGCTCCATGTCGGGCTCCATCGTGACCCAACGCGCCGTGAGCTATGTGCAAGACGAGTACAAGGCGCAGGGCATCGACCCCGCCGACGTGCAGAACGCCTACCTGGGCCGCATGGCGACCACGATGTTTGGTCTGTGCCTAATCTCGCTGGTCGCCACCATCCTGACCGGTGCCGTGGCTTCGCGCACCGCCTGCTCCATCGCCCGCGACCTGCGCCGCGAGACCTTCAACAAGGTTATGCACTTCTCGCCGGCCGAAGTGGGCAAGTTTAGCCAGGCCTCGCTCATCACCCGCTGCACCAACGACATTCAGCAGATTCAGATGGCCGCAACCCTGTTTATCCGCATGTGCCTGATGGCCCCCGTCATGGGCATCGTCGCCGTCATGCGCGTCCTGGCCAACCACACCGGCCTGGAGTGGACCATCGCCGTGGCCATCATCGCGGTCTCTGCCGTCGTCGGCGTGCTCATGGGCCTCACCATGCCCAAGTTCAAAAAGATGCAGAGCTTTGTGGACCGCGTGAACCTTACCGCCCGCGAGCTGCTCGACGGCCTTATGCCCATCCGCTCGTTCAACCGCGAGGAGCATGAGCTCGAGCGTTTTGACAAGGCTTCGCTCGACCTGATGACCACGCAGCTCTACACCAACCGCGCCATGAGCTTTATGATGCCGCTCATGATGCTCGTCATGAACTGCATCACCGTGCTTATCGTCTGGTTTGGCGCGCAGGGCGTGTCCGACGGCGTGATGCAGGTCGGCAACATGATGGCGTTTATCTCCTATACCATGCAGATCGTCATGGCGTTTATGATCCTCACCATGGTTTCGGTCATCCTGCCCCGCGCCGAGGTCGCAGCCGAGCGCGTGGAAGAGGTCGTCACCTGCCCTACGAGTATCAACGACCCTGTCTCGCCCAAACTGCCTGCTGCCAGCGCGCCGCGCGGCGAGCTCACCTTCCGCGACGTGAGCTTCCAGTATCCCGATGCCCGCGCCGACGTCATCAGCGGCGTGAACTTCACCACGCATGCCGGTCAGATGCTCGGCATCATTGGCTCCACGGGTTCGGGCAAATCCACGCTCGTGCAGCTGATTCCGCGCCTGTACGACGTCACGGGCGGCAGCATTTCGCTCGACGGTATCGACGTGCGCGACATGACCCTTTCCGAGCTGCGCCGCCGCATCGGTTATATTCCGCAGCAGGGTCGTCTGTTCTCGGGTACCGTTGAGAGCAACCTCAAGTTTGCGGGCGACATGGTGAGTGACGAGGATATGCGCCAGGCAGCACGCGTCGCCCAGGCGGAGGACTTTATCGCCGAGCGCGAGGACGGGTACGACTCCCCTATCAGCCAGGGCGGCTCCAATGTTTCGGGTGGTCAGCGCCAGCGTCTGGCCATCGCCCGCGCGTTGGCCAAAAAGCCCGAGATCGTGGTGTTCGATGACTCGTTTAGTGCCCTCGACTACAAGACCGACGCGCGCCTACGCGAGGAGCTGGCCAAAAACGTTACCGACGCCGCGCTCGTGGTCGTAGCCCAGCGCATCGCGACCATCATGCACGCCGACCAGATCATCGTGCTCGACGACGGCCACGTAGTGGGCACCGGCACGCACGAGGAGCTGCTGCGCAGCTGCCCGGCGTATCTGGAGATCGCACAGTCGCAGCTTTCCGCCGAGGAGCTGGGGCTTACCCAAGAAGAAATTGCAGCCGTCATGGAAGGAGGCGAGCGCTAATGGCAGACGAGACCAAGACTCAGATTCCCAAGCCCACCCGCCAACGTGGTCCCATGGGCCGCATGGGCGGCATGCGTCGCGGCGAAAAGGCCAAGGACTTTAAGGGCACCATGAGGCAGCTGCTCGGCTATATCGGCCAGCACAAGATTGCCGTGTTTGCCGCCGTCGCCTTTGCCGTGTGCTCGGTCATCTTTAACATTGTGGGACCCAAGGTGCTCGGCCAGGTTACGACCAAGCTGTTCGAAGGCCTGGTCGCCAAGGTCAACGGCACCGGCGACGTTGACTTTGACTGGATCGCCAAGACGCTCGGCTTTTTGCTCTGCCTGTATCTGGCGAGCTCTGTCTGCAGCCTGGTCCAGGGCTGGCTCATGACCGGCGTCACGCAAAAGATCTGCTACCGCATGCGCAAGGAAATCGCCGCCAAGATTGCCGTCGTGCCGATGAGTTACTTCAACGGCCACAGCAAGGGAGACGTACTCAGCCGCATCACCAACGACGTCGATACGCTGGGTCAGTCGCTCAACCAGAGCGTGACGCAGCTCATCACATCGGTGACGCAGATTATCGGCGTGCTCGTCATGATGCTTTCGATCAGCCTGCCGCTTACCGGCGTCACCGTGCTCACGCTGCCGGCCGCCGCGATTATCTTGACCGTGATGATTCACTTCTCGCAGCCGTACTTCCGCGAGCAACAGCAGGTTCTGGGCGCCGTCAACGGCATTATCGAGGAGGACTTTGCCGGCCAGAACGTCATTCAGGTGTTCGACCGCGCCGAGGCCTCGATCGAAGAGTTCGACCGTCAAAACGACCGCCTCTTTATTAGTGGCTGGCGCTCGCAGTTCCTGTCGGGCCTGATGATGCCGCTTATGAGCCTGGTGGGTAACATGGGCTACGTGGGCGTTGTCGTGGTGGGCGCACAGCTCGCACTGACCGGCAACGCCACGCCCGGCGACATCCAGAGCTTTATCCAGTACGTTCGCAACTTTACGCAGCCCGTGCAGCAACTGGGCAACGTGAGCAACACGATGCAGTCGATGGCAGCCGCCACCGAGCGCGTCTTTGAGTTCCTGGCCGCGCCCGAAGAGGAGCAGAGAGCCGACGCGCAGATTCCCGAGAAACGCCCCGGCCACGTGGAGTTTGACCACGTCAAGTTTGGCTACACGCCCGACAAGACCATCATCCACGACTTTAGCTGCGAGGCGCAGCCTGGCCAGACCATCGCCATTGTCGGTCCCACCGGCGCTGGCAAGACCACGCTCATCAAGCTGCTGCAGCGCTTCTACGACGTGGACGGCGGCTCGCTGCGCGTCGAGGGCGTCGACGTGCGCGACTGGGACCGCGCGGCACTGCGCGGCGAGTTTGCCATGGTACTGCAGGATACCTGGCTGTTTAACGGCACCATCCGCGAGAACATCCGCTACGGACGTCCCGATGCGAGCGATGCCGAGGTCGAGGCCGCCGCACGCGCTGCACGCTGCGACCACTTTATCCATACGCTCGCCGGCGGCTACGACTTTATGATCAACGAGGAGGGCACCAACCTCTCGCAGGGCCAGCGCCAACTCGTGACCATCGCCCGCGCCATTTTGGCCGACCGTCCGGCGCTGATTTTGGACGAGGCGACCTCTAACGTGGACACCCGCACCGAGGAGCTCATTCAGCGTGCCATGGATGCGCTGATGCAGGGCCGCACCAGCTTTGTCATCGCGCACCGCCTGTCCACGATCCGCAACGCCGACGTGATCTTGGTGATTCGCGACGGCGACATCGTCGAGAAGGGCACGCACGACGAGCTGCTCGCCCAGGGCGGCTTCTACGCCGACCTGTACAACTCGCAGTTCGACGAAGC
>CABUXM010000019.1 GCA_902495545.1 uncultured Collinsella sp. | reverse complement strand
TGGCACTCATCGACGCCGAGGGCAAGCCGGTCGTGGCCATTGTTCCGGGCGATCACGAGCTCAACGATTGCAAGGCCGAGCATGTCTTTGGCAAGGGTTATCGCATGATGACCGATGAGGAGCTCCAGACCTACGGTCTGCATAAGGGCTTTATCGGACCGGTTAACCTTCCCGAGGGCATTCGCCTGGTGTGCGACGAGAGCCTGCGCGAGTCCAAGCAGTGGGCCTGCGGTGCCAACGAGGTCGACTATCACTATACCGGTGCCTGCCCCGAGCGCGACTTTACCGTCGACGAGTGGGCCGACCTGGTAACCGTCGTCGCCGGCGATCCCTGCCCGCACTGCGGCAAGCCGCTCTCCGCTGCCCGCGGCATCGAGGTCTCGCAGGTCTTCCAGCTGGGTACCAAGTATTCCGAGGCCATGGGCGCCACCTTTATGGACGAGGACGGCAAGGAGAAGCCGCTTATCATGGGTTGCTACGGCGTGGGTGTGTCCCGCTCGCTCGCTGCCGTCGTGGAGCAGCACAATGACGAGCACGGTATCGTCTGGCCGGTCTCCGTTGCCCCGTACGAGGTCGCGGTGATTCCGCTTGATCCCAAGAAGGAGGAGTGCGCTACTGTTTGCGACCAAATCGTCGAGGGCCTGTGTGCCGAGGGTATTGAGGTCGTCGTCGATGATCGTGACGAGCGTCCCGGATTTAAGTTTGCCGACAACGATCTTATGGGCTTCCCGTATCAGGTGGTTCTGGGCAAGCGCGGCCTTAAGAACGGCACCGTTGAGCTCAAGGACCGTGCCACGGGCGAGCGCGAGGACGTGGCGATTGACGAGGTCGTCGCCAAGGTTGCCGAGCTTGTTAAGGCGGCCCGCCGTTAATCGACGTTTCTGCTATTAGATGTAATTGCGGGACTGCTCCGTATCTCTCTTAGAATGAGATGCGGAGCAGTCTTTTTTTGTGCTGAATATACTCGACGGGTAAAGGAAAACCCCACAGCCCAAATGAGCTGCGGGGTTTTCCATTGTGCCTCCGATGCGAAATAAATCGCTCAGATATTACTGATAATCGACGACGTCGATCCAGTTCTTAAGGAACTCATCGTTCACGTTGCGCTTACGAGCGAGCTCGGAAGCGGCGACGATGCTCGTCCACTGACGCACGACCTGCATGGGCATGTCGGCGCGGTCGCAGTAGAGCTCCAGGTAGGCCTCAGCCTGATCCTTGCTGTTGAGGGCGAAGAGCAGGTAGGTGGTGGCAACGTCGGCAGCAGGGGAGCCCTGGGTAGCGTGTGCCCAGTCGCACACATAGAGCTGGCCGTCGTCGCCGACGATGACGTTGGAGGGGTTGAAGTCGCCGTGGCAGACCTTGAACTCCTTAGTCATGCCGTCCAGACGCTCCTGAAGGTTGTAGCGCGTGGTGGCATTGAGCTGATCAAGGCTGTCGATCATGCGGGCGAACTTGTCGCGCTGACGGTTGAGCAGCGGGGAGGTGTAGCCGTGGATCTCGATCTGGAGGTCGACGAACATCTCGAGGTACTCACCAAAGCGCTGGGGCTCGGCAGTCATCTTCTCGGCAAGGGTGGTGCCCGGAACCTTCTCGGTCACGAGCGCCCAGCCGTTGGCGTTCTCGAGCTGGGAAACCTCGAGCGCCTTGGGGCTGCGGATGCCGCACTCATTGATGCGGGCAAGATTCAAAGCCTCGTTGAACACGTCGGAGACAGGCTTGGTCTCGTTAAAGACCTTGACGATCTTGTCGCCCAGGTCGTAAACGACCTTGTTGCCGCGGCGGACGAGCTCGGTCTTGGAATCGGGTAGCAGCATGGTTGCATCCTTTCAACGATGCGATAGAAGCGACGGCGGGGGTGTGTGAAACACCCGTGCACCCCCGCCGTTAAAAACCGTGCTAAAACTAGCAGACGGCGTAGTCCTGGGGCTCGCGGCCGTAGTAGGCGTCCAGGTAGAGCTCCTTGATCTCGCTCATGAGCGGGTAGCGCGGGTTAGCGCCGGTGCACTGGTCGTTGAATGCCTGCTCGGTCATCTCGTCGAGGGTGTCGAGGAAGTACTGCTCGTCAACACCGTAGTCGGCGATGGTCTTCTTGACGCCGATGAAGTCCTTGAGCTCCTCGAGCTTCGTGATGAAGTTCTCGAAGACCTCCTTGTCGTCCTTGCCCTCGATGCCGCAGTACTTGGCCATCTCGGCGTAGTTGTGCAGCGCGTTGGGGTAAGGATACTGGGAGAAGGTACCCATCTTGACGGGAGCCTCGGCGGCGTTGTAGCGCATGACGCGGGTCAGGATGACGGCGTTTGCGAGGCCGTGAGGCAGGTGATGGAAAGCGCCGAGCTTGTGGGCCATGGAGTGGTTGAGGCCCAGGAAGGCGTTGGCGAAGGCCATACCGGCCATGCAGGAGGCGTTGTGCATCTCCTCGCGGGCATGCGGGTCCTTGGCGCCGTTCGTGAAGCTGGAGGGCAGGTTCTCAAAGACGAGCTTGGCAGCGCGCTCGGAGAGGCCCTTGGTGTAGTCGGAAGCCATGATGGAGACGTAGGACTCGATGGCGTGGGTCATGACGTCGATGCCGGAGGCAGCGGTCAGGCCGCGCGGGGCGGTCATGCAGTTGTCGGCGTCGACGATAGCCATGTTGGGGAGCAGCGCGTAGTCGGCGAGCGGCCACTTGATGCCGGTCTCCTTGTCGGTGATGATGGCGAACGGCGTGCACTCGGAACCGGTGCCCGAAGAGGTCGGGACGGCGACGAAGTAGGCCTTCTTGCCCATCTCGGGGAAGGTGAAGATACGCTTGCGGATGTCCATGAAGTCCATGGCCATGTCCTCAAACTTGCACTCGGGGTGCTCGTACATCATCCACATGATCTTGCCGGCGTCCATAGCGGAGCCACCGCCGACGGCGATGATGACGTCCGGCTCAAAGAGAGCCATCTGCTTGGCGCCGCGACGTGCGCACTGCAGCGACGGATCGGGCTCGACGTCGTAGAAGCAGTCGTGGGCGATGCCCATCTCGTCGAGCTTGGCCTCGATGGCGCGGGTGTTGCCATTCTTGAAGAGGAACTGGTCGGTGACGATGAAGGCGCGCTTCTTGCCCATGACGTTGCCAAGCTCGTCGAGGGCGACGGGCGTGGAACCCTTCTTGAAGTAGACCTTCTCGGGAGCGCGGAACCACAGCATGTTCTCACGGCGCTCGGCCACAGTCTTAACGTTGATCAAGTGCTTCACCCCAACGTTCTCGGAGACGGAGTTGCCGCCCCAGGAGCCGCAGCCCAGGGTCAGAGACGGCTTCATGCCAAAGTTGTACAGGTCACCGATGCCGCCGTGCGAGGACGGGGTGTTGATGACGATACGGCAGGCCTTCATGACGTGCTCGAACAGGCTGATCTTCTCGGCCTGGGCAGGGTGCACGTACAGAGAGGCGGTGTGGCCCGGGCCACCGGCGAGCACCAGGTGCTCGGCCTTGTCGACGGCCTCCTGGAAGTCCTTGGCGTGATACATGGCCAGGACCGGGGAGAGCTTCTCGTGGGAGAACTCCTCCTTGGCGGGGTCGGTGGAGGTGACCTCGGCGATCAGGATCTTGGTCTTGGCAGGAACCTCGATGCCGGCGAGCTCGGCGATCTTGGCGGCAGCCATGCCGGGGATGCGGTGATCGAGGGCACCGTTCTTGAACATGGCGGCACGCAGGGCCTCCATCTCGGCACCCTGCTTGACGAAGTAGCAGCCGCGCTTCTGGAACTCGGCCTTAACCTGGTCATAGATGGTGTCGATGACGGTCACGGACTGCTCGGAAGCGCAGATCATGCCGTTGTCGAAGGTCTTGGAGTGGATGATGGAGTTGACGGCGAGCAGCACGTCAGCGGTGTCGTCGATGACGACCGGGGTGTTACCGGCGCCAACGCCCAGGGCGGGCTTGCCCGAGGAGTAGGCGGCCTTGACCATGCCCGGGCCACCGGTGGCGAGGATGATGTCGACGTCGCGCATGACCATGTTGGTCAGCTCGATGGAGGGGACATCGACCCAGCCGATGATGCCCTCGGGGGCGCCGGCCTTGACGGCGGCGTCAAGCACGAGCTTGGCGGCGGCGATGGTGCACTTGGCGGCAGCCGGGTGCGGGGAGATGATGATGGCGTTGCGGGTCTTCAGGCTGATCAGCGTCTTGAAGATCGCGGTGGAGGTGGGGTTGGTCGTCGGGATGACGGCGCCCACGATGCCGATGGGCTCGGCGATCTTGGTGATGCCGTAAGCCTCGTCGCGCTCCAGGACACCACAGGTCTTGGTGTTCTTGTAAGCGTTGTAGATGTACTCTGCGGCGTAGTGGTTCTTGATGACCTTGTCCTCAAGAACGCCGCGGCCGGTCTCCTCGATGGCCATCTTCGCCAACGGGATACGAGCCTTGTTGGCGGCCATGGCGGCCTCATAGAAGATCTTGTCGACCTGCTCCTGCGTGTACGTAGCAAAAAGCGCCTGGGCCTCTCGCATCTGAGCGAGCTTAGCCTCAAGCGCCTCTACGTTGTCCACAATTGCGGGAGTAGTGTTTTCCGGTGACTTTTTCACCATTTGTGTCTCCTTGCGATCGGAGATTTACCCTACAAGATGCATGATAGCAAGAAATAAATCGGTGAACGGTCAGATTCCCGTAAAAGACAAACTAAAACGCTTCAATAAACTGAAACGTTTTAACTAAAACTACTTGCCTGCTCCACCGCCCCGCTCATTGGGGACAGGCTTACATGAGTGCTTATACTCATTTGGGACAGACATCGTTTTGCCATTTTGCCGTTCTGGGCCTTTTTTGCCGCTCATTGGATATAAATAGATCACAGGCTCAGCATTTCGCGTTCCTTCTCTCCTTTTAGGTGTTGCCTGTTCAGTTTTTGAAAGGAGAGATTATGCCCCGATGCGCCCGCGCCGTTTCGCTCACCGGCTATTACCACGTCTTTGACCGTGGCAACTCCAAACAGATTATTTTTGAAGATGACTCTGACCGATATCGTTTCTTATCGGACATCTCGGACAGGTTTGCACGCCATAAAGTGGCAGTGTTGGCTTGGTGCCTTATGGACAACCACTTCCATTTGATGGTTGATGACCCATATGACAACCTTTCAAAGGCAATGCAGTGCGCACTGACGGCGTATGCTAAGTATTTCAATGGGAAAACGGGAAGAACGGGCCATCTGTTTGACAATCGCTATTCGCGTGTTGCGGTTGAGTCGGACACACAGGCGGTGCAGCTACTCGATTATATCCATCTCAATCCTGTGAAAGGTGCGATCGACTCTCTCGAAGCATACCGCTGGTCAAGCTTTAGGGCATACCAGCTGGGCTACGATCCCTTTGACATCTGTGACGTGGCCCCTATGCTCGATATTGTCGGGGGGTCTCGTCGCTATTGTGAGCATCTTAAGGAAGTTGCCGGGCGGATCTGGTCAGTTGAGATTCTTCCACGCCGACGGATCCTCGATGAGGATGCTCTTTCCGTTGCGCGCGAAGTCCTTCCGAGCATAGATCCTGCGCTGCTCAAGGCCCTGCCACGCCCCGATCGTGATGCGTGTCTGCTGAGGCTTAGGCGGGCACATCTCACGGTCAAGCAAATTGCCCGTATCACCGGCATCGGCGCTACAAGCGTAACCAAGGCCACCGCGGGCTGGAACGAGGCGGCGTGAGGCAGGGGCCGAACCGCTGCTGGCATGCGTTACGTCTGTCCCCAATGCGTGAAAACACTCATGTAAGTCTGTCCCCAATGAGTGCAAAAAGGCGCCCTCCGTAGGGGAGGGCGCCTTTGGTAAGTTCTATATGAACGCGAGGTCTTTGACCCGGAGAGTCCGAGGTACTTGTTGGTAAGACCTTATTTAGGAGCGCGCAACCTTGCCAGACTTGAGGCAGGTGGAGCAAACGTTCATCTTGCGACGGTGACCATCGACGACGACGTAGACGCGCTGGATGTTGGGGCGGAACTTACGGTTGGTGACGCGGTGAGAGTGGCTGATGGAGCGACCGGCAACGGGGTGCTTACCGCAAACTTCGCAAACTTTGGACATAACTGACCCTCCTTGGGCGACAAACGAACATGTCGCGTTAACAAACAAGCCTGAACTATAGCACAGAAGTCGCTCCCTGTGCGCAATCTACACAGAGATATTCCTCTTTTGGCGATAGTGCTCACGCCACGGCCCTGGACGTAGATCCGATTTGCGTGCAGCAGAGGGGATTATGCCAGCTCGTGCGTGTGTTTTCAAGCTCGTCCCACAAATATATATAGGTTTATGGAGCATTGGGCTCCGTTTACGGATTGCTCTGTATTTACGCTCGCAATTAAGCTCGAGGTTGGCTACACTATCCCTTGACCATTAAAGGGGTACGAGATACCCACATGGAATTACATAGCTGCCAAAGAGCAGCCTTTCCTGTGGGTGTCTGGTCCGCTTTAAGCGGTCGGGCATCTATTTTTTTGACTGTGTCAGCAGTCAAGACATGTGAGGAAGGAGATCGATGGGCACGACTTCCCCCAAGGCGGTCATCATGGACGAGACCGCCGTCAATCGAGCGATGACCCGCATCGCGCACGAGATTCTCGAGCGCAACGAGGGCTGTGAAGACCTCGCTCTGGTCGGCATCGTCACGCGCGGCGACCTTCTGGCAAAGAAGCTCGCCGAGGAGATCAAGGAGATCGAGGGCGTCGACGTTCCGCTTGGCAGTCTCGATATCAGCTTCTATCGCGATGACTATGCGACCAATTTCGCTCCCGCGATCCACGCTACCAACATTCCCTTCAGCGTCGACGGCAAGCGCGTCGTGCTGGTGGACGACATCCTCTATACGGGTCGTACCATCCGCGCCGCTCTCGACGCCGTCATGGACCTGGGCCGTCCGAGCCGCATTGAGCTGGCAGTTCTCGTTGACCGCGGCCACCGCGAGCTCCCCATCTCGCCGGACTTTGTCGGCAAGAACGTTCCCTCGTCGCATGAGGAGAACGTGCACCTATATATGAAGGAAGTCGACGGCCACACCGCCGTCGAGATTAACGACGTCGCGCCGGGTTCCCACGTGGGCTCCGCGCCGCTGGGAGGTGAGTAGTACCGTGGCGTTCAACCATAAGCACCTGATCGACATTACCGAGTACTCCGAAGAGGACATCAAGCTCATCCTCGAGACCGCCAAGGCGTTCTCCGAGGTCAACGAGCGTGCCATCAAGAAGGTCCCCACGCTCAAGGGCAAGACCATCGTCAACATGTTCAACGAGCCCTCGACGCGCACCCGCAGCTCCTTCGAGCTCGCCGAGAAGCGTCTTTCGGCCGACAGCCTTAACTTTGGCGGCTCCTCGACCTCCACGGTCAAGGGCGAGAGCCTCGTCGACACCGTCGAGACCCTCAACGCCTATAAGATCGACTGCATTGTCGTGCGCGATAAGCACGCCGGCGCTCCCTACATCGTCACGCAGAACTCGCCCGCAAGCGTCATCTGCGCCGGTGACGGCAAGCACAACCATCCTACGCAGGCCCTGCTCGACCTGTACACCATCTGGGAGCACAAGGGTGACTTCCACGGTCTGAAGGTCGCCGTCGTCGGCGATATCGCCCACTCCCGCGTCTGCGGCTCGCTGATCCCCGCCCTTAAGATCATGGGCTGCGAGACCTACGCCGTCGCCCCCGGCACGCTGCTGCCGCCGGCGCCCGAGGTTCTGGGCTGCGACCACGTGACGAGCGACCTCGATTCCGTCCTGCCCGAGCTGGACGTCGTCTACATGCTGCGCGTGCAACAGGAGCGCCTCGAGGGTGCCCCGTTCCCGACCATTCGCGAGTACCACAAGCTCTTCGGCCTGACCAAGGACCGCGAGAAGCTCATGAAGCCCGACGCGATCATCTGCCACCCGGGCCCCATCAACCGCGGCGTCGAGTTCGATTCCTATATGGCCGACCACCCGCAACGCTCCGTCATCCTGGAGCAGGTCTACGCCGGTATCTGCGTGCGTATGGCTATCCTGTATCTGCTGCTTGGAGGTGCCGATAATGGCCTTGCTTCTTAAGAATGCCCACGTCGTCGACCCGTCCGTCGAGCTTGACGGTGTCGTTGACGTCCTGATTGACGGCGACAAGATCGCCGAGGTCGGCGAGAATCTCGCCGTCGAGGGAGCCGAGGTCCGCGACCTTTCCGGCAAGTACCTCGTCCCCGGCCTGGTGGATATGCACGTTCACCTTCGCGAGCCCGGCTACGAGGTCAAAGAGGACATCGAGAGCGGCACCCGCGCAGCTGCCAAGGGCGGCTTTACCGGCGTGTGCTCCATGCCCAACACCGATCCCGTCACCGATAACGGCACTGTCGTGGAGTTCGTCAAGTCCCGCGCTGCCGAGGTCGGCCACTGCCGCGTCTATCCGTCGGGCGCCATGACCCGCGGTCTTAAGGGCGAGGCCATGTCCGAGATGGGCGATATGGTCGCCCACGGCGCCGTCGCCTTCACCGATGACGGTCGCGGCGTGCAGGGCGCGGGCATGCTCCGTCGCTGCATGGACTACGGCAAGATGTTCGGCAAGGTCTTCATGAGCCACTGCCAGGACGAGGACCTGGTCGGCCACGGCCAGATCAACGAGGGCAAGGTCTCGACCCGTCTGGCCCTCGAGGGTTGGCCGGCTGCCGGCGAGGAGCTCCAGATCGCCCGCGACATCGAGATCGCCAAGCTGACCGGTGCCAAGCTGCACATCCAGCACATCTCCACCGCCCATGGTCTGGAGATCGTGCGTGCCGGTAAGGCCGCTGGCGTTCAGGTTACCTGCGAGGCTACCCCGCACCACATGTTCCTGACTGAGAACGACCTGGACGAGACCTACAACACCTCGCTCAAGGTCAATCCGCCGCTGCGTACCGAGGAAGATGCCGAGGCCATCCGTCAGGGCGTCATCGACGGCACCGTCGACGCTATCGTCACCGATCACGCTCCCCACACCCCGTGGGAGAAGGCCCGCGAGTTCGAGCTTGCGCCCTTTGGCATGATCGGCCTTGAGACCTCCCTGTCGCTCGTACTCACCGAGCTGGTCAACACGGGCAAGATGAGCGTGGGCCGCATGGTCGAGCTCATGGCCATCAAGCCGCGTGAGATTCTGGGCCTCGACCAGGTTCAGGTCAAGGCGGGCTCCGTTGCCGACCTGACCGTCTTCGACGCGTCCGCCACTTGGACGGTCGGCGAGGACGGCTACGAGTCGCGCGCCGAGAACTCCGGTTTCGCCGGCCGCACGCTCACCGGTCGTGCCACCGATGTGTTTGTCGGCGGCAAGCAGACGCTCGCCGACGGCTGCATCTGCTAGCATAGCCTTATCGCTTTTGTGCGCGGCGCCCTTGCGGTGCCGCGCTTTCTATTCGTTTGGACCATGCAACCGCATGGGGGATTGGAGCGTTTATGCCCACACCTTCCACTGCACGCATGCACGACTTCGAGGTCGTCTCGAACCGGGAGATTGCCGACGGCGTCTTCTCGCTCGTCATCTCGGCCCCCAAGCTTGCAAGTGCGCTCAAGCCCGGTCAGTTTGTGAACATCGCCGTACCCGGTGATTCGTCCTCGCTGCTTCGCGTGCCCCTGAGCTACTACCGCGCCGACGCCCAGGCCGGCACCGTCGAGCTGTGGTACGCCGTCGTGGGCGACGATACCCGTCGTTTGTCCCAGATGGGCCCTGGCTCCTCCTCTAACCTGCTGGGCCCCGGTGGCCGTGGCTGGATGGTACCCGAGGGCACCAGGAAGGCCCTGCTCGTCGCCGGTGGCATCGGCGTTCCGCCTGTGCTGTGTCTTGCCGGTATGCTGGCCGAGCAGAGTGTTGATGTGGACGTGTGCTTGGGCTTTGGCACCGCTTCCAAGGCCGTGGGCATCGACGAGTTCCGCGCGCTGGGCGCCACGGTTAACGTGTGCACCGACGATGGCACGCTGGGCACGCACGGTTTTTGCACCGACCCGGCAGCCGAGCTGCTCGGCGAGGGCGGCTACGACTACGTCGCCAGCTGCGGTCCCGCCGTCATGATGAAGAAGGTCGCCGCCGCTGCCGCCGAGGCCGGTGCGTACTGCGAGGTGTCGCTCGAGCGCATGATGAGCTGCGGCTTTGGCGCCTGCAACACCTGCAATGTCGAGACGGTTGACGGTATGAAGGGTGCTTGCATGTGCGGCCCCGTGTTCGATGCTTCCAAGGTGGTGGTCTTCTAGTGGGTACCGTGAACATGGCCGTCGATTTCGGCGGTGTCAAGATGCAGAACCCCATCAACACCGCAGCCGGTACCTTTGGCTACGGTTGGCAGTTCCAGAACTTCTTTGATGTTTCCCAGCTGGGCGCCATCACCACCAAGGGTTGCGCTGCCGAGCCCTGGCCCGGCAACCCCGCACCCCGCATGGCCGAGATTCCCGGCGGTATGATCAACTCCGTGGGCCTTCAGAACCCCGGCGTGGCTGCCTTTGCCCGTGAGTCCGGTCCGTGGCTCGAGCAGCTCTCCAAGGACGGTTGTCAGGTCATCTGTCAGGTTGCCGGCCACTCCGTTGACGAGTTTGTCCGCGCACTCGAGATGTATGTTGAGCTGTGCCCTTGGGCTGCCGGCTACGAGATCAACGTGAGCTGCCCCAATATCGCCGCCGGCGGTGCCGCCATGGGCTCCTCGCCCGAGGGCGCCTCTGCCGTTATGGCTGCCTGCCGTAAGGTGACCGATAAGCCGCTGTTCGTGAAGATGGCGCCGGTCAACATCGCTGAGATCGCCAAGGCCCTCGAGGCTGCCGGTGCCGACGGCCTTTCGGTCATCAACTCCATCCAGGGCATGGCCATCGACGTCCATACCCGCAAGTCGCGCGTGGCCAAGCCAAAGGGCGGCCTTTCGGGCCCGCTGTGCCACCACATCGCCGTTCGCATGGTCTGGGAGGTCGCTCAGGCCGTCGATATCCCCATCAACGGTGTCGGTGGCGTCATGACGGGCGAAGATGCGGCCGAGTTTATCCTGGCTGGCGCCACCTGCGTGTCGGTCGGTATGGCCAACTTCGTCGATCCGTGCGCTTCGCTCAAGATCGCGCGCGAGCTCGAGGCCTGGGCGGAGTCCCAGGGCGTGAAGGACATCAATGAACTGGTAGGTGCTTTCGAATGCTAGAGACCGATGCCCGCGACCGCGTTATCGTCGCTCTCGACTGCGATCGTGAGCGTGCGCTCGAGCTCGCCCACGAGCTTTCGGGCCATGCCGCCTGGCTCAAGGTTGGCATGACGCTCTATTACGCCGAGGGTCCCCAGATCGTCAAGACGTTCAAGGACCTGGGCTTTAAGGTCTTCCTTGACCTCAAGTTCCATGATATTCCGCATCAGGTTCGCGGTGCCGCCCGCTCGGCCTCGCTTGCCGGTGCCGACCTGCTTTCGGTTCACGGCTTGGGTTCGGGCGCCATGCTCGCTGCCTGCCGCGAGGGCGCCGAGGAGGCGCGCGAGGACCGCGCCAAGCTCGTCGCCATCACCGTGCTTACGAGCATGAATCAGGATGCCTTGAGCGAGATCGGCATCGAGTCGCCCGTGGCCGAGGAGGCCGCTCGCCTGGCAAAGCTCGCTCAGGCCAACGGCATCGACGGTATCGTGTGTTCGCCGATGGAGGCTCACGACATGCGTGAGCTTCTGGGTCCCGATGCCCTGATCGTGACTCCGGGTGTGCGTCCGGTGGGTGCCGCCCTTGGTGACCAGTCCCGCGTGGCGACGCCTTCCCAGGCTATCGAGCGTGGCGCAAGCCACATTGTGGTGGGCCGTCCCATCACCGGCGCCGACGATCCGGTTGCCGCCTTTGACGCTATTGTCGCTGAGCTGGTCGAAAACGTCGCCTAAAAGATTCCCCTAAGTCACCACTTTTGGGTCTCATTAGCACAAAATAGCCCCTGTGCCTGCGTAAACTTTCCCATCCTTTGTGTGGAATCGCAGGTCAGGGGCTTAACTTTGGGCGCAGTATATTGCACTTTTTGCGGGTATCGTCTAACCTATGGAGCCGCGATTGGGCATTTTGTACGTTCTACGTGCTAAAATGCCAATTATTGAATCAGATATAACCCAACTATTTGGAGGTACGAATGGCACTCCCTCAGCTTACCGATGAGCAGCGCAAGCAGGCTCTTGAGAAGGCTGCTGCCGCACGTCACGCCCGCGCTGAGCTTCGCGAGCAGATCAAGAAGGGCGAGAAGTCCCTCGAGTCCGTGCTCAACTCCGATGACCCCATCGCTTCCCGCATGAAGGTTTCCACCCTCATCGAGTCTCTCCCTGGTTATGGCAAGGCCAAGGCCGCCAAGATCATGGAGGAGCTCGGTATCTCCGCTACCCGTCGCGTCCAGGGCCTCGGCGTCCGTCAGCGCGAGCAGCTCCTCGAGCAGCTGACCAAATAAGTGAGCGCTCAGGATTCCAAGCTCTTTGTGATTTCTGGACCGTCAGGTGCAGGCAAGGGCACGCTCGTCACTCGTGTGCGCGAGCGTCGCTCGAACCTGGGCCTGACGGTTTCGGCTACCACGCGAGCACCACGCAAAGGTGAGGTCGACGGCGTCAACTACTTTTTTCTGACGCGCGAGGAGTTCGACCGCCGCGTGGCAAACGGTGAGTTTGTTGAGTGGGCCGAGGTCCACGGTAACTGCTACGGCACGTTGGTGAGCGAGGTCACATCCAAGCTCGCCTCTGGCGCATCTCTGATTTTGGAGATCGATGTCCAGGGCGCCCTGCAGGTGAAGGAGCGTTTCCCCGAGGCCGTGCTGATCTTTATCAAGCCGCCTTCGCTTGAAGTACTCCGCGAGCGTCTAGTCGGTCGCGGTACCGAGACGCCCGAGACGATTGAGCTGCGTATGGCAAACGCCGCCGATGAGCTTGCCCTTGCCGACCGCTACGACGACGTCGTGGTTAATGACGATCTCGACCGCGCGACCGATGAGCTCGTTCGCGTTCTCGATATGCATGAAAGGATCTGAGGTCCGTGTCCGTTGTAAAGCCTTGCATTGACGATCTTCTGGAGAAGACCGATCACAACCGCTTCCTGCTTGCTTCGCTTGCCTCCAAGCGCGCCTGCGACATCAATAGCATGCTGCGTGGCCAGCACAACCGCGTGCTTGCCGTCCAGGATGTCGATGACATCACCATCGGGCTTTCCGGTGCCGATACCATCTCGATGGCTATGGACGAGATTGTCGACGGCGACATCTCTTACGATGAGGCCCGTTACGAGAAGGCGCTCGGCCACAAGGTTGCTGAAGCCTAAATGGCGGCTCGCGTCTGCCTGGTCCACTATCACGAGGTTGGACTGAAGGGCAAGAACCGCGCACATTTTGAGCATATCCTCATGGATAACATCAAGGCGGCCTTGGCCGCCTTTTCCGTGAATGCCGTGTCTCGAATTTCCGGTTATATCCTCGTGACCTTTAACGAGCATCAGGCCGACGAGGCGGCGCGTGTCATTCGCACCGTTCCCGGCGTTGCTCGTGTGTCTTTGGCGTATCACACCAACCGCGACCCGCAGGAGTACTGCGCCGCCGCCGTGAAGGCGCTGCGCGAGTTTGGTCCCTTCGATTCGTTTAAGGTGCACGCCAAGCGCTCCAATACCGACTATGAGCTCACCTCGATTGACATCAACCGTCAGGTGGGCGAGGTGCTGTGTGAGGCCTTCCCCGATAAAAAGGTTCAAATGCACGACCCCGATGCGATGGTGCACGTACTGGTGGTCCAGGGTGGCGTTTATGTGTACGCGCGCTCCGAGCGCGGCGTGGGCGGTCTGCCGGTGGGTTCTGCCGGCAAGGTCGTGACGCTGCTGTCGTCGGGTATTGATTCTCCGGTGGCGACCTGGATGCTCGCGCGTCGCGGCGCGGTGTGCGTGCCGGTACATTTCTCAGGTCGTCCGCAGACGCCCGACACGAGCGAGTATTTGGTGCAGGACATCATCCGTGCGCTTGAGCCGGGTGTCCAGATCGGCCGCCTGTACGTGGTGCCGTTTGGCGACTGCCAGCGTGAGATTTCGGTCACCTGTCCCAGCAACCTGCGCGTGATCATGTATCGCCGCATTATGTATTCGGTTGCCGAGCGCATTGCACACATCGAGGGCGCCAAGGCCATCGTGACGGGCGAATCGCTTGGACAGGTTGCCTCCCAAACGCTTGAGAATATCATGGCCGTTAACGAGGCCGTGAAGATCCCCGTGTTCCGTCCTCTTATCGGTTCGGACAAGCAGGAGATCATCGCGCGTGCCGAAGAGATCGGTACCTTCGATATCTCGACCGAGGCCGCTCCCGACTGCTGCACGCTCTTTATGCCGCGCCGCCCCGAGACGCACGCCAAACTCGATGCCGTGCATGAGGCGTGGGAGTTGTTCGATCACGAGGAGATGATCGAGCGCCTGCTCAAGCAGACCGAGTACATTGACTTCGAGAGCAACACGTATAAGGCCCCTAAGACCTTAAAACGCAAACATTCGGAGCTTGCTCCGCGTGAGATTTACCAAGATCACGAGTAATTTTGTGCATAGACCGACGATGCGTCTGCATCGTCGGTCTTTTGCTATCTGGGCATTTTGCGGCTAAGTGTTCATTTGCTGACGTGTGCCTGAATAAATGGACAGATTTGTGCAAGGTTTTGGTCGGTTTTTGGTTTGACCGCTAAAACCGGTTTTGGAGCGCGGCTGTTGCAGGGCTCTTTTCCTGACACGATGTTGTTGGGAGGTTTTGCTATGGCGCAGCGCGAACAACACGAACGGGTCAAAAAGATGGACCGCTGGGCGGGCAAGCTACTCGGTCATAAGGCAGTGGTGATGGCGATACTGGTCGTCATTGCGATGGCGAGTGGACTGGCGATGGCGAACCTTGGCGGCGGTGCCGGTGGCGTGTCGTTTGAGCGCACTGACGGTCCGGGCTCGTTGGTGGAGCCGGGATCCGGTGATGCCTCGAGCGGAAAGACATCCGAAGGTTCTTCGTCTAAGGCGTCTGCCGCGGCAGAGGTCTATGTCGATGTCGATGGCGCCGTTGTGTCGCCCGGTGTATATCGTCTCAAGGACGGCGCGCGGGTGGCTCAGGCGATTGATGCCGCCGGCGGGCTGGCGCCCGAGGCAGACGTTACGGGGCTCAATCGGGCATCTAAGGTCGTCGATGGACAGAAGATTTACGTTCCAACGGTAGGGGAGCAGCAGGCGTCCATTGCGGAAGCCGGTGTTGATGGTGGGGCTTCCGCATCATCGGACGTGAGTGGCGCAACAGGTCTAGTAAACATCAATACGGCAAGCGCGGCAGAGCTGCAGACGCTTTCGGGCATCGGCCCCTCCATGGCCCAGTCGATTATCGATGAGCGGACAAAGAACGGTGCTTTTGCCTCGGTTGACGATCTGATGCGTGTGTCGGGAATCGGCGAGAAAAAGCTTGCCAAAATCAAAGATAGCATCTGCGTATGAGTGCGACCGAGCGCGAGCATGTGATGCCTCCGCGGCCCCTGATTCCGTGGACGATGGCCCTGTGTGCCGGCATGTGCATGAGCTGCGCCTTGGTGCTCAACGTGGCCGCTGATGCGCTGCTGAGGGAGCAGGCGCCGGCGGTCGGGCCGCTATGGGCCATCCCCGTCGCGGCGGCGGTATTCGTTGTGCTGGCTCAATCTTGTGCGCGGCTTGCCCCTTTAAAGCGGTGGCTGTATGCCGCGTCCGTTGGCCTCGTGGCGGGAGCGGTCGTCTCTGTGTGGTGGGCTGTGGGCGCGCTGAGCGCTTCGAAGGCGCTCGATGGTCGAGCGGCAAGCAGCCTCGAGTTTGTCGTGCAGGGTGATCCATCCATAAACGACAACGTGTATTCCTATACCTGCGAGGCACGCACGGACGGCAAGAACTTGGCAACGGTCCGCCTATCGTGTGACCGCGAGCTCAGGGTCGGGGCGCACGTGCGTGTTATCGGTCGCGTTTCACGTTTTGAGAACGATGCGTATGGACGATCGCGCGTGCTCCGAGGCGAGGTGCGCAAGGTTAAAGCCGTTCGGATTGTGTCGGTCGATGAGGGTTCTCCGGGGCCGCTGCTTCGGCTGCGAAATGGGCTGCTTGCGTCCATCGCGCCTGCGACCGACCCGGCGCGTGCGCTCATAGCCGGTGTCGTCTGCGGTCGTTCGGCCGAGCTGCGCGCCCAGCCGGCGGGCGACTGGTTTTCGGTGACGGGAACGGCGCATCTTATCGCCGTCTCGGGCAGCCATTTGGCTATCGTGGGGTTTGTAATCGAGGGCGTATTGCAAAAGACTCGGTGCTCACGTGGTCTTCAGCGGGCGATATTGGCGATAACGCTTGTGGGCTACGCTGCCTTTACTGGCGCGTCTCCCTCGGCCGTGCGCGCGTGCTGCATGGTGTTCGCGACGCTTGTCGTAAACGGCGCGGGGCGTCGCCGGCACGGCGCATCGGCACTCTTCGCAACCATGTCCATCTTTGTGCTGCTGCGGCCGACGGTGCTGTTCGAGATGGGCTTTCAGCTTTCATGTGCTAGCGTCTTAGCCATTCTGTGCTTTTGCCCCTATGCGACCTACGCTTTGGGTGAGCTGGGTGTGCCATCGGGCGTCGCCAGCATGCTTTCCGTCACGCTGTGCTCGCAACTGGCGACACTTCCCATTACCATTCCTGCATTCGGTACGTTCTCGCTCATTGCTCCGCTGGCAAATGCGGTCATCGGTCCGGTGGTGAGCGTGCTGCTTGCCGTATCGATCGTGCTGGTTCCCTTTTCGCTCGTGGGACCGTTGCGGACTTTGGCGCTCGTTGTGCCCATGATTGCCGCCCGTTGCGCGCTGTTTTTCGAGCAGCTGTTTGCCGCCGTGCCGGGTGCATCCGTGAGCGTGCCGCCCGATAGCATGTGGATTTACCTAGTGCCGTGTTTGCTGGCGGTTCTGCTTGTCCGGTGGCCGCGTCCCCGTGCACGTCCTATGGCGGTGGGGCTTGCATGCCTGGTGCTCTTGGCTGCGATTCCGTACGTCTACTGGGATCGATTCGCTCCGCCTTCGGTGACGGTGCTCGATGTGGGCCAGGCCGATGCGATTCTTATCCGCCAGGGCGGCGCAGTAGCACTCGTCGACTGCGGGCTCGACGAGCGTGTGGTAGCGGCGTTGGTTCGCAATAACGTGCACCATATCGATGCCGTCTTTGTGACGCATTGGGATGAGGACCACTGGGGTGGTCTGCCTGCCGTGCTCGAACGGTTTTCGGTCGGAACGATTGCCGTGGCGGCGGATGCGCTGGAGGATGCACCTGCCGAGGTATTGAACCGACCTGGCGTTGAGTATCGGCAGGTGCGCCGTGGGGATACGGTCGACATCGGCTCATTTTGCGCCCGCGTGATGTGGCCATTCGAGTCCGTGGATGGCGAGGGAAATGAGGACTCGCTTGTCCTGCTGCTCTCTTATGTTCAGGAAGGCAAGGGCCTGCGTATGCTCCTCACCGGTGATGCCGAGCTTGTCCAAGAACGGGAATTCGTGCAGGAGGTGGGGGATATCGATGTCCTTAAACTTGGGCATCACGGCTCTAAGGTTTCAG
Source organism: uncultured Collinsella sp. (assembly GCA_902495545.1). Lineage (GTDB taxonomy): Bacteria > Actinomycetota > Coriobacteriia > Coriobacteriales > Coriobacteriaceae > Collinsella. The sequence continues at coordinate 10,728 of CABUXM010000019.1, read as the reverse complement.
TTGATGGTGAGTTGCTGGACGTCCTGAAGCCCGAGCTTTCCCTTGCGAGTGCGGGCGAGGGGAATCGATACGGCCATCCGTCCGATGCCTGCATCGATGCCGTTAAGGAAGCGGGCGGCGTGTTCGCGTGCACCATCGAACACGGCGACATTACCGTCACGCCGACTGCGAATGGCTTTGCGATGCGATGCCAGCGACCGTGACGACGTCGTTGGCGTGTGGTGGGCCCCTGGGCTAGAATGGCACGGAACGAATACGAAGGCCTGCGGGAGGGGAGCGCAATGTCCGAAACCGGTCTGCTGCCGGCATATCTGATTGTCGGTACCGACGGAGTCAAGCGCGATCACGCCGTCTCGCGTATGAAAGCGCGTCTGGAAAAGTCGGGTATGGTTGAGTTCAACCTCGACGAGCGCGACATGACCAAGGAGCCCGATATCGAGTCCATTATCGGATCGCTTAACACCTTTCCGATGGGCAGCGAGTTTCGCCTGGTAATCCTTGACGGCTGCTCAAAACTCGCCAAGGCGGTCTCGGAGCCGCTTGTCGAGTATTTGGCGAGTCCCAGCCCCACAACGGTCTGCCTCATCATTGCTGACTCGCTTGCCAAGAACACGCGCCTGTATAAGGCGATCGCCAAGATCGACAAGAAGGCCGTGATCGATTGCTCCGGCACCAAGCGCTGGGAGTTACCGCGCCGCGTGCAACAGATGGCGTCGCAGCACGGCAAGTCGATCTCGACGGCGGCCGCCGAGGAACTCGTCTCGCGTTCGGGTGAAAACACTCGCATGCTCGATAACGACTTGGCTAAGCTTGCCCAGATGGTCGAGGCGCCCCAGATTGAGCTCGCCGACGTTGAGCACTGGATTGTACGTACGGCCGAGGTTCAACCCTGGGACTTTCTCAATGCAGTCTCGGCCCGTGACATGCACCGCTCGCTCGAGCTCTTCAATCTACTGCCCGCCAAGAGCTACGTGTGGACGTACACATTGTTGTGCGGCCGCATTCGCGAGCTTATCGTTGCCAAGGCGCTCGATGCGCGCGGACAGGGTCGTGAGCTGGCCGCAACGCTCAAGCTCCAGTCCTGGCAGGTCAAGAATCACCTGACCTGGGCGCGGCGTTTTTCTATGGCGGAGCTTGTCGGTGCGCTCGAGGGCGCGGTCGATGTGGAGCTCGCACTCAAGGGTTCGGCCGATTCGGAGACCGCGCTTTTGCTCTGGATTACGAACATCTTGAGAAAATCGTGATGATACCTGCCTATTTGACAAATTCGTTCTATCCCTTTGAGGGGGAGCGTGCTATAGTAGGCGCTTGCATGACCTCACCGTGTCTCAGAGGTGTCATACATTTTTTGCAAGGAACTCGAAAGGAACTCCAGAAGTGGCAAACATCAAGTCTCAGAAGAAGCGTATCCGCACCAATGAGGCAGCTCGCATGCGTAACAAGGCTGTCAAGTCCGAGCTCAAGACGCTGACCAAGCACGTCCAGTCCGCCGTCGCCGAGGGCGACGCCGAGAAGGCCCAGGCTGCCCTCAAGACCGTCACCAAGCGTCTCGACATGGCTGCCGCCAAGCATGTTATCCACAAGAATCAGGCTTCCAACCGCAAGTCCGGTCTTGCCAAGCTCGTGAACAGCATCAACGCTTAAGTTGTAAATTTCACACCACACAGATTACGCGCATAAATGGAGCCTGTTTTATGGAACAGGCTCCATTTTTTGTACCGCTCGGGTAAGATAGTCCGCATGAATACTTCAATTGACATTTCCCACATCCGCAACTTCTCGATTGTTGCGCACATCGACCATGGCAAGTCCACGATCAGTGACCGCATTCTCGAGCTCACCCATACCGTCGACGAGCGCGACATGGAGTCGCAGCTGCTCGACACCATGGATATCGAGCGCGAGCGCGGCATCACGATCAAGTCCAATGCCGTTCGCGTGTCCTATGACGCCGACGATGGCGAGACGTATCAGTTCAATCTGATCGATACGCCGGGCCACGTGGACTTTACCTATGAGGTTTCGCGCTCGCTGGCAGCCTGTGAGGGCGCGGTGCTCGTTGTCGACGCCACGCAGGGCGTTGAGGCGCAGACCGTCTCTAACGCGACGCTCGCCATGAACGCCAATCTGGACATTGTGCCGGCCATCAACAAGATTGACCTGCCCTCGGCTCATCCCGACGAGGTTAAGACCGAGATCGAGGATGACCTGGCGATCCCTGCCGATGATGCCGTGTGTGTCTCGGGCAAGACCGGCGAGGGCATCCACGATCTGCTGGAGTCCATTGTCTTTCTGATCTCTCCGCCCAAGGGCGATGCGAACGCGCCGCTCAAGGCACTCATTCTGGATTCATACTTCGACGAGTATCGTGGCGTCGTCGCCACGGTGCGCATCTTTGACGGCTCCATCAAAAAGGGCGATACCTTGCGCATGATGCAGGCAAAGGGCGACTTTTTGGTCGATGGCGTGGGCGTCAAGCGTCCCGCCGAGACCCCGGTTGACGCGCTGACGGTCGGCGAGGTCGGATACGTGGTCACGGGCCTGAAGGACCCCGAGGCCGTTCGCGTGGGCGATACCCTCACGTGGGCGTCGAATCCCTGCCCCGAGCCGCTTCCCGGCTACCGCGAGGCCAAGCCCATGGTTTATACGGGCCTGTTCCCGATCGATAACAAGGACTACGAGAACCTGCGTGACGCGCTCGATAAGCTGCACGTCAACGACCCGTCGTTGGTGTGGGAGCCCGAGACCTCGGTGGCGCTCGGCTTTGGTTTCCGCGTGGGCTTCTTGGGCCTGCTGCATATGGAGGTCGTCAAGGAGCGCCTGGAGCGTGAGTTCAATCTTGACCTCATTGCTACGAGCCCCTCGGTGGACTATCACGTCTACAAGACTGACGGCGAGATGATTGATGTCCGCAGCCCGCAGGATCTGCCCGAGGCTACGCGCATCGAGCGCATCGAGGAGCCCTACCTCAAGGCCAAGATTATCTGCCCGCCCGAGTATACGGGTGCCGTCATGCAGCTCGCTATCGAGCACCGCGGCATTACTACCGACATGATCCATCTCACGAGCAAGTCGGTCGAGATGCACTTTGATATGCCGCTCGCCGAGCTCATCTTGGACTTCTTTGACCAGCTCAAGAGCCGTACCAAGGGCTATGCCTCGCTCGACTACGAGTTCAACGAGTATCGTCCCTCCGAGCTCGTCAAGCTCGATATCTTGCTTTCGGGCGACGAGGTGGACGCGCTGTCGTTTATCGTCCATAAGGACAAGGCTTATGGCCTGGCCCGTGGTCTGTGCGACAAACTTAAGGAGATCATCCCGCGTCAGCTGTTCGAGGTGCCCATCCAGGGTGCTATCGGCAACAAGATCATTGCCCGCTCCACCGTCAAGGCGCGCCGCAAGGACGTGCTTGCCAAGTGCTACGGCGGCGATATCTCGCGTAAGCGCAAGCTGCTTGAGAAGCAGAAAGAGGGCAAGAAGCGCATGAAGGCCATCGGATCGGTCGAGGTCCCGCAGGAGGCCTTTATGGCGATCCTCAAGGTGGACGAGTAGGTCTATGGCGCTTTCTGAATACAGCAAGCGGCTGCTGGGCGCCTATGCTGAGCAGCCGTTCCTTATGGCTCCCATGGCGGGCGTGACCGACCCTGCCTACCGCATCATGTGCCGCCGTCGCGGTGCCAACCTTGCCTACAGCGAGATGGTGAGCGTGGCGGGCCTTGCCTATGCCAGCAACAAGACCTGGCGCCTGGTGCTACCGGCCGACGAGGAGCAGCAGATTTGCGTGCAACTCTTTGGCTCCAAGCCCGATCAGTTTGCGAGCGCCGTCGCTGCCGTCGAGGAGCGCGTTGGCGATCGCCTGTCGCTCATCGATATCAATATGGCATGCCCCGCCCGCAAGGTTGTTACCAAGGGCGAGGGCTCGGCGCTCATGCGCACGCCCTACCTGGCGGAGAAGATCGTCGAGGCCACGGTGGGCGCGGCGCACGTGCCCGTGACCGTCAAGATTCGCAAAGGCTTTTATGCCGAGGACCGCAATGCCGCGACATTTGCCCAGATGCTTGAGGGCGCAGGGGCTGCCGCAGTCGCCGTGCATGGTCGTTGCGCCACGCAGCTCTATACGGGCCAGGCCGATTGGTCGGTCGTCGATGAGGTTGCCGACGCCGTTGAGATTCCCGTGATCGGTTCGGGCGATGTGTTCTCGGCCGAGGATGCCGCGGAGCATCTGCGCAACTCGGGTGCCAGCGCGGTGTTTATCGCGCGCGGTATCTACGGTAATCCCTGGGTCTTTGGTGATGCTCGCGCTCTTGCGCTCGATGGCATACCGGTGCCGCCGCGCAGCTCGGTCGAGCGCCTGGACGCCCTGCGTGAGCACCTAACGCTGACGCATGAGCTCCTGCCGCTCATGTCGCGTGCCCGCACGTATGCAAGTTGGTACTTAAAAGGCATGCCCCATGCCGCCGCTTGGCGTGCCCATGTGGTGCGCTGCTCCACGTATGAGGAGTTTATGGCGCTGGTCGATGAGATCGAGCATGATGTGGTGGCCTGCGAGGCTGCCCTTGCCGCCGGCGAATCGGTGCCCCCTCATCCGCTGGAGGCTTAAGGGTGGCCGTTACCGCGCTGTACGTGCACGTGCCGTTCTGTGCCCAAAAGTGCCGCTACTGCGACTTCGACTCGCGCAGCTTTGCTTCGTGTGATTTGGATGCCGTGCTCGATTCCTATTTTGAGCAGTTGTACGCGCGCCTCGATGCTTTTGGCAAGGCTGGGGCCCTCGACCAGATTCGCACCGTCTATGTTGGCGGCGGTACGCCGTCGCTGGCGGGGGAGCGCCTGGTGGAGCTGGCGCGGCGTATTCGTGCGTGGTGCGCCCCCGTTGAGTTTACCTGCGAGGCCAATCCCGAATCGCTGACCGCCGAGCTTGCCGCTGCGCTTGCCAAGGTTGGTGTCACACGCGTCTCTCTGGGCGTGCAAACGCTCGATAACGCCGAACTTACCGCCATCGGCCGCATTCACGATGCCGATCGGGCGCTCTCCGCCATCGCGACGGTCAAGAACGCTGGGCTCGACGTGTCGTGCGACCTTATGTGCGGACTTCCCGGGCAGACCGCAGCGAGTTGGAAGCGTACGCTCGATGGCGTGCTGGCGGCGGCTCCGCATCATGTGTCGGTCTACCCGCTCACGCTCGAGGAGGGGACGCCCCTTTATCGCATGGCGTGCCGTGACGAGTCGCTCGAGCCTGATGAGGATTTTCAGGCCGCATGCATGGACGTGGCACGCGAGCTCCTGGGTGCCGCCGGCTATCACCCGTATGAGGTGGCGAGCTACGCGCTCGACGGCCATGAGTGCGCCCATAACATTGCCTACTGGACCGGACGGGGCTACCTGGGCCTGGGGCGTTCTGCCGCGGGCATGCTCGACGCCGCGGATTTCGACCGTCTTGCAGGTTTGTTCCCCGGTGTTTCTTCTCGAGGCGATGCGTACCGCGTGCGTCTGGTGCAACGTGACGATGACGCGACGGCGTTTGAGGCCGAACATCTGTCGCAGCGCCAGGCTGCGGCCGAAGACCTGATGCTCGCCTGTCGCATGACGCGCGGTGTCGCGTCCGACCTGTTGGTTCGCGCGGCTCGTGTCATCCCGGCCGATGGGCTGACAGCCGCTTGCGATCGCGCGCTCGAATTGGGTCTTGCCACTTGGGTGCCTGAGACGCTCGGGGTCCATGAGGGACCCTTTACTTCGGCAGATGTCGTCGCGGGCCATGTTCGAGCTCGTCTGGCGCCGACCCACCTGGGCTGGCTCGATGGAAATGTTCTGTTCGAGCTGTTTTGGGATCTAGCTTAGGCCGCTCGGGTAGAATTACCGGAATATATACGCTGCTGTGAGCAGGAGGTTGCCGCGCATGGCGACGATGAACGAAAAAGATTACTACGAGATTCTGGGTGTCTCCAAGGATGCCACCTCGCGTGATATTCAAAAGGCCTTCCAACAAAAGGCCCGCAAGCTCCATCCGGACGTCAACAAAGAGCCGGATGCCGAGGAAAAGTTTAAAGAGGTTTCCGAGGCCTACGCCGTGCTTTCGGATGAGCAAAAACGTGCGCGCTACGACGCCATGCGTTCTGGCAATCCCTTCGCCGGTGCTCCTACGGCTTCGCCCTATGGTGGCGGCTACGCCGGCAGCGCAGGCTATGGCAATCCTTTTGAGGGCGGCTTTCCTTTTGGCGGCGCCTGGGGCCAGCAGCGTCGCGGGCAGGCTGCCTACAATCCCGAGAACGGCGCCAACGTGGTCGTCGATATCAAACTCGACGCGAAGGAGGCCAAGGGCGGTGCCCGCAAGACCGTCCGCTACACGCGCTTCGATACCTGTGGTCACTGCGGCGGCTCGGGTTCTGTCTCCTCCGAGCATGCCCATACCTGCCCAAGCTGTGGCGGCCGCGGCCACATCGACGTCGACCTGTCCTTCCTGTTTGGTGCGGGCACGTTCCAGTCGGTCTGCCCCGAGTGCGGCGGTTCCGGTAAGGTCGTGGCCGACCCCTGCCCCGATTGCGGTGGCAGCGGTCGTACTCGCGTAACCTCCGAGCAGACGATTGAGTTTCCCGCCGGCACGCACGATGGCGACGAGGTCCGCATTAGCGGCATGGGTCATGCTGGCACCAACGGTGCCGCGGGCGGCGACCTGGTCGGCCGCGCCCATGTTGAGGCCGAGCGCTTGGAAGGCAAAGCTCGTACCGGTTTTTACCTGATGGGCATCGTGGCGCCGTTTTTGGTACTCTCGGCCATTTCGGGCGTGTTCTCGGCCTTTGCCGTGATGTGCTTTATTCCGTTTACCATGGGCCTGTTCATGGTGCTTTCGGACGGCGTGCTTCATCGCAGTCTGCTGTGGTGGAAGCGCGGCGCGATGCAGTTTGCCAACGGTTTTGCCAACGGCTTCATGTTCGCGCTCGTGTCGGTTTGGTTCGCGAGCTGCTCGCAACGGGCCATGCTTTCGCCGTACCAAATGCAATAACATCAAACCCTCTGTTTGCGGTCGGCCCAGCTTGGGTATAGGACGCACTGTGACTATAATGAAAGTCGGAAGGATTCGGTCGTGTCGGAAAATAGGGATTACTACGAGGTGCTTGGCGTCGACAGGGATGCCGACGCGCGGACGATCAAGCGTGCGTTTCTAAAGAAGGCCCGTACCGTACATCCGGATGTTTCGGACGACCCCGAGGCCGAGGCCAAGTTCAAGGAGCTCAACGAGGCCTATTCCGTTCTTTCCGATGAGCAGAAGCGTGCTAACTACGACCGTTACGGCACTGCCGACGGCCCTGGTGGTTCGGGCTACGTCGATATCAACGATATCTTTGGTGGCATGGGCATGGACGACTTGTTCTCCTCGTTCTTTGGCGGCGGTGCCGGCGGTGGCGCCCGCAACCGTCGTGAGCGTCGTCGCGGTCGCGACATGGCCATCTCGCTTTCGGTGACGCTCGAGGAGGCGGCGCTCGGCTGCAAAAAGACGATCAGCTATGACCGCCTTGCTCCTTGCGAGGACTGCAATGGCACCGGTAGGGCAGAGGGCGCACAGGAAAAGCAGTGCGGCCGCTGTCACGGTACAGGCTACGTCACGACGGTCCAGCGCTCGTTCCTGGGCCAGGTTCAGTCTTCCTCGCCTTGCCCCGACTGCCATGGCGAGGGCACGGTTATCGACCATCCCTGCGAGACCTGCGACGGTCAGGGCCGCACGCCTTCGCATGAAAAGATTGACATCGATATTCCCGCCGGCGTTTCGACCGGTCGCCAGCTGCGCGTGAGCGGCTTTGGCGAGGCCGGCCTTCGCGGCGAGCCCTCGGGTGACCTGATTGTCAACGTGCGCGTTGCCGACCATGAGCGCTTTAAGCGCAACGGTGACGACCTGTACCTGGTGAGCGATATCTCGATTGCGCAGGCTGCGCTCGGCTGCGAGATTGAGGTCGAGGGCATTATGCCCGACGAGGTCGTTAAGGTGACGGTTCCCGCCGGCGCCCAGTACGGCGACACCGTGAACGTCAATAATTACGGCATGCCGCGCATTGGCGGTGGCGGTTCGCGTGGCCGCCTGATCGTGCAACTGCGCGTGGTCGTTCCCACCAATCTTTCCAATAAGCAGCGCGAGCTGCTCCGTGCTTTTGCCGATGATATGGGCGATGACGTCGCTTCCGGTAAGAAGTCGGTGACCGACCGTATCAAGAGCGCCCTCGACGATATCCTCGATTAAGGAGCCCGCGTGCTCGCACCCCATATTTCCGTCGTCAACCTCGGTTGCCGTGTCAACCGGGTTGAGTCTGACCGTATCACTGCCGATCTTATGCGCCTGGGCTTTGCTATGGTGGAGCCCCAGGATGCCGATCTGATCGTCATTAACACCTGTGCCGTTACGGGCGAGGCCGAGGCCAAGACCCGTAAGGCCGTCCGTCATGCGCTGTCCCATCCAAACGAGCCCTATGTGCTCGTGACCGGTTGCGTGGTCAATTTGCATCCTGAGGAGTTGTTGGAGCTTTCGGATCGCGTGATCGCCGAGCCGTCCAAGATCGATGTCGCCGAACGTGTCTGCGAGGTGCTGGGCGTTGAGTCCGATAGCGTTCCCGCCTGCAGCGATGGCGAGGTGGTCGATGCGCTCGGTCGCTCTCGCCTGGGCGTGAAGATTCAGGACGGCTGCAACCACCGCTGCACCTATTGCATTGTGTGGAAGGCACGTGGCCCCGAGCGCTCCGTGCCCGTCGAGTCCGTGCTCGAGCAAGTTCGCGAGGCCCAGGAGGCCGGCGTGCCCGAGGTGGTGCTGACCGGTGTGAACCTGGGTGCCTACGATGGCAAGAGCGCGACCGACGAGCATGTCGAAATCGATGAGCTGCTCGAGGCCATCATGGAGCGCACGTCTATTCCGCATGTGCGCATTTCCTCGGTCGAGCCCATGGATATCTCTGAGCGCCTGCTTAAGGTTATGGCACGCTATCCGCAGCGTATCGCCCCGTTTTTGCACCTGCCCGTGCAGTCCGGCTGCACGGCGACCCTGCATCGCATGGGTCGTCCCTATAGCGCCGAGGCCTTTGAGGACACGGTGCGTATGATTCGCGCCAACTTGCCCCAGGCGTCTCTTTCGTGCGATGTCATCGTCGGTTTTCCTGGTGAGACGGACGAGGAGTTCGAGGAGTCGCTGGCGCTGTGCCGTCGTGTGGGTTTCTCGCGTATGCACGTGTTCCGCTACAGCAAGCGTCCCGGTACCCTTGCCGCCGATATGCCTGATCAGGTACCGCCCGAGGTTATGGCCGAGCGCAGCCGCCGTATGCGGGCCGCCGCACAGGAACTCGCTATTGCCGACGCTCGTCGTCGTGTGGGTACGGTCGAGCGTGCCGTGCTCGAGTATGGTGACAACCTGACGCTCGGCTCGTTCCATCATGCCCGTCTTGACGATGCCTGTGGACTTACAGCTCCGTGCCTGCTCGATGTTGCTATCATCGGAGTCGATGATTCCGGCTTGGTCCATGCGCGCAGGGAGGTTCATGGAAGCCTCGAAGATTAGACTTACCGTTCCCGAGGGAATTGATCCCTCGCGCGTTTTGGGCGCCGGCGACGGCGTCCTTCGTGCGCTCGAGAGCTTGGTTCGCGCTCACGTGGTCGCCCGTGGCGATAGCATCTCCGTGAGCGGCGACCCGGACGAGGTCGAACTCGTGGCGCGCTTTTTCGAGCACGCTTTTCGCGAGGCGGCCGCCGGGCGCACGCTGTCTGCCGACGATGTCTCTCGCTGCCTGGCCGTCTTGCGCGACGGTGAACATGATGCCTCGTCGCTGCGCGATGACGTACTGCTTTCGTATCGCGGTCGTGCCATTCGCCCCAAAACGCTCGGCCAAAAGCGCTACGTGGATGCCATTCGCTCGCATACCATCACGTTTGGCCTGGGTCCTGCCGGCACCGGTAAGACTTATCTGGCCATGGCGCTCGCCGTTGCCGCGCTTAAGCGTCACGAGGTGGGCCGTCTGATCTTGACGCGTCCGGTTGTCGAGGCGGGGGAGAACCTGGGCTTTTTGCCCGGTACCCTCGAGGAAAAGATTGATCCCTACATGCGTCCGCTCTACGACGCGCTTTTTGACATGATGGATCGCGAGCGCACCGATGAGCTTATGGAGCGCGGCGTGATCGAGATCGCCCCGCTTGCCTATATGCGCGGCCGCACGCTGAGCGATGCCTTCGTGGTGCTCGACGAGGCGCAAAATACCACGCCTGAGCAGATGAAGATGTTTTTGACGCGCTTGGGTTTTAACTCCAAGTTCGTGATTACCGGCGACCTGAGCCAGCGCGACCTGGTGGGTCGTCGTGGCGGTCTTGCCGACGTTGAGCAGATTTTGGGCCGTGTCGACGATGTCGCATTTTCGCACCTCGAGCGCGCCGACGTGGTGCGCCATGCCTTGGTGGGACGTATCGTCGAGGCATACGACACTTATGATGATGTGCGCGAGAAACGCGTACGTGACCGAAAGGAGTCCCGTTGAGTGTATTGATCAGCAACGATGCCGAACTCGATACGCTGCTCGATGCGCAGGAGGTGGAGCACATCTGCGAGGTTGTGCTTGCCGCCGAGGGCGTTGAACGTGAAGTCGAGATTTCCCTTTCGTATGTCGACGAGGACGAGATGCACGAGCTCAACCACGAGTGGCGCGGTATCGATCGCACCACCGATGTACTCTCGTTTGAGTGCGATTCGGCCTTTGACGATGACATTCC
>CABUXM010000018.1 GCA_902495545.1 uncultured Collinsella sp. | reverse complement strand
CCTTGTTTTCGTTATTCATCCTTATCACCTTCCGTGTTTGTAAAGCCCATAAACCAACCGATCAAGTCCTGCATGACGGTGGTGTTTAAGCTGTAAACGATGTTTTGGCCATGACGTTCATCGGTCACCAACCCGGCATTTTTGAGCGTCGCCAAGTGATGGCTTAGCGACGGCTTACTGATATCGAAATGCTCGGCAAGCTCCCCCGCCGTGCAATTGCCCTCGCGCAGCAACTCCAAAATGCGCCGTCGCGTTGGATCGGCAAGCGCCTTAAAACCCTCTCCCGGCATAAGACCTCCTCTCATCATCTCTCATGACGTGCACACTATACTCGATATTTAGATGTTTGTCTAACTATCTAATCTCAATGCTTCAAACCACATCAAAGTAAGCGCCGTCGCAACCTATGGGCGATTACCTATAATGGCAATAGCTAAAACACGATTCGCTTCCCCATCGGAGGATGTCTATGACCGAAACCGCTGCCGCTCTCGTCGAGACACGCGACACCAAGCTCGAGATCATTATGGGCCGCGAGGCACTCGGTAAGCTCGCCGATGCTACGGTGCTGGTGCTCGGCTGCGGAGGCGTGGGCTCCAACTGCTGCGAGGCACTCGCCCGCGGCGGCATCGGTCATTTCGTCATTCTGGACAAGGACATCATCGCGCCCAGCAATATCAATCGCCAGGCTATCGCCTTTCACAGCACCGTCGGCAAGCGCAAGGTCGATGTTATGGAAGCCATGATCCACGACATCAATCCCGCCGTCACCGTCATCAAGCGCACCGAATACCTGCTGAGCGACAACATCGACGAGTTCTTCGCGAGCGTTTTGGAGCAGACGGGTGGCAAGCTCGACTACGTCGTCGACGCCATCGACACCATCTCGGCCAAGCTCACCATTGCCAAATATGCTCAGGACCAAGGCATTCGTTTGGTTAGCTCCATGGGCGGGGCCAACAAGCTCCATCCCGAGTGCCTCCGCTTTGCCGACATTTTCGATACGGTACGTGACCCCATGAGCCGCATCATGCGCAAAGAATGTAAGAAGCGCGGCATCAAGAGCCTACATGTACTGTTTAGCTGCGAGGAATCGGTTAAGACACAGCCCCGCGACCCTTCCAACATCCACGAGCGCACCGAACTGGGAACCGCCAGCTTTATGCCGCCTATCATGGGCCAGATGATCGCCGGCGAGGTTATCCGCCAGATCAGTGGCCGCGGCACCGAGCGCGTGCGCGCCGATGGCCAACGTCTGGACTAGCAGGATGCCCTGCGATGGAACCGCGATTCTTTGACACGCATTGTCACCTTGATTTGATGCTCAACCCCGATGCTGCAGCCAGCGAGGCGGCGGCATCGGGGCTGGGTCTATTTGACTGCGGCGTCAATCCGCGCGACTTTTCGGCCGCAAACGAGCGCGCCTGTCGCCAACCAGGCATCATCGCCGGCGTTGGGCTTCACCCCTGGTGGCTCGCCGACGGCCGCTGCGGTCCTGCCGAAGTCAATCTGCTTTGCGAAGTTGCTGCCCAAGAGCGCTACATCGGCGAAGTCGGACTCGACTTTTCCGCGCGCTTTGCTGGAAGTGAGCCGCTACAAATACAGGCACTTAACCGGCTCTGCGATGCGCTCGTGCAGCATCCTCTTACCGGGCGCGTGATATCAATTCACGCCGTTCGTTCGGCAGGAGCCGTACTGGACGTCTTCGAATCGCATGGACTACTCATCCCAAACCCCGACTCCCCCGCTATCATCTTCCACTGGTTTAGCGGCACTTCGGACGAACTCGCCCGCGCGCGTAATGCGGGCTGTTATTTTTCCGTCAACGAACGCATGCTCGCGTCCAAACGAGGACGCGAATACGCACGACAGATTCCACTCGACCGTCTACTGCTCGAGACCGATGCACCAGCGGAGGCAAACACAGAAACAAGCGCGCAGTCGCTCATCAAATCGCTCACAAGGACCTCGATGCGCATTGCCTCACTCAAAAACTGTGACGCTAAGCACATTGAGTCGGCAGTTTTAGCAAATGCGCGCTCTGTATTTGACCTTCGCTAACCCCTGTGGGCAAAAAATGTCAAATATGAGTACTGTTGCAAATCCAGTAACATTATTTTACGGCAAAATAGTGCCTTGATAATGTACAGCCATCCATTATCAAGGCACTTTAAGGTGGTTAAAGTCATTTTTAGCAGGTTTTAATCGCTCGCAGACACCCAACTAGGCCCTCAAAAGCTTAATTTCGCTGTTACTAAATTAGTGACAGTACTCATATTTAGCATTTTTTGTCCATGGAGTCCCGGGGGGGGCGACAATTCGACTCCCCGGGACTGCTCACCTATTCGGAAATCGGCACTCCATGGCCCCAGGAGCCTTCCATGCCGCATACGGTCGAAGCAAACCCCGCCGCAAAGTCGAGTGCACGCTCGATGGCCTCGGCACCATCCTCGCCACGCTTGACGGAATCGAGGTAACACATCAGGAACGAAGTCAGGAATGAGTCGCCCGCACCCATGGTGTCCTTCATATCCGTTACCGGCTTAGCCAGTTGGCGGTAATAACGATCGCCATCATAGGCAATGCAGCCCTCAGCGCCAGCCGTTGCCGATACGAAACGCGGACCTAGGCTCCTCACCCATGCCAGACGCTCGCGAATCTCATCCTCACTCGCGGCGTCTGCCGCGCTAAAGAACGCGAAGTCAACGTAGGGAGCAATCTGCTCGTAGTACTCGTCGGTCGAATCGTCCGAGAAGTCAAACGAAACCGTGATGCCCGCGGCCTTCAACTTGGGAAGTTCACGCTCGGTAAAGCAATAGTTGCCCGAGTGGACTACGTCGAACTGCTTCACGTACGCAAGGTCAAAGCGATCGAGCACATAGCGCGCATCACCACGGATGCCGCCCTCATTGGAGCCAAGGAAAACACGGTCGCCGTTAACGACGGTCACGCGTGCCGCACCGTTCTCGCCGATGAGCTGCTTGCACTTGGCAAGCTCAACGTCCTCATCCTCAAGACTCGCAATCACATGCTCAGCAGCAGCGTCATTACCAAAGATGCCCATATACGCAGAGCGTGCGGCACCGCATTTCTTGGCATACACGGCAAAGTTCACCGCATTGCCACCCGGATACATCGTGCGAATATGCTCGTAGCGGTCGACGACGTTGTCGCCAAACCCCAGTGCGCTCACGTTAAATGCCATAGCGCGCCCCTCTCTTATGCCAACGGAACCACTGTTGTGACAGCAGTACCGCCCAGGATCTACGCGAATTCCAGTAGCTCCGGCAGCTGGTCGATAATCTTGTCCGCGGCATCCTGGCTAAAGCCAAAGCGCTCCTCGCGCTTGGCAATGACTGTCAGGCCGGCTCGCTTGCCGGCAGTGATGCCAGGCACCGAATCCTCAACGCAGCAGCAACGATTCGCGGGCAGCCCCAGCAGGTCCAGCGCATGCAGGTAGATGTCGGGCTCGGGTTTGCTCTCCTTAAACTGCTCGCCGCTCACCACATACTCAAAGGCATCAGACAGCCCGCATGCGTTGAGCACTTCCTCGATGCTAACCATGGGAGACGAGCTGGCAAGCGCCACGCGAACGCCACGGCGCGGCAGCTCTCGAATCGTATCCACGGCGCCTGGGTTAATCAAAGCCTGATAGTCACGCGGACGCTTATGCGCCCACTCGTCCCAACGGGCCAACGCCTCCTCGCCAGTGAAGTGTCCCTTACCGGCGCGCTCAAACCAATCGACCAGCATATGCAGGAAGAACTGATGCGAGGTACCGACCTGCCCATTCAACTCCTCTTGAGTCAGATTAAGTCCAAGCTCCTTGGCAAACGCGGCAGTCTCGCCCAAGTAGTAATACTCGGTATCGACAATGACGCCGTCCATGTCAAAGATAACGGCGTCGAACGGAAATGCGGACACGGCACCCTCCCTAACAAAAGGACGCCCGCAAGCAGGCGCCCGAGCCATGCATTAATCGGCGATTCTAACCCAGCAGCTTATCCAGCGCCACCGCAATGCCATCTTCGTTGTTATCGGCGGTCACCATCTGGGCTACAGCCTTAACCTCTTCGACGGCGTTACCCATGGCAACACCGGTGCCGGCCCACTCAATCATGGACTTGTCGTTCTGGCCGTCGCCAAACGATACGACCTCACTGGCATCGATGCCGAGCTTGGGCAGGGCACCCTCGAGTGCGCGGGCCTTGTCGATACCGGGCGCCGTGTACTCAAAGTACCAGTCGGCCGTAAACATGCCCGAAAGCGTCTGCTTAAAGGGCGCATACATCTCCTCGTAATGCGCCTGCAGGTAGGCCGGATCGCCCGCCGTCAGCAGCTTGTCCACGGGATAAGCATCAGCGACCTCATGCAGGCTCTCCACCTCGCGAATCTTAAGATCGCACGCATCGCGCTCGTATTTGACGATGTTTTTCTGCGAGCCGTCAGGCAGCGTGATCATGCAGTGATACGAATCCACGACATGCAAATCGCGACCGAGCGAAATCATAGGGATCACGTCAAAATTACGCAGGTGATCAATCAGACGGTGCAGCTCGTCAGCCGGCATAGCCTGGTCAAAAAGGACCTCATCGGTCTGAGCGTCGACCACATGCGCGCCATTAAAGGCAACCAGCAGACCGTCATGGTTTTGAAGGTCGAGCTCCTGCGCCAAGGCGTGCAGTCCCCATGCGGGACGGCCCGAAGCCAAGATGAGCTTAATGCCCGACTCCTGCGCCGCGAGCAGCTTCTCGCGCGTACGCGGGCTAATCACTTTCTGATCGTTGGTGAGCGTACCGTCGATATCCATCGCGATGGCTTTGATTGCCATATATGCCTCCCTGTCATTGAACAACCTTGTCTGAGCCATCATACAGAACACCCATCGCGACTCCGTTTACAACGGGCAAAAAGTCATATTGTCTCGAACATGAACGGCGTGTGGTCGTGAAGCTTTATCGCTCAGGTCAAATACGTCTGCTAGCGACGCTCATCCGTCGGTGCGCCCTCGACGATCGCGATGCCCGCCGATGCGCCTAACGCGCTGGCGCCGGCCTCGATGAATGCGCAAGCCTCTTCGTAATTATGGATACCGCCCGCCGCCTTGATTGCCACGGCATCGCCGAGCACCTCGTGCATCAGCCGCACGTCCTCGAGCTTAGCACCGCCAAAGCTTCTGCCGGTCGATGTCTTAAGGAATCCCGGCTTGGCCTCCAGCGCGATCTCGCATACACGGCGCTTGGCGGCGTCGTCGCCGTCCAGCTTGCACATCTCGACGATTACCTTGTCAGTGATGCCATGCGCGCGACAAAAATCAGCAATGGTAGTCATCTCGCGCTCGATGGCATCAAAATCGCGGTTCTCGATCGACCCCTGATTCAAAACGTAGTCAATCTCGGTAAAGCCACACGCAGCGTATTCCTCAAACCTCGCAAGCTTCTCCTCAAGCGTCATAGTGCCCTGGGGAAAGTCGATGGCGCCGGCAAGGATGATGTCAGAGCCCTCGAGCATGGCGCGGCCCGTCTCGTACTCCTGAAGGTTCGCAAATACGCAGCGAAAGTTGTACTTTAACGCCTTCTCGACATACTGCTCAAACGTGTCCTCGGGGGCATCGATATAGTCGATGTATTTATTGATGGGTTTGGCAAGTGTCATGCTAGGCCTCCTTGTTCAGGACTGACAACCGATTCGTGGTTTCACGCGAAAAACCACGTTCAATGTACGCCCGACATACAAGGACAGCGTCCGCATTCCGACAAGTGGTATGAAATTAGCTGTAAACGTATATTTACAGACAGCGAATGGCACCGCACGCGGATGCCGACAGCAAGACATCCCCCCCCTCAATACACCCTCATGCCCCTTTACTGTTTGCGACCAGAAATGATGAGCTGCACAACGTCGTTAGCGGTCGAATTCGACCTCTGACGACGTCACGCGACTCATCGTATCCGACCGACAACAGAAAAGGGGCACGTTCGCATAGCGTGGCGCGTGACGGTTGCAAAACCACCCCATTTGAAACAAACGCAAAAAAGTACTTGCAAAGACGCGTTCCGACATATAAGTTGATAAAAGACCGCCGTTGCGGTTTTAAGTAGATCGAGCATATGAAATTTCAGTTTTTAGCGTGTAAGAGAAAGAAGATCGGCAAAGTACAACCCCAAACGCAATGACAACTTAATGAGGTAACTGCCACATGTGAGGCACCCAGGGCATTGCTGTCTCGATTTTGAGCACGATGCCTTCCGCCTTGCATGGGCCGTTCCATCCCGCCCCTGCAGCAACTGCCTCACGGGCTCATTGAAAACCGCATAGCACCCCAACGTCAGCACATCACCCACGGCAAGCACATCACTCACGACAACCAACACATCAACAAACAGCACGAACATCAACCGATTGGAGAAGCTATGACAAACCACCACGCTGAAGACGGCGATAAGAAAAGCATTCTGGATGCCCGCATTGAGCGAGCATATGCAAACGAATATGACGCCGCCTTTGCCGCCGCGACCATCAAGAACTACGCGTCGCTACCGCTCGCGACGATCTTGGCCGACCACCCTCAACTGCTGAAGCGCTGCACAAAGATCATGGGCGACCCCGACATTCGCAAGCTGACAGACCCCTATGCCCCAAAACGCGACAACGATTCGTACGTTCTTACCGTAGGCTGCCTAGCCCATATGCTTACGGCGCTCGACACGAAACTCAAGCTCGAATGGGAACCCGACGAGCGTCATGAACTCGAAAGCAAGCGGAACACCCTGCGCACCGCACTGTTCCTTCCGTTGGACGGCCTCAAGCGCTGCAACGTCGAGCTCAATACACAGGCGCGGCAAAAGCCCGGGACCACAGGGCAGAAAACTCCAAGACCCCATGCGGCCATCGTCGACCGCAACCGATATAACCGCATGACCGCGCATTTTTCTGCCGAGGGAGCAGCCATAAGGACGCTGATCGACCTGCTGTGCCTCCTGAGCATCAACGAGCTATTTGAGGGCTATCTCGCCCTTGTTCCCGCGACGGCACCCAAGTCGGTAGCAAAGATCATCGAGACCTGCAGACGCCAGTTTGAGCGCCATCGCAATGGCAGCGAGATGAACGCCAGCATCGCGCAGTACTACGCGGCTCATTACAAAAATGACGGATGTGCCCCTGTCGAGCATCAGCTGCGGCTCGCCTACACCACGCCCGCCGCAACGCTCTATCGCTTTGGAGCCCTTGGCGCTTGCGAGCCGCACGAACAGGCAGCCTGCCCCACAACCGAGCTCGATCTCAGGCTCGGACGAACCCTGTAGCCCGCCAGCCCCTCCGCGGGCAACAATCCTATTCCACAACACAACCAACAGAAAGGAGTCCTCATGGACACCAATCATTCCCCCATCATCAGTCCCCTCACCATGCGTGAATCCGCCCGAGGTATCACGCTCACCAGCATTTACGATGAGATGCTCGCCCGTCGCGAGCTCTCCGTCATGGGAAACATCGAAACCCCGATGGCCCACGACCTATGCCAGCAAATCCGCCTGCTCGATGCCACCGACCCCAGCCGCCCCATCACCATATTTGTCGCCAGCGCCGGCGGAAGCGTGCGATCGGGTCTTGCGATCTATGACGCCATGCGCCTCGCATCGTGCCCCATCCGCACCGTCTGCCTGGAATTCGCCGCGTCCATGGGCGCCGTGATCTTTATGGGCGGCGACGATCGCCGTATGGCGCCCCATGCAGAGCTCATGATTCACGACCCGCTGATCCCCCAGGGGGCAGGCGGCTCGGCACTTGCGCTGCAGGAAACCAGCCGGCGTCTCATGCAGACCCGCAAGACCCTCACGCAAATCCTCTCGGACCGCAGCGGCCTCACGCCCAAGCGCATCCAGTCCCTCACTGCAAAAGACACCTACCTTTCGGCCGAGCGCGCCGTCGAGCTCGGCTTTGCCCACGAAATCCTCTCGACCACCAAGGAGGTCGCCCATGTCTAACCTCGCCAGCCGCCTCGCCGCATCTGAGTCCGCATCGTCCACCATCCTCGCCAAGGATCGAACGCTTTCCTGCGACACCCGCCAAACGGGACTCAACAACAATGCACTTGTGATCGGCCCCTCGGGAGCCGGCAAGACCCGAAACGTCCTCAAGCCCAACCTGCTGCAAATGAACGCAAGCTACATCGTGCTCGACACCAAAGGCACGCTCTGTCGCGAAGTGGGACCCGTGCTGGCAGCCCACGGTTACCGCGTGCAATGTCTCAACTTCGCCGACCTCAACACCGTCCCGGCCCTTGCGCCCGGCATCGAGCGCTGCGGCTACAACCCCCTGAGGCACATTCGCCGCAAGGCGGACGGCAGGCCCAACCAGCAGGACATCCTCTCGGTGGCAAAGGTCATCTGCCCCATCGAGGACAACAACCAGCCTTTTTGGGATCATGCGGCGGCAAACCTGCTGTCGTGTCTTATCGCCTACGTCACCGAACAGCTACCCGCCGACGAGCAGACGATCAGCTCGGTCATCAAGCTGATCGAGCACCTGCAGGACGGTGCCACAGGTCGATTGTTTGACGACCTGATCACGACCGACCCCCAAAGCTATGCCCTCTCGCTATGGCGGCGCTACGCCATTACGCAAAATGCCGAGCGCATGCACGCGAGCATCGTCGGCATCCTTGCCGAAAAGGTCATGTGTCTGGGATTCGACGGTGCGGCACAGCTCTATCGTGAGTGCCATCAGGCGGACTTCGCTTCCATGGGACACACCCCCTGCGCCCTGTTTGTAACCGTGAGCGATATTGACCGCAATCTCGATCCGCTGACCGGCCTCTTTATTTCGCAGGCGTTTATGGGCCTCATTCGTGAGGCCGATAGGCAGCCCGACGGCAGCCTGCCCGTGCCCGTGCGCTTTATGCTCGATGACTTCGCAAATCTGCGGATCCCCCAGATCGACAACGTGCTCTCGATTATCCGAAGCCGCAACATCTGGGCAACGCTGCTGCTGCAGTCGACCAACCAGCTCGATGCGCTCTATGGCGAGGCACGCGCACGCTCCATCATGGGCAACTGCGACACGCATCTGGTGCTGGCGTTCCAGGATCCCGAGAGTGCCCGGGTGTTTTCCGACCGCGCCGACGCGCTGCCCAGCACGCTCATGGCGACGCCGATCGATCGCTCGTGGCTCTTTGTGCGCGGCTGCACTCCCGAACAGGTCGAGCGCTTTAGGCTCGAAGACCATCCGCTCTACGGGGAGCTGCCCGAGGCGCAGCGAGGCCATGCGGAGGCCGAGCTCTAGACGCAGGGCCCTCGCAGCACGCGACGCTCCGGCGAAGATCCTTAAAGGCCGTGCGCCCCGGGGCCACGGCAAAGCAAAGGGGCCCGCATCCGATGGGATACGGGCCCCTGACTATAAGGCGCGATGCGTTAACAGCAGCGACTACTTGCGGTGAGCGCGGTAGAACTCGATGAGCGCCTTGGTCGAAGCGTCCTGCTCGGCCTTGGCGGCGTCGTCATGGAAGGCTGGAGTGATCTGCTTGGCAAGCTGCTTGCCCAGCTCGACGCCCCACTGGTCGTAGGAGTCGATGCCCCAGACCGTGCCCTCGACAAACGTGATGTGCTCGTACAGGGCGATGAGCTCGCCGAGTGCGAACGGGGTCAACGTGTCGCCAAAGATCGAGGTCGTCGGACGGTTGCCCTCAAAGCAGCGGGCCGGGACGATCTGCTCGGGCGTGCCCTCGGCGCGCACCTCATCGGCCGTCTTACCAAAGGCGAGCGCCTTGGTCTGGGCCAGGAAGTTGCCCAGGAACAGCTCGTGCACGTCCTGGCCGCTGTCGGTCGCAGGGTTGGCGGTATTGGCGAAGGCAATGAAATCGGCCGGGACCACCACGGTGCCCTGGTGCAGCAGCTGGTAGAAGGCGTGCTGACCGTTGGTGCCGGGCTCGCCCCAGAAGATCTCACCGGTGTCGGAGGTCACGGCGCTGCCGTCCCAGCGGACATGCTTGCCGTTGGACTCCATGGTGAGCTGCTGCAGGTAGGCCGGGAAACGGTGCAGATACTGGCAGTACGGCAGCACGGCGTGGCTCTTGGAACCGAAGAAGTTGACGTACCAGACGTTGAGCAGGCCCATCAGCGCAACGGCATTGTTCTCGAGCGGCGTGTTGCAGAAGTACTCGTCGATAGCGTGGAAGCCCTCGAGGAACTGCTGGAAGCGCTCGGGACCGAGCACGACGATCAGCGACAGGCCCACGGCGGAGTCGACGGAGTAGCGGCCGCCGACCCAGTTCCAGAAGCCGAAGGCGTTGGCGGGGTCGATACCGAAGGCCTCAACCTTCTCGAGTGCGGTGGAGACGGCGACGAAGTGCTTTGCCACGGCCTCGGCGTTCTGCTCATCGGAGCCGTCGATGGCGCCCTGGGCCTTGAGCTGCTCGAGCATCCAGGTCTTGACCTCGCGGGCGTTGGTGAGGGTCTCGAGCGTGGTGAAGGTCTTGGAGACGATGATCACGAGCGTGGTCTCGGGATCCAGGCCCTTAAGCTTCTCGGCCTGGTCGTTGGGGTCGATGTTGGAGATATAGCGGCAGTCGATACCGGCGTCAGCATAGGGACGCAGAGCCTCGTAAGCCATGACTGGGCCCAGGTCAGAGCCGCCGATGCCGATGGACACCAGGTGCTCGATCTTCTTGCCGGTAACGCCCTTCCACTCACCGGAGCGCACGCGCTCGGCGAAGGCATACATGCGGTCGAGGACCTCGTGCACGTCGGCGACGACGTCCTGGCCGTCGACAATGAGCTGGCCCTTCTCGCTTGCCGGGCGACGAAGCGCGGTGTGCAGGACGGCGCGGTCCTCGGTGGTGTTAATGTGCTCGCCGGAGAACATGGCGTCGCGGCGCTCCTCGAGCTTCACCTCGCGGGCAAGATCGCACAGCAGCTTGACGGTCTCATCAGTCACCAGGTTCTTGGACAGGTCGAAATGCAGGTCACCGGCGTCAAAGCTCAGCTTGTTCACGCGGTCGGCGTCAGTGGCGAACCAGGCCTTGAGGTCGATGCCCTCGGCCTCGAGTTTCTCCTGATGGGCCTCGAGCGCCTTCCAAGCGGCAGTCGACGTAGCATCGATAGGTGCGGCAACAGTTGCCATAGAGTCCTCCTCAGCATACGGGCGCACGCCTCCATGCACCCGGACATTCAGATGGCACTATTCTAGCGCAGGTCAAGACTACAATCAGCGAGCGTTGCCAATCGGCCCCCAAACGGCAACCGACCAAAAAGGGACAGGCTTATTTTGGCAGGTCAAACGCTTTACCAACCAAAAATAATCCGTCCCTTTATGGCACATATTAGGCCGCGGCGCAGACGCTACCGAGCAACTCACGCAGAGGAGACCCGATGCCCTTCAGAAGTTCGGGCGCGATAATGGCAAAAACGGGAGCCTCGCCGGCGCCCACGACAGCAGGCACCTTGCCCTCCGAGA
The DNA here is from genome assembly GCA_902495545.1 of uncultured Collinsella sp. Classification (GTDB taxonomy): domain Bacteria; phylum Actinomycetota; class Coriobacteriia; order Coriobacteriales; family Coriobacteriaceae; genus Collinsella. Next base: position 17,403 of record CABUXM010000018.1, on the reverse strand, counting down.
CAATGCATCCATAAGGCACAAAGCCGTCTTCGCCGGCATCGAGCGCCGCCATGCGACGCGCGAGCTCGCGCGCAAAGCCTGCAGTATCGGCATCGCCAATCGCCAGGACAAAGTCCACGCCCTCGTCGGTCGCCAGGGCCACGGCTTCGTCGATCAGCTCGTCTCCCCCGTCGCCCTCAACCGAGCCGCAGCGAAAAAGCACGCGCTCGAGCAGAGCTCGATCAAGCGAGCCGAGCGCCGCCGAGACAAGCTCGTCGCGCGCATGCTTGTCGCCTCCCAGCACGACCAGTGCCTTGGTGCCGCCATAGTGGGCAACCAATCGCCCGCACCAGCGAGCCACATCCCCATCCGCAACCAAGCGCGTCGGCATACCAAACCCATAATTGACCATCTTTCCCACAACCCTTCCGTGCGTATAGGCGGTATCGATCGTTAGGCTCATGCTACGAAGCGAGCTTTTCCGAGCTGTTTCGCGCTCTTTAGGGCTGCGTTAAAAACCCGATGCAGCCGCACGACCATACCCGCCAAAAAGGGACAGGTTTTGACGGTGTCCAGTCGAGCGGGTATTATCGAACAGGTATTCGATAAGAACATGTGTTTGATGGGAGGACGCGTGGCGCACGAGCAGCACACCTACATCTGCATCGACCTCAAGACGTTTTATGCCAGCGTCGAGTGCGTGGACCGCGGGCTCGATCCACTCACCACCAACCTGGTCGTTGCCGACAAATCACGCGGACGCACGACCATCTGCCTCGCCATCACACAGGCCATGAAGGACCTCGGGATACACAATCGCTGCCGTCTGTTCGAAATTCCCGATGGCATCGACTACATCACGGCCGTACCGCGCATGCAGCATTACATGGAGGTGTCGGCGAAAATCTACGGTATCTATCTGGAATACGTCAGCCCCCAGGACGTGCACGTCTACTCCATCGATGAGTGCTTTATCGACGTGACGCCCTATCTGGACCTCTATCACACCGATGCGGAAGGGTTCGCCTGCACGCTGCGCGACGAGGTCCTCGCGCGCACCGGCATCACGGCGACGGTCGGCATCGGCCCCAACCTATTCCAGGCCAAGGTAGCGCTCGACATTACCGCCAAGCACGTACCCAGCCGCATCGGCATACTCGACGACGAGGCCTTTCGCAAGGAGATCTGGCCCCATCGTCCCATCACCGATATCTGGGGCATCGGTCCCGGCGTGGCAGCCCGCCTCGAGAAATACGGCGTCTACGATCTGATGGGCGTCGCGGCGCTCGACGAAAACCTGCTTTACGACGAGCTCGGCGTCAATGCCGAATATCTCATCGACCATGCCTTCGGGCGCGAGCCGACAACCATCGCCGACATCCAAGCCTATCGCCCGCAAGCAACTTCGACCACCACAGGACAGGTGCTCTCGAAGGGTTATGCCTACGAACAGGCCTATACCGTCTTGCGCGAGATGGTCGATGCCGCCGTGCTGGATTTGATCGACAAGCACGTGGTGTGCGACAGCATCTCGCTCTTTGTGGGCTATGCAAGCGAGCGCGCCGACATCCGCAGGCTTGATGCCAGCGGCACCGCACAATATGTGGACGGATGCGGACACCTGCGCTCGAGTACGTCGAGCATCGAACCCACCGCAACCGCCGGCCCCGAGCTCGCACCCCGTGCGCCCAAGCCCGTCCAGCGCGATGACGAACGGCGTCGTCTGGTACGTGAGGCGCAGGCAATCGATGGCATCTTCGTGGGAGAGCATGGCGGCAAACCGCGCGGTGGCTATGCCGCACTCTTTGCGCACTCCAACGCCTCGCGCAAGCTGCCCGAGCGCACCAATTCGTTTAAGAAGATCATGGGATATTTCGATGAGCTCTGGGCACAGACCGTCGATCCCAAACGACCGGTCAAGCGCATCAATCTGGGATTTGGCAACCTCATGCCCGAGGAATTTGCCACCATCGATCTGTTCAGCGATATCGAGGCCGATGAGCGCGAGCGCGACCTAGCGCGCGCCGTCCTGGCCGTGAAAGGCAAGTACGGCAAGAACGCGCTCGTCAAGGGATTAAGCTTTACCGCTGGCGCCACCGCGCGCGAACGCAACGATCAGGTAGGAGGACATCGTGCCTAAGTCCCAACAACAGCCGATGCGGCCACCGACACCTTTTGAACGCCTAGCGGACCCCGAGGGAAGACGTCGTTCCGCCGACCCAAAGCTCACCGCCAACGGCACCGTCCGTGCCGGCCGTGCCGCGCAGTTTATGCCCTTTGCCGCCCTCACGGGATACTACGAGCTCGTGCGTAAACAAGAGATCACCGCCGAGCCAAAATGCGAACTCACAGAAGAAAAAGCCCTCGAGCTTTCGCAAAAGCTCGAGGGCCTCAAACGCGGCGACTTGGTGCGCGTCACCTATTACGATGCGTACGGCTATCGCACTCGCACGGGCATCCTTGATGAGGTGCTCCCTGCGTTCAAGCTACTCAAACTCAGGGATATCGCCATCGACTTCGACGACATCCAGGACATCGAGCTACGCGGACGAGCCTAGACAAGGACGCGCATCCAGAGCAACGCTTACAGCGTCATGACGTAGTAGCCCGCGTCTTTCACGGCCTTCTCGAGGACATCACGATCAACCGGCTGCTTGGAGCGCACGCGTGCCGTGTGGTCCGCATACGTCACCGTTGCCCACACGCCATCCAGTGCATTGAGGGCATTGGCTACGTTCTGAGCGCAGCCGTCACAGCTCATGCCGCCGATGAGCAGCTCATCGCTATAGGGATAGTGCGATGCATCGGTATCCACCACAACAACCTTTTTGGCCTTCTTGCCGCTCGCACCATCGCTGCAGCAGCTCTTTCCGTGTGTCGAAGCGACAATGCGACGCAGTCCAAAAAACATGCCGACGGCAATGACGGCCAACACGATGAGATTCGCAGGGTTGAGCAAGTCGCTCATGCGTTCCCCTTTCAAGTAGCACTATCTAGATACCCCCATGGGGTGTCCCCATCTTAACCCAAAATCGTGTCCGTTCGGTCAATTAGTTTCCCTCTTCAAACTTTTTTGTTGACCATGGCTTACTTTCGTGTATAAGTTTTCCTAGGCTAACAACTGAGGACCCGAAAGGAGCATCGTGACTCGAACCATTGACATCCCAACATACCAAACGGCTGTCGTGCGCAACTGCTCCCCTACGCTCGCAGGTATCAAGCCGGCTTCGCTCTTTACCTATCCCGGCGTTTACGCCAACCAAAACGGAAAACCCGGCGCCGCCCATATCGAAGAGCGACGCTCTCGCCTGCTCGCCGTCATAGCCCAATGCAACCGCGAGCTCCAGCCACTCGGGATCCATATGAGCGTTTTGGTCTGGCGCCCCTGCGGAGCGCTCATCTATGTGTACCGCCCTGCGGACCTCATGCGATACTTCTCCGACCCCCGCGCCGCGACGGCGCTTGCCGCCGAAGGCTACGATGTCCACAACCTGCCCGCATCCCTGGTGCATCTCGCCGCGCGCATCACGCTGGCAAGCAGCAATGCCGCAGAAAGCGCCTATGACGGCAGTGTCTGCGCACTCGCGCGAAATAGGCGCTGCGATACGGGGCGCACGTGCGAGTTCCCCCACGAAATTGGCTATTTTTTGGGCTATCCCTACGAAGATGTCCATCAGTTTATCGTCCAGCACGGCGAAAACTATAAGGTCTTTGGCGCATGGAAGGTATACACAAACGTTGAGCAGGCGCTCACGACCTTCGATTCCTATCGCGCATGCACGCAATACCTTACCTACATCTATCAACAGGGCTGCACCCTGGGACAACTTGTCCAGGCAACCCGATAGAGCATACAAGACGCGGCCGCACGCCGCACAACCGAAAGGAAAACATATGAGCAAGATCGCCGTCGTCTACTGGAGCGGTACAGGCAACACCGAGGCCATGGCAAACTTCGTTGCCGAGGGTGCAACCGGTGCCGGCGCCGAGGCAGAGGTCATCTCCTGCGCCGACTTCTCCGCAGACAAGGCCGCCAACTATGACGCCATTGCCTTCGGCTGCCCCGCCATGGGTTCCGAGGAGCTTGAGTATGACGAGTTCCAGCCTATGTGGGACGAGGTCAAGGAGACCCTCGGTGACAAGAAGGTCGTCCTCTTTGGCTCTTATTCGTGGGCCGAGGGCGAATGGATGGACAACTGGAAGGCAGACGCCGACGAGGCGGGCGTCAACGTCGTCGATTCCGTCATCTGCTACGATGCGCCCGATGATGAGGGCGAGACCGCTTGCAAGGCCCTCGGAGCCGAGCTCGCGTAACGAACCCAGGGCCTCCAAAAGAGCCTGCATCAAAGCGCATCCTCATCCCTACAAAATAGCGGGGGCTGGATTCAAGTCCAGCCCCCGCTATTTTGTAACGGCAGTTACATCAACCGGCTACGAGATATTGCCCAAAAACGCCTTGGTGCGTTCGCTCTTGGGATGGTCGAAGACCTCGCTCGGCGTGCCCTCTTCCACGATAACGCCGCCGTCCATAAAGACGACGCGGTCGGCGACGTCACGGGCAAAGCCCATCTCGTGCGTCACGACGATCATGGTCATGCCATCGCGTGCCAGGTCGCGCATGACACCCAGAACGTCGCGAACCAGCTCGGGATCGAGCGCCGACGTGGCCTCGTCAAAGAGCATAACGTGAGGGTTCATCGACAGGGCGCGAGCGATGGCAACGCGCTGCTGCTGGCCGCCCGAGAGTTGGCTCGGCATAAAGTCGATACGCTCGGCAAGACCGACCTTGGTCAGCTCCTCGACGGCAATCTTCTCGGCCTCTTCCTTGCTGCGCTTGAGCACCTTCTGCTGCGCGAGCATGACGTTCTTTTTGACTGAGAGGTGCGGGAACAAATTGAACTGCTGGAACACCATACCCAGATGCGTGCGCACCTTGTTAAGGTCGACGCCCTTGGCGCACACGTCCACACCCTCAACGACAATCGAGCCACTCGTGGGATGCTCCAGACGGTTGATGCAGCGAAGCATCGTCGACTTGCCCGAGCCCGAAGGACCCAGGACTACGACGACCTCGCCCTTGTGCACATCCAGATCGATATCGCGCAGGACCACGTTATCGCCAAAGGCCTTCTGGAGGTTCTTGATGCTGACGACGACCTCGTTCGAGTTATTGGTTTCGCTCATGATAGGACCTCCTTACAGACCGGCGATGTGATCGGCAGGCGTAGCGACAACCTGCCCGGCGCTCTTGGCGGGACGCTTCTTCTTGGTCTCGGTCGTGCCCAAAAGCCTTGCCTCAAGACCGCTCACCAAGCGAGCGAGCGGCAGGGTGATGACCAGATAGAACAGGGCGGCAACCACGTACGGTGTAATGGAGCCCGTCGTGGCCACGATGGTACGGGCGTTCATGACGATCTCGACCACACCCACGGCGGCAAGCAGCGACGTATCCTTGTAAAGCAAGATAAACTCGCTGGTCAGCGTAGGCAAAACATTGCGGAACGTCTGCGGAATCATAACGTAGAGCAGCGTCTGGAAGGCATTCATGCCCAGAGAGCGAGCAGCCTCGTTTTGGCCCTTGGGGATCGATTGAATACCGGCACGGAAGATCTCGCACAGGTACGCAGACGAGTTCATGGCCATGACGATGACGCCCAAGACATAGTCGTCCACCTTGACGCCGGCCAACGGCAGACCGAAGAACGCGATATAGATCTGCAGGAACGCCGGCGTACCGCGAATGATATTCACATAGATGCCGGCAAGGCAACGCAGGATGCGCGACTTGGAGATGCGCATGAGCGACAAGGCAAAGCCAAAGGGGATTGCCAGCGGAAACGCCACGAGCACGATCGAGAGCGACATGAGGAAGCCCTTAAAGACGATCGGCAGGCTTTGGACCAAAATGACCGGGTTTAAGAACAGGCGCAGGAACATATTGGAGTTCCAGGCCTCGACCCACGGCTGCTCCTTAAGGTCGGCCAGGAAGTTATCGAATGCCGTCACGCCCTTAATCTCGACGGGAGGAATCTTGGAAATCTTCTTGGTCGAACCGTCGGCGAGCGTATAGGTGCCGCTAAAGGCCTCATCGCCGCCCTCGACGGGAAACGTCACACCGTAAACCTCGACACGGAAAAAACCGCCGGCAGGCGCCGTCTCGCCAAAGTCAATCTTGAGCGTCTGGCCGTCAGCCTTGCACGTGGGCTTCATGGGCGTACGATCCATGAGGTCCTCGCCCGAGAGCATCGTCAATCGCGTGTCATCGGTACCAAACGTCGTGCCGTCGACAAACGTCAGCGAAAGACCGCTCAGCTCCTCGTCGGCATCGGCCTGAACTTCCCAAGTGATGCGCGTCTCGGTGCCGCCGACCACATCGCTACCCGAACCGGTATTGGGTCGGGCGGTAATCTTTGCGGTCTCAAGCGCGTGGGCGGTCGTGGGCACGCAGGCCCCCGCGCATACCAGGGCGAGCGCCACAGCCAGGGCACAGGCCAGCTTTTGGAGCATCGAGGGCAGTGGAAAACGCTGCTCCGCGGCCCCTTTGTTCAGTCGAGACAAGGTGGCTCCTATCGTAGAAGTTGCCGGCAAAACGAGACGGAAAAGCTCTCCGTCAAGAGAAGCGCAAAGGCCCTCTCCGCCAAAACGGAAAGGGCCCGCGCGCAATCAAGTAGCTATTTTACTTGATGTTGTACTTAGCCATGAGGGCGTCAACGGTACCGTCGTCGGTCAGGTCCTTGATGGCCTGGTTGATGTCGTCCTTGAGCTTGGTGTTGCCCTGGTTGATGGCGATGGCGTACTCCTCGCCGGTGCTGATCTGCTTGATGGTCTGGCAGGTGTTGAACTGCTCGGCGGTCAGCTGGCTGGCAACGGAGCGGTTGGTGACTACGGCGTCGCCCTTATCGGACTGCAGGGCGCTGAAGCACTCGGTAGCGTCCTTGTAGGGGACAATCTTGGCCTTGGGGAAGTTCTCCTGGGCAAAGGCCTCGGCGGTCGAGCCAGACTGGACGATGATGGTAGCGTCAGCGTTGTTGAGCTTCTCGCTGTAGTTGTCGGCCGTAATGTCGGTGTTATCGACCTTGGTCACGATAGCCTGATCGTCCATGTAATAGGAATCAGAGAAAGTGACTTCCTTCTCACGCTCGGGCGTGTCGGTGATAGCCGCGATGGAAACGTCATACTTGGCGCCCGAAGCGACGCCCGGAACCAGCGTGTCAAAGTCATTGTTGACATACTCGACATCCAGGCCCAGCTTGTCGCCGATAGCCTTGATGAGCTCAAGGTCAAAGCCCTGATAATCGCCGTTGTCATCCTTGTACTCAAACGGAGCGTACTCGGCAGAGGTGCCGACGGTCAGTGTACCGTCCTTGACGAGCGCGTACTCCTTGGAGCCGTCGACCTTCTCGACCTTAGCGTCGTCAGAGCTGCTGGAACCGGCATCAGAACCAGAGGTGGCGTTGGACGAGCCGCAGCCCGTCAGTGCGAGGGCGAGCGCCATGGCGCCTGTGGCGGCAAATGCGCCAAGCTTCTTAAGCTTCATAATCAGTCTCCTTCCGGTGACCTCGTTTGATTCAGAGGTCTGCAAAAACTGTTGGCTATTATGCACCCGGAATTACGAATCTGCAATGAGAAAACTGATTGAAACAAACCCATAACGTGAATGGAACACTCCACTTTGTAACAGTCATTACTGCTGCAATGACCTTAATAGTCTAATTTCAGCTGCATAACCTGCAAGTTCGTTCGGAGTCTCCAAAATAAACGGCAGCGAACGCAAACGGCCATTCGATACAATATTCTGCATAACCTGCATACCGCCACCAAATTCCTCGCTGCCAAGGTATCCCTTGCCGATGCACTCGTGACGATCTTTATGGGCGCCACAAGGGTTCTTCGAATCGTTGATGTGTACGGCATGCAAGTGATCGATACCCACCACGCGGTCGAACTCGTCGAGTACGCCGTCCAGATCATGGATGATGTCGTAGCCGGCATCGCTCACATGGCAGGTGTCCAAACAAACGCCCAGCTTATCGGACAGCTCTGGGCACTTGGCGGCAACGCCCTCGATAATGCACGCCAGCTCTTCAAAGCTACGGCCCACCTCGGTACCCTTTCCCGCCATGGTCTCGAGCAGTACCGTCGTCTGCTGGCCCTCAAACATCACCTGGCACAAGGTGTCGACAATCATCTGGATGCCGGCATCAGCCCCCTGCCCCACATGCGCGCCGGGGTGGAAGTTGTAGTAGTTGCCGGGCAGTGCTTCCAGACGCTGCAAGTCCTCGGCCATTGCCTCCAAGGCAAACTCGCGCGCCCGCTCTTTGGCAGAACAGGGGTTATAGGTATACGGGGCATGCGCCACCAGGGGACCAAAGTCGTTTTGCGCCATAAGCTCGCGCAGGGCCGCCACATCATCCATGTCAAGATCTTTCGCCTTGCCGCCACGCGGGTTGCGCGTAAAGAACGCAAAGGTGTTGGCGCCAATGGATAGCGCCGTCTCCCCCATCGCCCGATAGCCCTTCGTCGTCGAAAGATGACACCCAATCGTCAGCATCTCCAGCTCCCTCCTCATCAGTTGCGGTGAAATACGGTCTATTGGTGCCCTATTTTGGCGCAAACAGACCGTATTCCACCGCAAGTTATAAAAGGGGCATCAGAGATGTGGGCCGCCAGACACCGCGGGCACCGGCGTCATGATCCCCTACGTGTCAGCGCCAAGTCCTAGAGGGCTAGACGGATTGCATCGATAATACGCGCGCAGCGCTGTGTGGCGGCAAGGGGCATGACGGGACTCTCGAGTTTCCCCGCCCGGATGAGCTGGGTCGCATGCTGGATTTCGCCATAGAAATCATCGATCTCAAACGGGGCATTTATTTCTAGCGTTCGACCGTCGGAATACTTCACATGAGCGAGCTCGGGGCGATGGAGACGCTCTATTTCCAACGAGCCCCGCTCACAGGCAATCGTTAAGCGGCTTTCATATGTTGCTTTGCCGTCGCACACCATATGAATGGGTATACCGCCGACGCTCATATGGATCTCGTCGGCCCAATCGACGCGGCCGCCCGATACGTCACGCCAGCGAACTTTACGAGACGAAACCTCGCAAGCGCCCGCGAGCAAATCCTCAAACCAACCGACTGCATAGCAGCCCATGTCATATAGACAGCCGCCCTGCAACGGATCGAGCAGATAGCCCGAAGGAGACTCGCCGTAATCGAGCTTTTGCACGCTTTCAATCGAGACAATACGGCCAAGCTCACCCGACGCAAGCAAGTCCTTCACGCGAGTGCGCATCGGGCAAAACCGATTCTTCATCGCCTCCATAAACAGCACGCCGCGCTCGCGAGAGGTGGAGGCAATCGAGAGAGCCTCTTCCTCACTCAAAACGGCCGGCTTTTCGCACAGCACGGCCTTTCCGGCGCGCAGCGCGCGACAGGCCCAACGCGTATGCATGCCATGCGGAAGAGCCAAGTAAATTGCGTCGACATCGGGGTCGGCAATCAGCGCGTCATAAGCCGCATCGCCGTTATCGTCGACCGAGGCATGGCCATGCGCAGCATCGATCGAAAACGCTCGGGAAAATTCCTCGACATGCGCAGGAGTGCGGCCGGCCGCAGCCACCAGCCGTGCCCCGTCGACCTTCTTGAGCGACGATGCAAATCGATGCGAAATGTGCCCGGCGCCCAAAACGCCCCAACGAACCTCGCGCAAATCATCACATGAATCTCGATGGCCCACGACAGCCCCCTTCAGTTGCGGTGGAATAGTTCCTGTTTGGTCCCTATTCTGCCGCAAACAGGAACTATTCCACCGCAAGTTATAAAAGGGTCATGAGGAGCGCGTTTTGCCGAAGGCCTTAAGCACCGCCGTCACGGGACCAGGCTGGAAACGTCGGCGCACATCGTCGAGACACTCGGGAATATCGATGTGCTGCGGGCAGTGCCGCGCGCATTTGCCGCATTTGACGCAATTGCTCACCAACTTGGGCTCGCTTGTGCGCACCGCGCTCGCCGTAAAGTATTGAGACAGCCCCGTAAACCAGCTGTGCGCATAGCTTGCGTTGTAGGCGGCAAAACATCCAGGGATATTGATGCCTTTAGGGCACGGCATGCAATAGCCGCATCCCGTGCAGGGCACGCGATTCGATTTCTCAAACTCCATCAACACGCGCGCAATCGTGTCGAGCTGGTTGGCAGTCATCGAATTCGGCAACGCGAGGTCTGCCAGTAACGAATTCTCATCCACCTGCGCGGTATCGGTCATACCCGAAAGCAGCATCGTCACCTGAGGATGATTCCACACCCACGAAAGACCCCAGGCGGCAGGAGTGCGCAAATGCGGGTCACGGGCACTATCGAGCACAGCGCGGGCCCGTGGCGGCAGCTTGCCCGCTAAACGCCCGCCCAGCAGCGGCTCCATCACAAACACCGCGAGCCCGCGCTCCGCAGCCGCCATGAGTCCTGCCGTTCCCGCTTGGTAACGCTCGCCGGCATAGTTGTACTGTATCTGGCAAAAATCCCAGTCATATGCGTCAAGCATCGTCAGGAAGTCCGCTGCGCTGCCGTGGTACGAAAAACCAATCTGGCGAATACGCCCCGCCGCCTTTTGACGCGCGATCCAGTCCTCGATGCCCAACGCCACCACGCGTTCCCACTGGGCGGGCGAGGTAATGTTGTGCATGAGGTAATAGTCGATATGGTCGGTCCGTAGGCGGCGCAGTTGCTCGTCGAAGAACCGGTCGAAATCCTCCGCGCATTTGCACGAAGCATGCGGCAGCTTGGTTGCGAGCAAAACCTGGTCGCGCAAGCCCAGGCGTTCAAGCGAAGCGCCCACGCAAGCCTCGTTGCCGGGATAGAGATAGGCCGTGTCCAGATAATTAATCCCCTGCTCCACCGCACGGGAGATGATGGCATCGGCTGTCTTCGCATCCGGACGTCCCGGCGCACCGGGAAACCTCATGCAGCCCAGACCCAAAGCGGATATTCGGTTACCACTTTTGGGGTCAACGCGGTATTGCACGGCCCCTCCCTTCGCCATCAGCGCCCCGACAAGGCGAAACACAATGGTCACGCAGCCGAAACATCGTGGAATCGCAATCGAGAACGTATCGTAACGCAGCAGAAATCGAGCCGTCACGGCACCGCTTTAACATCAGCAAAAAGCCCGATGAAAGGAGTCGCCCATGCCCGCGCTCGACCTTTGGAACCTTGCTTCCCAGCTCAAAAGCACCGATTATCGCTGGGTCGACCTCACCCATACGCTCTCGTGCGACACCCCGCACTGGTTTGGCTTTAAGCCGTTTGAGTCCACCAAGCTCTTCGACTATCTGCCAAACACGCCCGAGGACATGCTCGCGCCCATGCGCTGCTTCCAGTATTCGGTCGCTTCGCAGTACGGCACGCATGTCGATGCACCGCGCCACTTCCATGTCGACGGCCGCTCCCTTGGCGAGATCGAGCCCATCGAGTTTATGCATCCGCTCTGCGTGATCGACAAGCACGAGGAATGCGCCGCAAACCCCGACTTTATCCTGACCGTCGAGGACCTCAAAGCCTGGGAGGACGAGCACGGTCGCATTCCCAAGGACGCCTTTGTCGCCTTCCGCTCCGACTGGTCCAAGCTCGCCGATCTGGAAAACAAGGACGAGGACGGCCAGCCCCACTACCCCGGCTGGGACCTCGATGCTATCAAGTGGCTTGTAGAGGAACGCAATATCGGCGCCATCGGCCACGAGCCCGCAGATACCGATCCGGCGACCATCACCACGCGTGAGGACGCCTACCCCTACCCCGGCGAGCAGTACATCCTCTCGGTTGACCGCTATCAGATTGAGGTCATGGACCATCTGGACGAGCTTCCCGCCACAGGCGCTGTCATCTTCTGCACCTTCCCCAAGGTGCGCGATGGCGTTGGATATCCCGCACGCGTTTTCGCGGTCTGCCCTGCGGCATAAGCGCACAGCGCAATAGTTTCTTTTTCTTAACAGCAGCCCCGCGCGCTCACCAAACGTCCCGGCGGCATACAATCCATCAGGCGCCCCCTACGCGGGCGCCTTTTATATGGGGAGATAATTCACATGCAGATCAACAAGGTCACCTTTATCGGCAAGGGCGGCGTCGGGCTACTCTACGGCAGTATGATCGCCCAGGCACTCGGCAACGACGCCGTCGAATACGTTATGGATGACGTCCGTTTTGAGCGTCACGCGGGCGATGCGCTCACCGTCAATGGCAAGCCCTGTGCGCTCAAGTCCGTCCGCGCCAGCGAGGCAACGCCCGCCGATCTGGTCATTCTCACGGTCAAGACGACTGGACTCAACCAAGCACTCAAGACTATGGAGCGCGTCGTGGGACCCAATACGCTCATCGCCTCGCTGTGTAACGGCATTACGAGCGAGCAGAAGATTGCCGAGCGCTTTGGCTGGGAGCATACCGTTCTTGGTATTTGCCAGGGCATGGACGCCGTGTTCCTCAACGGAGAGCTCACCTTTACCAATGCGGGCGAAATCCGCTTTGGCGCGGCGGCCGGCACCGAGCTCGCAACCGTCACCGCCATCGACGAGCTCTACACGCGCTGCGGCATCGCCCATACCGTCGAGAGCGACGTTGCGCACCGCATGTGGGCCAAACTCATGCTCAACGACGGCATCAACCAGACGTGCATGGCCTACGGCGGGACCTACGGAAGCGCCACGGAGCCGGGCTCCGAGCAGCGTCGCTGCTTTGTTTCTGCCATGCGCGAAACGCTTGCGGTCGCCAACGCCGAGGGCATTGAGCTGACCGAGGCAGACCTGACGCAGATGGTGCACCTCATTGAGGGAATCGACCCCACCGGTATGCCCTCGATGGCGCAGGACCGCATCGCGCAACGAAAAACCGAAGTCGAGGAGTTCGCGGGCACCATTTGCCGCCTGGCCGTCAAACACGATATCCAAGTGCCGCAAAACGATTGGCTCTATCAGCGCATCCGCGATATCGAGAAAAGCTGGTAGCGCCCGGCTCACCACGTCAACAGGCTCAACAGCAAAGCCGCCACAAGGAGCACTCCCCTTACGGCGGCTTTCATCTTCATCTATAACCAGTAGTCGATGTCCCGACGGTTAGAGCTGCGACTCCGACGCCTGGTCCTCATCGTCGCGACAAAGGACTACACCCGCACTTCCCAGCAGTGCGGCCGCGACCAACGCACTGACCACGATAGAGGCAGCCCCACAAGACCCCTGCATGCCCGCAACGAGCGCGGCCGCAGGACCAAGGCAGCCAAGCACCAATGCGACGGCGGCAATGGCGATATCTCGAGCGTTCACAAGACCACTTCCTCCACGAGAAAGACCTTATTTCTCATGAACTAGTGTGCCCCGCGCCCATATGCGCGGCGTACTGCCACGGTAAGCGCTCTGTTAGCTCAAGCGCATGCATAGAACGGGCGTCCTTACGTTGCCCTAAAGCTCGGTAAAGACGCCCGTCCGCCAAATATCCGTGATGCAGAATAATTACCAGCCAGTGTAGTAGTCGGTGGTTCCGGCAGCGCAGCCGGAGTCATAGACCTTGCACTCACCCTTGGAGCCGGTAAACGTGGAGCCTTGGGCCTTATCGCCCGCGGCCACGACGTAGTAGCCATCGGAATCGCGCCAAAAGCCCTCGGAATCCTGCGTCCATTCGCCCGTGCGGTGATGGTAGAGTACGTTGCTGCTGTAATAAGTCTCGCGGCGGCCGTTATAGTTATTGACGCCGCTCGAGCGCGTCAGGCCCGAGCCGTTCGCGTAATACGCAGCAGACGCGTAAGACGAGCCGGAGCCGGCGTTGTAATACGAAGCCTGAACGGCCTCAGCGGCCTCGGCTTCGGCTGCGGCAGCCTCGAGCGCCTCGCGCTTGGCATCCTCTAGCGTAGAGCGAAGCTCGTCGAGCTCGGTCGACTTGGCGTCGACCTCCCCCATCGTCAACAGGCTACTCGCGCCGTCGATGCAGCCCTGCAACACAGCGCGCTCGTCATCGGTAGCATAGTCGCCATACATATTCATAATGATCTGAGCGCGCATCTCCAGGGAGTCGCGCTTTGCCCCCATCGAGGCATTCCACTCCTGCATAGAGCCATAACCATCGCCGCGGTAGTCAACGGGCTGCACCAGCGTCGCCTCGGACGGCGTAGATCCGACCGTATCGGATAGTGTTGCCGCGTGGGCATCAGTTGCGCCGGCGCCCACCAAAAGTGCCACGGTCAGAGCGGCGGAAAGGGCGGCGGCTTTCGGTTTTCGTGAATCGATCCTCATGTAGCTGGAAACCTCCGTAGTGTGTTTTTGCTGCGTTTGAGCTGCGTGTGATTCGATCGCGCTGCATAGTACCCCGAGCAAATCGCGACCTGCGGTTTTACTCAAAAGGCGCACGTCAATTGCGTAAAACTCACATCCTCTTAACAGGAGTTTTCCACAACTCGAATGCATAAAGCGTGCCTAAAACCCTGTTTTTGCACCCTCTCTATGCAAAAAAGGCACCTGTGCAACCATTGTTCGCACAGGCGCCTTGAGCAGGCATTTTATGCAGTTATACCTATCGAGTCGCAAGGGGTCCTTGCACAAGTCGCCTTACTCGTCCAGCGCGGCGAAGGCCTGCTTCAGATCCCAAATGATATCCTCGGCGTTCTCGGTACCGATGGAAAGACGGATCGTGGAGGGCGTGATGTTCTGCTCGGCGAGCTCCTCGGCAGAGAGCTGGGAGTGCGTGGTGGTAGCCGGGTGCACGACGAGCGACTTGACGTCGGCCACGTTGGCGAGCAGCGAGAACACCTGCAGATGATCGATGAACTTCCAAGCTTCCTCCTGGCCGCCCTTAATCTCAAAGGTGAAAATCGAGGCACCGCCGTTGGGGAAGTACTTCTGATAGAGCTCGTGATCGGGGTGCTCAGGCAGGCTCGGGTGGTTCACCTTGGCGACGTGGCTGTCACCAGCCAGAAACTCAACGACCTTCTTGGTGTTCTCGACATGGCGGTCAACGCGCAGCGACAGAGTCTCGGTGCCCTGGAGCAGGACCCAGGCGTTGAACGGACTGATGCAAGCGCCCTCGTCACGCAGCAGGATAGCGCGGACATAGGTTGCAAAGGCGGCGGGACCGGCAGCCTCGGCAAACGAGACACCGTGGTAGGAGGGGTTGGGCTCAGCAATCTGGGCGTACTTTCCGCTCGCCTTCCAATCGAAGTTACCGCCGTCGACGATCACACCGCCCAGCGAGGTGCCGTGGCCGCCGATGAACTTGGTTGCGGAGTGGACGACGATATTGGCACCATGCTCCAGCGGACGGAACAGATACGGGGTGCCGAAGGTGTTGTCGACGACAACCGGCAGACCGTGCTTCTTGGCGATCTCGGAGATGGCGTCGATGTTGGGGATGTCGGAGTTGGGGTTGCCGAGCGTCTCGAGATAGATGACCGTGGTGTTGTCCTTGATGGCACCCTCGACCTCTTCCACGTTATGGACATCGACAAACGTGGTCTCGACGCCAAACTGGGAGAGCGTATGCTCCAGCAGGTTGTAGGAACCACCGTAGATGGTCTTCTGAGCCACCACGTGGTCACCGGCCTGGGCAAGAGCCTGCAGGGTATAGGTGATGGCAGCGGCGCCAGAGGCGACGGCAAGACCTGCCACGCCACCCTCGAGGGCGGCGATACGGTCCTCGAAGACGCCCTGGGTGGAGTTGGTCAGACGGCCGTAGATGTTACCGGCGTCGGCAAGACCAAAGCGGTCGGCGGCGTGCTGGGAGTTGCGGAAAACATAGCTCGTGGTCTGGTAGATAGGCACGGCGCGGGAGTCGGATGCAGGATCGGCGCTCTCCTGGCCAACGTGCAGCTGCAGGGTGTCGAAACCAAAGGTGTGCTCGGGGTTGTTGATGAACTGACTCATGATGATCTCCTTGATCGAATAAAAGTAATAAGAGCAAGAGAAGTAAGTGGCTGTCTCCTGATTACGCCGACGGGCGCAAACAGGAGCCCGGCATTCGTCTTGGTAAGCAATTCATATGCGGGCCTCCTTTCGCATCCCGGTTCCGTGGTCGGCTTAATTACCTACCGCCTTTGTGTGTTTTGAATAGTACGAGCATTGTTTCCCTCGGTCAATCACTTAAAAGCGCTAACTTGTTATCGGTTTTATAGATAACACTCGAAAGGACGGGCGCCGATGACCCTCCAGCAGCTTCGCTTTTTGATCGCCGTGGCAGAGTCAGGTTCGATCAACGCCGCAGCCCAGCGCCTCTATACGGCACAGTCCAATATCTCCAATGCCGTCAAAAGCCTAGAGCAGGAACTTCATATCGAAATCTTTACGCGCTCTAGCCGCGGTGTTGCACTCACCAACGACGGCACCGAGCTATTGGGTTATGCGCGCCAGGTCGTAGAGCAGGCCGACATGCTCGAGGCCCGCTACGAGGACGGCGGTACACCTCAGGCCCGCCTCGCCATCTCGGCCCAACACTACGCGTTTTCGGTCGAGGCCTTTGTCAACGTCGTCGAGCGCTGCCGCGACAGCAAGTTCGAGTTCATTATGCGCGAGACCACCACAGCGCAGATTATCGACGACGTGCGCGCGTTTCGCAGCGACATCGGCATCCTCTATCTGGACGACTTTAATACCCGTGTCTTGCAGAAGGCCTTTACCGATGCCCGGGCGAGCTTTCATCCCCTCTTTGATGCAAAAGTCCACGTGTTCGTCAGCGAACGCCACCCGCTTGCACGCCGCTCGCAGCTGTCCCTTGCCGACCTCACGCCCTATACGCGCTACAGCTTTGAGCAGGGCACCTCGAACTCCTTCTATTACGCCGAGGAACCGTTTAGCTATATTCCCTGCAACCGCAATATCCGCGTATCCGACCGCGGGACGCTCACCAACCTGCTTATCACCTCGAACGGCTATGCGCTGTCGACCGGCGTACTCTCCAGCGAAATGCAGTGGGGCATGGCCTCGATCCCCTTGGCAGACGCCCCGACGATGCATGTGGGCTACATCATGCATGACGACCGCAAGCCCTCTCCCCTCTTGCAGCAATACCTCGACGAGCTCAACCGCATCATCTATGCCAACCAACTGTCGGAAGACGGGGTAGAAATCGTAAATTGCTAGCCCCCGGCGGGCATGGCGCTACAATGGTCACTCGCACGAAACATACCCAACGAAAGGAACCATGTGAAGGTCATCATCTATACCGACGGCTCGGCCCGGTCAAATCCGGGACGCGGCGGCTACGGCGCCGTGCTCAAATACACCAACCCCGCCGGCAAGACCTTCACCTCCGAGCTTTCGCGCGGCTACGCCAAGACCACCAACAACCGCATGGAGCTCATGGCCGTTATCGTGGCGCTCGAGGCACTCAACCGCCCCTGCGACGTCGAAGTCCATTCCGATTCGCAGTACGTCGTCAACGCCTTCAACAAGCACTGGAT
>CABUXM010000017.1 GCA_902495545.1 uncultured Collinsella sp. | reverse complement strand
TTTGAGTCCGCACTCGCCGATGAGCTTAAACGCCTCGGGCTTTCGCATGTTCGCCGGCTGAAGGGCCGCGCCACGTTTGAGGGCGAGCTCGAAGAAGGCTACCGCGCCTGTCTGTGGTCGCGCCTAGCGAGCCGCGTGTTTGCGGTGCTCGGGCGCTTTGAGGCGCAGGATGCCGATGAGCTGTACGATAGCGTTTACGACATCGCCTGGGAGAACATCGTCCGCCCCGGCGCCACCATTGCCATCACCGCCCGCGGCGTGACCGAGCAGCTGCGCAACACGCGCTTCTCGGCCCTGCGCGCCAAGGACGCGCTGTGCGACCGTCTGGCCGAGACCACGGGCCGTCGCGCCGATGTCGACGCTGCCGATCCCGACGTTCACCTGTTGCTTTCGCTGCGCCAGCGCCGCGCGAGCATCAGCCTGGACCTTTCGGGCGACCCGCTGTTCAAGCGCCTGCCGCCCGCGGCGACCCGTGCCGGCGAGGGTGCGCACGCGTTGCGCCCCGACTACGCCGCCCTGGTGCTGGCGCAGGTCGGCTGGACCGCACTGTGCGAGCGCGAGTTGACGGCCGACGATTACGAGAATGAAGCCCTTCCCACGCTAATCGATGCCTCGTGCGCCGGCGGCGGCCTGTTGCTGGAAGCCGTGAACATTCTGACCGACCGCGCCCCGGGCGCCGCACGCGAGCGCTGGGGCTTTGAGGGCTGGCAGCTACACGACGCCGCTCTGTGGGAGCAGCTGCTTGCCGAGGCGCGCGAGCGCGAGGCGGCAGCGCGCGAGCGCCAGGCGCGCATCGTGGCCATGGACATTGACCCCACCGCCCGCAAGACCGCTGAGCGCATGGTCAAGTGTGCCGGCTACAAGCGCTTTGTCGATTTTTGCGCCGCTAAGTCCGCCACCGTGCTGGACCACGCGGGCACTGTCGCCGGTGCCGCCCTCGTCGCGGATACGACCGAGACACCGCTTTCACTCATGCACGATGCCATGACGCTCATCGGCGAGCTGCGCCGCGCCCCCGAGCTCGCTTCGGCGCCGGTCGCCGCGCTCACCCGCGACGGATTGCTGGCCCGCGCGCTCCACGCCGAGCCCAAGCGCTCGATCGCCGTCATGCCCAACAACGAGGAGGCGGCTATTGAGGTTTGGCCCTCGCTCGACCACGCCGCCGCGGCATTTGAAGCAGCGATCAGCGCAGATGCCGAGGAACAGACCGCAGACGCTCATGACGAAGCCGCCGATACTCCCACGCCCGAGCCTGCCGCCACGCTCGACCTGGGCGACGGCAAACCGCTGCCCGTGCTCATCCCCGAGTCTGAGCAGTTCGCCAACCGCTTGCGCAAGAACGCCCGTCTGCGTCGCAAGTGGGCCAAGCGCGAGGGCGTGAGCTGCTACCGCGTCTACGATGCCGACCTACCCGATTACTCCGCCGCCATCGATCTGTACGAGGGCTGCCCGCAGACGCCGGGCCGCTGGCTCGTCATCGCCGAATATGCCGCGCCCAAGACCATCGACCCCGCGCTGGCCCAGGCCCGCATGCTCGACATCTTGGCCATCGCGCCGCGCATCCTGGATGTTCCGGCCGAGCACGTGCACGCCAAGGCCCGCATGCGCTCGCGCGGCGGCTCGCAGTACGGCAAACAGGGCGCCGGCAAGGGCGGATCGGGCGAGCGCGCCAACATCGCGCGCCGTCGCCTGCCGCTCATCGAAGAGGGCGGGCTCACCTTTGCCGTCAACTTTGACGACTATCTGGATGTGGGCATCTTCCTGGACCACCGCGTCACCCGCAACCTGGTGCGCGAGCACGCCAAACAGGCGCGCCGCTTCCTCAACCTGTTCGCCTATACCGGCACCGCCACCTGCTATGCGGCAGACGGCGGCGTCGAGGAGACCGTGACGGTCGACCTCTCGAACACCTACCTAGACTGGGCCGAGCGCAACATGCGCCAGAACGGCTTTGTGGGGCCGCAGCATCACTTTGTGCGCGATGACGTGCTCGCCTGGATTCGCGACCAGCGCCAGACGCGCAACCGCTGGGACCTGATTTTTGTCGACCCGCCCACGTTCTCGAACTCGTCCAAGATGGGCCGCCGCACCTGGGATGTCCAGCGCGACCATGTTGAGCTTTTGGCCGGCGTATCGCGCCTGCTCGCACAGGGCGGCCACGCCATCTTTAGCTGCAACCTGCGCGGCTTCCGTCCCGAGACGCGCAAACTCGCGCGCGCGGGCGTGGTGCTACAGGACATTACGACGCAGACCATCCCCGAGGACTTCGCGCGCAACCAGAAGGTGCACCACTGCTATATCGTGCGCCGCCTGCCCATCGAGGACGCCATGGCCGAGGTCGGCTTTAGCGCCGAGGAGATTGCCGAGCGCGTCGAGGAGCTGCGCAATCCCGAAGCCCGCAAGCCTCGCGCGGCAGCGCCCGCGCACGCGCAGGCAGGCAACGGCAAATCAAACTTTGCCGGCAAACCCTCCTCTGCCGGCAAGCCCAAAAAGAAGAAGTTCTACGCCAGCAAGCCCAAGGGCAAATAGACAACGTTGCGGTGGAATACGGACTGCTTTGCCTGGAATTAGGCAAATTTAGACCGTATTTCACCGCAACTCATATTGGGATGGCGGACGCCGTCCTATCCCTGGATGACCAATCGGTAACCGATACCCACGTGCGTTTGGATATAGCGCGGATGCGCGGGGTCGGACTCAATCTTCTTGCGCAGCGTGCCCATAAAGACACGCAGGCTCGCCAGGTCGCTCTTAGTTGCCGTGCCCCAAATCTCGTGCAGGATAAACTGGTGCGTCAGCACCTTGTCGGCGTTATGCGCCAGCAGACACAAGAGCTTGTACTCGATTGGCGTCAGATGCAGCTCCTCGCCATCCATCGTGGCGATGCCGGCATCAAAATCGATATGCAACTCGCCGGTATCGAACGAGCCCTCGGAGGCAACGCCGCCCGTTTGCGCATACGAGAGACGCCTGAGCGTCGTGCGAATGCGCGCGAGCAGCTCCTCGACCGAAAACGGCTTGGTCAGGTAGTCGTCGGCGCCGGCATCGAGCGCGCGGATCTTGTCCGCATCCTCGCTGCGCGCCGAGACCACAATGATCGGCATGCCCGACCATGTGCGCACCGACTCCACCACCTTGACGCCGTCCATATCGGGCAGGCCCAAATCGAGAAGAACGATGCTCGGCGTCTGCGATGAGGCGGCGGCGATGGCGGCATGGGCGGTCTCCACGGCCATATGGCGCAAGCCGTGCGCCTCGAGCGCGGCAACGATTAAGTTGCGAACGGCGGGGTCGTCCTCAACGACCAAGATGAGCGGTTTTACGGCAGAGTTCGGCACAGCGCTACTCCTTATCAAACGAAACGTCGGCGACGGGAAGCTCAATCGTAAAGACCGAGCCGTGCGGGTCCGCCGCGGCAACCTCTATGCTACCGCCATGTGCCAGCGCAATGGAGCGGCAGAGCGAAAGACCCAGGCCCACGCTGCGATGGCTGTCGGCAAGACCGTGGTTGGCGGTGTAGAACGACTCAAAGATCCGCTCGCGGTCCTCGGGTGCGATGCCCGGGCCGTCATCGGCCACCGAGCACGTCACGTGCCCATCGTCGACGCCAATCGAAATCACGATATGCGAGCCTGTGGGCGTATAGGTGATGGCATTGTTCACCAGGTTCACCACGAGCTGTACCATCAGACGCGCGTCGACGTTAACGAGCGCCGGTTCATCGCACGCTACCACCTTAAGGTCGTGCTCGCGCACGGCCGGGCTTACGTGGCGCAGCGCCTCCTCGACGATATCGTCCATGAGCTCGAGCGTAGTCGACAGGCGCATACCGCCGCCCTCGAGCTTGGTGATGGCAAGCAGGTTCTCGACGGTGGCGTTGAGCCATTGCGCATCCGAGCGAATGGACAGGAGCAGGCCGCGACGCGTCTGGGCGTCGAGCACGGCGGTGCCGGTCGAGCCCTGGTCGAGCAGCACATCGGCATTGCCCGAAATACTGGTGAGCGGCGTGCGCAGGTCGTGCGAAATGGAACGCAGCAGGTTGGCGCGCAGCTGCTCGTTTTTGGCGAGCACCGCCGCCTCCTCGCGGGCCTCCATGGCACGGGCGCGGTCGAGTGCCAGCTCGCCTTCGCTCACGATGGCATCGGCAAGTGTCCGCTCCTCGTGCGTCAGCACGTCGGGCTCGGCAGCAATAGCCAGCACGCCCACCACCGAGGCGGGGTCGCCCGAGCGCACGAAGCCGTCGCCTGTGCGAACCGTCAGGTAGATACCATAAAACGCCGAGCCAACATAGGTGGCATCGAGCGGCGTACCCACATAGGCGGACGCCGAGAGTCGCGGCGGCATCTGCGGCGCCAGCTCGTGCACCGGCGCGGCATCGCCCACGGCCGTGTATGTCGCACGCGGCAGCAGGTCATCGCCCTCGGCGTCGGCGCCGTACCACACGACCGGACAGCCCGAAAGACGCGCCAACTGCGTTGCCATGGCGTGAACGATCTGCTGTTCGTCGGCGCAGCGCTGCAACATGCGGTTGGTCTCGAGCACCATATGCGTGCGGCGGTCGCTGGCGGCAGCCTGTGCCAGGGCGCGGCGCAGGGCCAACGCAATCGAGCTCGACACAAGCGAGACCACGAACATGATGAAGAACATGCCGGGATAGACGCGGTCGATAAGCGACAGCGAGTAGCGCGGGTCGATAAACAAGAAGTTGTAGAGCGCCACGGCGGCAGCCGAGCTCAGCAAGCAATACAGGCGACTCCAAGTAAAGAATGCGCACAGCTGAACGGCGAACACATAGACGATCATGATGCTCGGCGCGAGACCCGGATGGTCGAGCAGCGCGCCCACAATCGTCGCCGCGACCAGCAGCCCCACCGATACGCAGGCGTCATACAGAGGGCCGCGGCGCGTCAGCGTTGTGCGCCGCCACCAAAAGCTATCGGCAATATCGCCGTCCGTACGGACGTCCATCAGTGCCCCGCCCCTCTCTCAAAAACAAAAACCACCACAAAGGGACAGGCACCTTTGTGGTGGTTTCCCTTGTGGTGGTTCCAAGTGTATAGCCTTTGCAACCGACGGTCGCTAGACAAACAGCACGTGCGCGAGCAGGGCACACACGCACACCGCTCCAAATACCAGTGCCACGATCGAAATTACGCGATCGGCCATATCCATGTTGGCACGGTTCGTCAAAAACCGATCTTCGGCGGCGTCAGCGCGTGCCTCACGTACCAGCTCGGCAACCACCTCGCGGCCATCAAGCATCTTTGCATCCATGTTTGCCTCCCCGGTCTCAATCTTGTCCATCGAAAACCAACTCCATGCAACCTGTCGGCGCCTACGGGCGCTCGTTGGGAGCCAGGCGTTGCATCTTGTTCACGGCCTTGAACTTGGTGAACAGCGGCACGTACTCAAAGCTCACGTTGGAGTTCTCCAGGCCGTACCAGCGTGCAGGCGTGCCGGCGGCGCGGCGGATGATGTACTTGAGCGTGATGGCCGTGCGCTCGCTCGGCTCCACATCGCTTTCGGGCGCCAGAAGCTTACGGATCAGGACGAACTTGAACGTGCCGATGTTACCCGGATCCTTGTAGACCGAGTAGTCATGCGTCTGCGGCGGCAGCTCGCCGGTGGCAGCCAGGTCCTGAACAACCTGACGCAGGTAGGCATTGACGCGCTGGTTGATCTTGTAGCCCAGGTACAGATGCACGCGGAACACGTAGTCGGTGCCGAACGTCTCGACCGAATAGGCAAAGGTGTGCGGTTCGTCCATGGTCTCGACATTCACAAACCACCAGGCGCGGGCGCGCTTGGGATGCTTGTCCAGAATCGAGTAGACGATATCACGGTCGATGTAGTCGGTATGGGTGTCCTTGGTCAGGTACACGATGTTGTCGCTCAGGCGCTCGTAGCGATCGTCATCGCGCAGGCGCTTGAGCTGCGGCAGGTAGCTGCGCAGCGGCAGCAGCGTAAACTGGCGCTGCTCAACAGCCGTACCGTTGTACCAGCACACCATGATGCCCATGATGAGCGCGGCCATGAGGATGGTGAAATAGCCGCCGTGGAAGAACTTGGTGAGCGAGCTCACGAAGAAGAAGCCCTCGAGCAAAAGGAAGAAGGCCGCGAAGATCCACGGAGCAACCTTGAGCTTGCGCTCCTCGTGCAGGTAGAAGAAGAGCAACAGCGTAGTGCACATCATAGTCAGCGTAATGGCAAGGCCGTAGGCGGCTTCCATATGCGCCGAGTTCTGGAACAGCAGCACCACGATGACGCAGCCCACGAGCATGACGTTGTTGACCATGGGGATGTAGAGCTGGCCCTTGGTCTCGGCAGGGTAGAAGACCTGCATGTGCGGCATGAGGTCCAGACGGCTGGCCTCGGACACCAGCGAAAACGCGCCGGTAATGAGCGCCTGCGAGGCAATGATGGCCGCAACGGTGGAAAGGCCGACGGCAAACGGACGCAGGCCCGGGGCGAGCATCTGGTAGAACGGGTTGAGGTCGGCAATGCCCATGAGCTCGGGGTTGGCAGCGTTGTTCATAAGCCAAGCGCCCTGGCCCATATAGGAAAGCAGCAGGCAGCACTTAACGAACGGCCAGGTAGCGTAGATGTTGCCGCGGCCGACGTGGCCCATGTCGGAGTAGAGCGCCTCGGCACCGGTGGTGGCGAGGAAGCAGCTGCCCAGAATCATGATGCCCGCATGGTTGTTGGGGCTCAGCAAAAAGGCGATGCCGCGCACCGGGTTGAGGCACAGCAGCACGGCGGGGTGCTGGAGGACAAAGAACAGACCCGTACCGCCCAAGAACAGGAACCACAGCGTCATGATGGGGCCAAAGGCGTGACCGATCTTGGCCGTACCGATGCGCTGCACCAAGAAGAGCACGATGATGATGGCGAGCGTAATGGCGACGACGCGGCCCTGGTCATCGCCCAGCACGGCATGGACCGCCGGGATGGTGCGCAGGCCCTCGATGGCCGTGGTGACGGTAACGGCAGGCGTCAGGATGCCGTCGGCAAGCAGCGCGGCGCCACCCAGCATGGCGGGGATGATAAGCCACTTGCCGCAGCGCTTGACCAGGCTGTACAGGGCAAAGATGCCGCCCTCACCATGGTTATCGGCGCGCAGCGAGATGAGCACATACTTGATGGTGGTCAGCAACGTGACCGTCCACACGACAAGGGAGAGCGCGCCGAGCACGAACTCCTCCGTGACGCTTCCGATGCCGCCGTTGCCGGCAACGAGCGCCTTGGTTACATACATGGGGCTGGTGCCGATATCGCCGTACACCACGCCTAGCGTGACGAGCATCGCCGAGATGCTCACAGGAATCGCAGCGTGCGAAGCTGCCTCCTTGGCCTTTTGTTCCATAAGCCGGTTTCCTCCCAACTTTAACGTTCGAGGGGATTATAGGTAATCGGCCCATGTTTTAATGCACTGTTTTCCCAGCTAGATAAAGATTTATACAGTCTTTAGGCTACCGCGGCGATATGAAATGTGACAAAGGGACTATCCCCTTGTCACATTCGTCATTTTCCGAGCCAGTTTTTGAACCACCACTCCATGGAACGGCTCATCTCGGCCATAAAGGGGCTCGTGTGCTTGCGGGTGTAGATATCCACCACGCGCTCGCCCACCTCACGGGCATGTGGGCGAAACATCGCATCCATCTCGGCCACCTGCGCATCCATAGTCGCGTCGTCCGCACGGCGGTAATGCTCCTCGTGCACCAGGTTCACCACGGGATGCGCGATCGCCGGGCGCTCTTTGCGAGGCGTGCCGATGATGAGCATCGACAGCGGCATGGTATACGGAGGCAGATCCAGCAGCTCGGCCACTTCCTCGGCATTCTCGACGACATCGCCGATGTAGCAGCTTCCCAGCCCCAGGGCCTCGGCGGCGACCACGGCATTTTGCGCGGCGATCACGGCGTCCTGTGCCGCGATGGCAAAGTCACCCAAACCCGGCGCGCGGCGGGGCGCCTTGCCCGTGCGCTCGACAAACGCGGGCTCAAAGCAGCCCACATGCTCAAACAGATCGATCCACTTGGCATAGTCGACCACAAATATAAGTGCCCAGGGCGCCTTGGCAATCATGGGCTGATGGTCGCACAGGTCGGCCAAGCGATCGAGCGTAGCCTGCTCGCGAATACTGATGATGGAATACATCATCATGGCGCCTGCCGACGGCGCGCGACTCGCCGCATGCAGAATCGCTGCACGCTGCTCGTCGGTCACCGCCACGGGACGGCCATTGTCATCGCGCGCAAAAGCGCGCGTGGACGAACGGCGCTCCAAGATGTCCAGCACCGTGTTGCCCGTAGTCTCGACCGGATAGCCGCACGTATCCACGCCCGCAACTCCGCCGCCGCCCATGTCCGCCTTGCAAACCTGCTCGTTCATCGCCCTACCCTCGCCATTTCTTTAAGAAGCCTTTACGTTTCCGTGTAATTCCCGTCCATTATCGCGCAGGTCGCCACTACATTGCGCCACACCGCCGCACGTGCGCGTTAATATGGCTGGTTGTTGTGCGCAGTCACCAATTGCAGCGCATATCTTGGTAACAATCGGGTAAACCCCCGCTTTCGTAGGTTTTAAGTTTGTGAGGAGTCTCAGCATGTTCGCAGCCGCCATCTCGCTCGTCGGTCTTGCGGCGACCGTCTACCTTGTCTTGCGCGAGGCCAAGGCCATTCGCGCAAAGTCGGGCACCGTTGCCAAGAGCACCTTCGCCTGGAGCGTCGCCTTCGGTCTGTTCCAAGTCTTTTTGACCATTTGGGGCGCCGTGGGCCTCGTCGCCCAAAACGAGCCGCTCGCCTTTGTGATGCTCATCCTGACCAATGCCATTCTCACCGGATGCGCTTGGGCCAGCATCGCCCGCGACCGCATCGCCCCGCGCGTCTTTGCGTTCGCCGAGCCCGACGCCCCCGCCCCCACCGGCAAGCTCGCCCGCCTGCGCGGCGCCTTTGTGGGCAAACCGCTCGTCGCCGCCGTCCTGTGCCTGCTGCTCGCCGGCTTCTTTGCGCTGCTGGGCATGGAGGTCTCGTCCAACCACGACTTTACCTGGGTCTACCCCCTGTGTATCCTGCTCGAGTGGGCCATCATCACCACGCTCATGGCCGGCTTGTTCTTCCTGTTCCAGCGCCACGGCGCGGCTCCCGCGGTCCTGGCCTTTACCCTCTTTGTCCTGGGCATTGCCGAGTTCTTCGTCATCACGTTTAAATCCATGCCCATCCAGCCGGGCGACCTTTCGGCCATCTCCACCGCCGCCGCGGTCGCCGGCAACGGCTACACCTTCTCGATCTCGCTGTTCTGCGTGCTGTCCATGGGCTTTACCGCCATCGCCATGCTGCTATGCGAGTACGCCGGCCTGGTGGCACCGCACCGTCAGAAGGGTGCCGCCAACGCCAAGCGCATGCTGCTCACCAACCTGCTCGTAGCGGTGCTGTGCCTGGGCGGTGTGACCGCGCATGTCACGCTTATCGACTACTACAACACCCTCGGCATCACCGTCTACACCTGGCGCCCGCTCGAGAGCTACTGGCGCGAGGGCTACCTGCCCGCTTTCATTAGTGCGGCGCAGTCCATCAAGCCGCCCAAACCCGCCGACTACTCCGTCGACGATGCCAAGGCCACGCTCAAAAAGTACGCCAAGGCCTACGACAAGTCCGATGCCGCCAAGAGTGACGAGCGCGCCGCCGCAAAGGAACAGTTCGACAGCGAGAAGCCCACGGTCATCGCCATCATGAACGAGACGTTCTCGGATCTGTCGATCTACCAGAACATGCGCGCCGGCTACGAGGGCCCGCAGTACTTTAAGAACCTGTCCAACTGCCTCAGCCGCGGCAAGCTCTACGTGAGCGCCTACGGTGGCGGTACCGCCAATACCGAGTTTGAGTTTATGACCGGCAACTCTATGGCCAACCTGGGCTCGGGCGTGTACCCCTACACCATTTACAACATGGAAACGACCGGGAACCTGGCAGAGCAGTTCAAGTCGCTCGGATATTCCACCACGGCCATGCACCCCAACCACGCAACCAACTGGAACCGCGAGAACGTCTACAAGGACTTTGGCTTTGACCAGTTCCTGTCCATCAACGATTTCCAGGGCGCCGATACCCTGCGCGGCATGGTGACCGACCAGGCTACCTACGACAAGATTCTGGAGCTGCTCGATCAGAACGCCGATCCGCAGTTTATCTTCGATGTGACCATGCAGAACCACTCGGGCTACGATACGGGTCTGGTGCCGGTCGACAAGCAGATGCACCTGAATATCGACACGACCGATCTGGACACCAAGACCGTCGAGGACGGTACGCTCTCCGATGTCGACGAGTATGTCTCGTGCATCGAGCAGTCCGACCAGGCGCTGCGTTACTTCCTCAACGCCCTGAGCAAGCTCGACCGCAAGGTGGTCGTGGTGTTCTGGGGCGACCACCAGCCGTTCTTCCCGTCCAAGTTCAACGACAAGTGGTTTACCGACGAGGACGATGCCACCCACCAGGAGCGCTTGTGGCAGACTGACTACATCATTTGGGCCAACTACGACGTTGCCGGTTGCAACCAGACGAGCGAGGTCGACGACCTGTCCACCAACTACCTGTCCACCCAGCTGATGCAGCTGATCGGCGCACCGCTGACCGACTACCAGAAAGCGCACATGACGCTGCGCGAGTCGCTGCCCGCCATCAACTCGGTCGGCTACGAGGACGCCAGCCTGCGCTGGGCACTCTCCTCCAACGTCACCGGTGACGACGCCGCCGCAGCAGCCGCCACCAAGGCGCGCGAGGATTACGCCAAGATGCAGTATTACGAGATGTTCCGCGACGGCAAGAACGTGTACACCGAGCACTTCCAGACCGAGGCCAACGAGACCGACCCCAACCTGGCGCCGGGTACGACCAAGATCAAGTAACGGGGTCGGGGGCCCGAATCGGCGGCAGGCGGAGGCATGGGAAAGGTCTGCTGCTCAAACAGTCCTGCGCAAGACGGGGGCCACATTAAGTGGCCCCCTTTGCGTGCGGAACTCGCGACAGACCTTTCCCATGCCTCCGCCTGCCGCCGCCCCTCACCCGTTGCGGGTTGAGTGGGCTGATAAGTAACTGCGCTCGCCTCATTGCAGATGCGTGGTCGGTCATGCGTATCGCGGAAAGCCCGTCCCGCTCTGAATACATCCAGCGAACGCATGCGAGCGTGTTGTCCAGAACGGCCTCGTCATCGGGGTGATGGAAAATATCGCCCCAGACGCTTGCCACGGTTGCACCCACAAGTGGCAAGAAAAAAGCCTCGAGGATTTCGAGGCTTTCACACTTGTATTATGGGGCGCTCGGCACCACGAGCAGCGAGCTACTCGCCCAGCACGGCCTTCTTGGCCGCCGCCGCTATATGGTCCAGATCTTCCTTGGTGGGGTGATCCTTTGCGGCGACCCAGTTATCGAGCAGCAACTTAGCGCGGGCGTTGTCGGGATCTTGCTCGAGCATGGCCTCGTAGCGCTGTTTGACCGCAGGGCCCATCTTGCCCTGGCACATTGCCCAGCCCACCAGCTCGGCATCATCGGCCAAATTGGAGGTCACACGATCGATAATCTGCTGGTAATAGCTCTGATCGGCACCAAAACCGCAGGTACCAAACAGAAAGACGCGCTTGCCGTGCAAGGCGGAGAGCAACGCCGCGACCGAAGGCGTGCATGCGCCCTTGTCGCACCAAAAGCCAACGAGCACCGTATCGGCAGCACAGGCACCCTGCGCCTCGCGCGCAACTTGATCTGCATCCGCATCGTCGCTCAGCGCGGCAGCGTGAATAAACTCGACGCCTGCAGCCTGCAGGGCACGCTTGATTGCGCCCGAAACCATCCTTGTATTACCGCTCTTGCTGTTGACCACCAAAGAGCATGTCATAGTCACGTTGCTCGTTTCCCCCAAAACTAAAGCCACTAATGCAATTTATTAGATGAATATCTTAGTACTAACGTGACAGATGTAAACCACCTTCTGCCGATTGGCGACATGGGCGACACCGATGGGGGCAAAACGTCCGCAGCGCAAGCCCCCAAATACTTAAGACGCGGGACGAACGAACCTGATTCATTTGCCCCACGCCTTGCTTACTGGGCGAACTGGCTGCGGTAGAGCTCGGCGTAAAAGCCGCCCGCCGCGAGCAGCTCATCGTGCGTGCCGCGCTCGATAATCTCGCCATCGCGCATTACCAAGATGCAATCGGCATTGCGAATCGTCGACAGGCGGTGTGCCACGACAAAGCTTGTGCGGCCAGCCATGAGCTCGTCGAATGCCGCCTGCACCTGCAGCTCGGTACGCGTATCGATGCTCGACGTTGCCTCGTCCAGCAGCAGAATCGCCGGATCGGTAAGCATGACGCGCGCGATGCACAGCAGCTGCTTTTGACCCTGGCTAAACGTGCCGCCGTCCTCGCCGATCACCGTATCGTAGTCGTCTGGCAGCTGCACGATAAACTTATGCGCATGAGCGCGCTTGGCGGCCTCGACGATCTGCTCGCGCGTGGCATCGGAGCAACCGTAGGCAATGTTTTCGGCCACCGTGCCCTCGAACAGCCAGGTGTCCTGCAGCACCATGCCAAAGGCGCGGCGCAGACTCGCCCGTGTGTAGTCACGCGAGGAGCGACCATCGACCGCGATGCGCCCAGCATCGATATCGTAAAAGCGCAGCAGCAGGTTGATGAGCGTCGTCTTGCCGCAGCCCGTGGGGCCGACGAGGGCAAAGCGCATACCGGGCTTGGCATCGATGCAGATATCCTGCAGCAGTTTGCGGTCGGGCACATAGCTAAAGTCCACGTGTTCAAACGAAACCTCGCCCTGCGGGGCAGTGAGCTCAATGGCATCCACAGCGTCGGGCTCCTGCTCGCGCGCATCGAGCAACGCGAACATGCGGCGCGCCGAGGCATACGCCGTCTGGATTTGCGTAATGACGTTGGTGACCTCGTTGAATGGCTTGGTGTACTGGTTAGCATAGGACAGAAAGATTTGCACGCCGCCCACCGTGAGCGCCGCAGGTACGCCCGTGATCACGCCCGCGCAGCCAATCACGGCGACCACGGCGTAGATGATGTTATTGATGAAGCGCGTACCGGGGTTAGAAAGCGAACCCATAAACTGCGCGCGCTCACCTGCCGTGTAGAGCTCAGCGTTGAGAGCATCGAAGCGCTGTTGAGCGTGCGGGCCGTAGGCGAAAGCGTCCACGAGCTTTTGCTCACCCACATACTCCTCAATATGACCGCCGAGTTGGCCCTGGATGCGCTGTTGAGCAGTGAAGCTCTTATTGGAAAGCTTGGCGATGGCACCGGCCGCAAAGATGGAAAGCGGCGTGACGAGCACCACCACAAGCGTCATGGTCAGGTTGATGGAGAGCATAAACGCGAGCGTGCCCACGATGGTGATGACGCCGGTAAAGAGCTGCGTAAAGCCCTGCAGCAGACCGTCGCCCACCTGGTCGACGTCGTTGACCACGCGGCTCATGAGGTCGCCGTGGGCATGGCTGTCGATAAAGCTGAGCGGCATGCGGCTGAGCTTGTCGCTCGCCTCCACGCGCATGTCGCGCACCGTCTCGTAGGACAGACGGTTGACACAGTAGCCCTGCAGCCACTGGAAGGCCGCCGCGCCCACCACGACAATCGCGAGCTTGGTAACGAGCGGCAGCAACGCATCGAAGTCCACCTGCCCGGCGGCAACGATGAGGTCGATGCCCTCGCCGATGAGGATGGGCGTATAGAGCTGCAAGATCACCGAGATGGCGGCGCTCACAAACGAAGCCGCAAACGAAATGCGATGCGGACGGACGTAGCCCAGCAGGCGGCGAGTTACCGCGCCCACGGGGTAGCGCTCGGGGTCGCCGGGCTGACGCGGGCCGTCTCCCAGGTCGTTGAGGTTATCATTGCCGGACACGTTGGCCGTCATCGTGGCGACCGAACCGGAAGAAGTATACGGATTCATTTAGCAGCCCTCCTTTGCGCAGACGGATGCCGGGGCAGCCGGGGCGAACGCGGGACTTGGGGCGGACGCGGGCATCGCGCTCCCCTGCTGACCCTCGAGCTCCTCGCGGCGAAGCTGCGACTGGCAGATCTCGCGGTAGAGCTGGCAGCTTGCGTACAGCTCGTCGTGCGTGCCCAGGCCCGCAACCGAGCCGTGATCGAGCACGCAGATCATGTCGGCGTCGCGCACGGTCGAGACGCGCTGGCTTACGATCACCGTGGTCAGCGGGAGCCCGCCCTCGGCGGCACCGCGTACGCTGCGCTCGCGGATGGCATGGCGCAGCGCCGCGTCGGTCTTAAAGTCGAGCGCCGAGGCGGAGTCATCCATAATCAGGATCTGCGGCGAGCCCACCAGAGCACGCGCAATAGTCAGGCGCTGGCGCTGGCCACCGCTGAAGTTCTTGCCGCCCGCCTCGACCGGCGCGTCGAGCCCCTGTGGCTTGTTGCGCACGAACCCGCTGGCCTGCGCTATATCGAGCGCCGCCCACAGTTCCTCATCGGTTGCCGACTCGTCGCGCCAGGTTAGGTTGCTGCGGATCGTACCGCTCACGAGCGACGCGCGTTGCGGAACGGTCGCGACCACATGGCGCAGCTGATCGAGCGGCCAGGCGCGCACGTCGGCACCCATTACGCTCACGCTGCCGACGCCTGCGTCGTATAGGCGCGGGATGAGCGAGACGAGCGTCGACTTGCCGCTGCCCGTGCCGCCGATAATGCCGAGCGTTTTGCCCAGCGGCAGCTCCAAGGTCACATCGCTCACGGCATTTGCCGCGCCCGCGCCAAACGAAAAGCTCGCATGGTCAAAGCTCAGCGCGGGGACCGGAACAGCGCCACCCGCCATATCGCTCGGCTCGGGCAGCGCAACCGACTGGTTGCCCTCGTCGGTGATGCTCGGCACGCAATTGAGCACCTCGTTGAGACGCGACGCACTGGCACTCGCCTTGGTAAAGACCACGACCAAGTTGGCGACATACACGATGGAGGTCAGGGTCTGCGTCATGTAGTTGACGAATGCCATGACCTGGCCCTGCGTGAGCTCGCCCACGTTGACCTGGATGCCGCCCACCCACAAGATGGCGCACACGCCCAGGTTCATCACCAAAAACGTGACGGGGTTAAGGATCGACGAGAGCTTGCCCACCGCGATTGCGACACGCGCCTGGTCATCGGCCGCCTGGGCAAAACGCTCACG
The DNA here is from genome assembly GCA_902495545.1 of uncultured Collinsella sp. Taxonomy (GTDB): domain Bacteria; phylum Actinomycetota; class Coriobacteriia; order Coriobacteriales; family Coriobacteriaceae; genus Collinsella. The sequence continues at coordinate 15,173 of CABUXM010000017.1, read as the reverse complement.
CTCGTGACCCTCGCGCACAAACGCCCGGACCACGCGGGCGCCCGAAAGCCCCTCGCGGCAAATAAGCGCGATGCGATCGAGCTTTGCCTGCAGCTGCTTGTAGTACGGGATGCAGCGCGCCATGACAAACCAAAACACCAGGCCGATGGCGGGCGTGCAAATCAAAAAGATCATGCCGAGCTTAAGGTCGATGGCAAGGGCCGCGACCATGGAGCCCACCGCCAAGAAAGGCCAGCGGATGAGCATACGCACGCCCAGCGCCACGGCGAGCTGCACCTGGTTGACGTCGTTGGTAATGCGCGTGATGAGCGACGGCGTGCCAAAGCGATCGAGCTCAGCATAGCTCAGCTTGTTGATGTGCTTGTAGAGTGCGCCGCGAATGTCAGTACCCATGCCCTGCGAGGTGAGCGCCGCCATCTTTTGGCAGACGAGCGTAAACGAGATGCCAATCACAGCCATGGCGCCAAGTACCATGCCGTAGTGGATAACGGCGCTCACGTCGTGCGAGCCGATGCCCTTATCGATCATCTGGGCAATCACCAGCGGCGTCAGCAGGTCGAAGATCACTTCGATCAACTTACACGCAGGGCCAATCACCATATACCGGCGATACTTACCACCAAAACGCCTGAGCAGCTCAATCATAAAAAGGCGCTCCCTATCATCATCTCTATTCAATCTGATTCATGATAGTACGGAGAACCCTGGAGATGCGTAAGCAACTCGTTACAGATGTAAGGGCAACGGTCACTAGCACCCAAGGCCCGTAGCCGCCAATGCTTTGGCAAAGCCAGCGAGCGGCATAACGCCGGGGATTCAATTATCAGATAAATGTGACCCTTCAGGCGGTTTTGGTCGGCTACCCGCGAGTGCCGGCAGGGCGCTTGGTAGTCGAGCGATCCCGCAGGCGAAGCCGAGGACCAGCGAGACACCAAGCGCCCTGCCGGCACTCGCGGGTAGCCGCGGCACCAAAAAACGCCTGCGCACTCGATGGATTCGGATGCCCGACAGAGGCTCCTTATGGCTGCTTCCTTCCGGACCTGACCAGATTCGGAACATGTCGTCATCCGAACCCATCGAACGCGCTAGGCGCTCGATATATCTTACCCGCTCCAGCCCGATGGGGCAAGGTAGCTAATTTGGGACGGGGCTTTTTTGACTACTTTTAGATGCGGCCAAGGTCGTAGGCTTGGGCGGCCGCTTCGCCGGCGCAGATGAGGTTGGTTGTGGCTTCCTGGGGATCGAGCGCCAGCTCAAGGCCCATGGGCTTGCGGCAGACCGGCAAAACCAGGTCGACGCCCTGCTCGTACACCGCATCCAGGTTGTCGGCACGACCGCCCACGACGGCAACAACCGGCTTGCCACACCGCTTGGCACGGCGTGCCACGCCCACCGGCGCCTTACCGGCGGCGGACTGCTCGTCCATATTGCCCTCGCCCGTTATGACCAGGTCGACATCACGCATGCGTTCGTCAAACCCAATCAGATCGAGCACCGTCTCCACGCCCGAGCGTAGCTCCACACCGAGCGCCAGTAACGCCGCGCCCAAACCACCGGCAGCGCCCGCGCCGGGCACGCCGAGCACCGAGCCAAACGTCCGTGTGCCCTCGGGTGTGCGCAACAACCCCTGGGCTCGAGCTCCGGCAATCGCAGCGTCGAGCAAGCGGCCGTAGCCGACCATCCAGCTGTCGTACTTGCCCAGCGCCTCGGCATCATCCGTCGGCAGGCCCTTCTGCCCGCCAAACACCGCCAGTGCGCCTCGACGCCCCACGAGCGGATTCTCGACATCCGAAAGCACAACGATACGAGAGCCACCCAAAGCCTGCAGCGCTGGCGCCAAATCAACGCTCGCCACCTGCTCAAGGCCGGCAAGACCGGGGGCGACATCGCAGCCCCGATCATCGACCACGCGCGCGCCCAGCGCCTGCAGCATGCCGGCGCCACCGTCGTTGGTGGCACTGCCGCCCAGACCAATATAGAGTGTCCTTGCGCCCGTGCGAACTGCGCGAAGCATAAGCTCGCCCACGCCATAGGTTGTAGCAGCCTGCGCCGACGACTCCGTGCAAGGCGAATACCCAATGCCGGCCGCCTCGGCCATCTCGATGACCGCGGACTCGCGCTCGACATCAACCAGCATCCGGGCAGACACGAGGTCGCCCAAGGGGCCTGCAACCTCGCAGGTCACAAGCTCGCCACCACGCGCGGCGATGGCGTCGAGCGTTCCCTCGCCACCATCTGCCAGCGGCAAAGCGTTCAGCTCGGCATCGGGCCAAACGCGGCGCACGCCTTCGGCAACCGCCGCCTCCGCCTGCGCGCTCGAAACGCTGCCCTTAAAGGAGTCGATCGCCAACAGCACACGGCGGGGTCGGCGGCACGCAGGACCAAAGTCAACCGCCGTGCCAGCATCCTCACCGGCACCTGCAAGCGCTGCGGCGTGAGCGGCGTGTGCTTCAAGATCGGCCCCACAACCGCAATCAGCGCCGCCCGCTCCGCGCAGACCGCCAAAATAGCTACTCAGCAGCTCGCGGCATTCAGCCGCCAGGACCCCAGCCGTCACGTTAAACCGATGATTCAGGCGCGAGTCGGCATTCAAATCGTATAGGGATCCCAACGCGCCCGCCTTGGCGTCGCTCGCGCCATACACGCAGCGTCCCACGCGCGCGTTAACCATAAGGCCTGCGCACATGCAGCAGGGTTCCAACGTCACATAGACCGTACAGTCGGAAAGGCGCCAGCGGCCAAGCGCCTGGGCAGCGGCGCACACGGCCGCAAACTCGGCATGAGCCGAAGGGTCCTGGTCGAGTTCGCGACGATTATGCGCCCGCGCGACGATCTCACCGTCGCGCACCACTACGGCTCCGATGGGCACCTCGCCCACCGCCGCGGCGGCGCGCGCCTCGGCCAGTGCCTCGCGCATGAACTTCTCGTCGATTTCGGTGATCGTCATCGTTCGCCTTCCCTGTTGCAAATTCAAAACGATGCTATCATTACGACTCACGGAGAGATGGCAGAGCGGTTGAATGCGGCGGTCTTGAAAACCGTTGAGCGCGAGAGCGTTCCGGGGGTTCGAATCCCCCTCTCTCCGCCACTTTAGTGATTCACCGGTGTCATGGTCCGCTCAAACAGCGCATCGACCACGTCGGCTATCTCAGGTCGACGCTCAAGATCGTGGCCCGATTCCCACCATATCGTGAAAAGACGAATAATACCGCCGGCGACAAACTCAGACGTCGTCTCGAGTGACACGGGGGCCAGGGCGTCCTCGGCAAGCACGTTCATCACACGCTCGCGGATGGAGCGGGCAATGCGGTCGCAAATAACGTTGGTCAACATGCCCGACATGCTGCTTGCCAAAATGTTATCCATGAGCCGCTCGTGCGTCAGAATCAAATCCATGGCATCGTCCAAAATCGCGTGCCGAAGCGCGCGCACGTCCTCGACAGACACTGCGCCGGCCTCATCGGGCTGTTTTTGCGGCAAGCCCGACATGAGCTCATCGATATAAAAGGCAAAGTAATCGTTCTTGTCGCGAAAGTGCTTGTAGAACGTCGTGCGGCGAATCATGGCGCGGTCGCACAGCATGGCAACCGTCAGGTCCTCAAAACGATGCTCCTCGAGAAGCTCGGTAAAGGCATCGAACAGGGCGCGGTAGGTTTTCTTGATGCGAAGGTCCACTGGTATCGCCATCCTCAGGGCAAAGACAACACTCGTCAATCTGTCGCATATCTTACACCTGTACCTCGCGCGCTTTGCCCCGGTGCCAACCCCGCCGAAAACACAACGCTTACCGGAAAGTTCGGCACGGTAAAACGTTGCGGGTATACTAGTAGCGTTATACCAACGGCAGCTGGCGCATGCCGCCGCGGCCATTCGAAACGGAGACATCATGATTACCGTCATCATCGGCATCGTTGTTGTCATTGTGATTGTCTGCGCCATCGCCGGCATCTACAACAACATGGTCACCAAGCGTAACCGCATCGATAACGCCTGGCAGAACATCGATACGCAGCTGCAGCGCCGTAACGACCTGATCCCCAACCTGGTCGAGACCGTCAAGGGCTACGCCAAGCACGAGCAGGAGACGCTCTCCGCCGTGATCAGCGCGCGTAACACCGCCGTCAAGGCCACCACGCCCGAGGCCAAGATGGAAGCCGACAACGTGCTGACCGGCGCACTGCGCCAGCTCTTTGCCGTGGCCGAGGCCTATCCCGATCTTAAGGCAAACACCAACTTTACGCAGCTGCAGGCATCGCTCGAGGATACCGAGAACAAGATTAGCTATGCACGCCAGAGCTACAACGATTGCGTGCTCAGCTACAACAACGCCATTCAGACGTTCCCGGCTGTCATCTTTGCCGGCATCTTCCAGTTTAAGGAGCGCCAGGGCTTCGAGGCCGCCGAAGCAGCCCGCCAGGCCCCGACCGTCAAGTTCTAGTAGTTTGACAGCGCATCCTTAATCGGCCAAATGCATAAACCGCCCCGTCGAATGTATACTTCGACGGGGCGGTTTCCTTTTTCGCGAAGGTCCCCCTCTAAGCGCCGTGCATTTTCAGGAGTATTCAACATAACCAAGAGCTTCGGGCGCCACGATAAATGCCAAAGACCGCGAATATCCCTGCAAATCAAACGCTGCCAGCCCATAACCCCGCCCATCATTCGTAGAAAACATCGAGAAATCCCGATTTTTTGCCCGAGGTCGGTATGCAGGGGCCTTCGATTGCAGAATACTCGCAAAAATGCACGTCGCCGCCACCCCCACATGGCGCGAACCAAAACAAAAGCGCGGCCTTCCTTTCCGGCGCACTCCGCGGGACGAAAAAACCTCCGCCGCACGAAGTGCGCAGCGGAGGTTCTTTCATGTCCGAGGACGCGCCGGAAAGGAAGGTCGCCCTCGGGCCGGACAGCTAAGACAGCTTACGCGACGGTGTAAACCCAGTTGTGCTTGTCCTCGACAGCACCAGACTGGATACCAGTCAGGGTCTCGCGGAGCTTCTTCATCACGGGACCGATCTCGGTGTAGCCAGCCGGGAAGGTCACGGTCTCGTCGGCGCCGTAAACCTTGTTGTCGATCTCGCCAACCGGGGAGATGACGGCAGCGGTGCCGCACAGGCCGCACTCGACAAAGGTACCGGCCTTGACCTCGGCCCACTCGACGGGACGCTGGTCAACGGTCATGCCCAGGTCCTGAGCGACCTGAACGAGCGAACGACGGGTGATAGAGGGCAGGATGGAGTCGGTGTGCGACTGCGGAACGACGAGCGTGCCATCCTCTTTCACGAACAGGACGTTGGCGCCACCGGTCTCCTCGACATAGGTGCGGGACTCGGAGTCGAGATACAGGTTCTCGGCATAGCCCTCGCGATGGGCCTCCATCGTGGGCTTGAGGGACATGGCGTAGTTCAGGCCGGCCTTGATGTTGCCGGTGCCGTGCGGTGCGGCACGGTCATACTCGGAAACGCGCAGCTTGACGGGCTTAAGGCCACCCTTAAAGTACGGACCGACCGGGGTCACGAGAATACGGAACGTGTACTCAGGAGCGGGAGCCACGCCGATCACGTCACCGGAGCCGATCATAAACGGACGCACGTACAGGGTCGCGCCGGAGCCGAAGGGCGGAACCCAGGCGGCGTTGGCAGAGACGACCTGCTTGACGGCCTCAACGAACTTATCCTTGGGGAACGGGGGCATCTCGAGGCGCTGCGCAGAGTTGTACATGCGCTCGGCGTTCATGTCGGGACGGAAGCAGACGATGCTGCCGTCCTCGGCGGTGTAGGCCTTCAGGCCCTCAAAGACCTCCTGACAGTAATGGAAGATGCCGCCGCACTCGGAGACATGCAGGGTGTGGTCGGTGGTCAGGCCGCCCTCGTCCCACTCGCCATCCTTCCAATGAGCCTCGTAGCTGTAATCGGTCTTCATGTAGCCAAAGCCGAGGCTACCCCAATCGATATCCTTTTTCTCGACAGTCATATGTCGCTCCTTACATACACAGTTGCAAACTCGCGAACCCGCACGCAAGGACCGAGGCCGACCGCGTCGCAACGTCGCACGCCCGGAGCGTAGAGCCGGACGGGACACGCGAACAGCATCAAAGCCGATGGTACGTCGATTCGCATGCACGAGATTGTACTCCCCGTACGCGTCTGATAAAACGCTTTTCTTTAACTAAGTAAAGTATTTTCATTTGACCGAAGCAAAAAGGCCCGCCACCGTAAGCGGTGACGGGCCTCAACTGTACGGTCTGCGCGCTGGCTCGAGCTAGGCGTTCTATTTACCCAGCTTGGCCTTAACCAGACCGACCACGGTCGGGATGATCGACACGGCAACGATGCCGATAATCAGCAGCTCAAAGTGCTCCTGCACAAAGGGGATGCCGCCAAAGAAGTAGCCCAGCAGCGTAAAGAGCGTCGACCAGGTAATGCCACCCAGCACGTTAAAGACGACAAAGTTGCGCCAGTGCATGCCGCCCATGCCGGCGATAAAGGGCACAAAGGTGCGGATAAACGGGAAGAAACGGCCCAGGAAAATAGCCAGGTGGCCCCACTTGTCCAAGAAGTCCTCGGACTTTTTAATGCGCTCGGGCGTCATGGCCTTGACCTTGCCCGAAGCGATGATCTTTTTGCCAAAGAAGTGACCGATCATAAAGTTGCACTGGTCACCCAGGATGGCAGCAGCCCATGCGGTGGCCAGAAGCGCCACGATGTTAAAGCCGCCGTTGTGGGCAAAGAAGCCCGAAGCAAACAGCAACGAATCGCCGGGAAGGAATGGGAAGAACACCACGCCCGTCTCGATAAAAATGATCAGGAACACGCAGCCGTAGGCCATAAGCGGGCCGGCGGCGATCCAACTGGCGATCGCGGTGCGCGGATCCTTAAGCAGCTCGGCGATAAAATTGATGAAACCCATGAAGTAAAACCTCTCAGTTGTGGGCGCGGATACGTCCAAGTTGACCAGTATACGGTTGCGGCGCCCCCTCGTGCGCAACCCCACAAAAGCATGACTCCATTACCAGCAAGTTTGCATAACTGACACCTGTTGCGCAATGCCGCCAAGATTGTCCTTCCTAATCCCTAGCGAATCGCTATACTTTATTGAATCGCATTGCCATGGCGCTAAGGGAGGGCGGCCGGTGAGCTTTATCAATACCATTCGCGAGGACATCAAGACCGTCCAAGCGCAGGACCCCGCCGCGCAAAACGGTCTGGTCATCTTCCTTTCCTATCCTGGCCTGCACGCCAAGTGGAACCACGTGCCCGAGCACTGGCTCTGGGAGCATGGCCATCGCTCGCTCGCCCGCGTGCTCTCGCAAATCACCCGCCACATCACCGGCGTCGAGATTCATCCCGCCGCACAGATCGGCAAGCACTTCTTTATCGACCACGCCATGGGCGTCGTCATCGGCGAAACCACCATCGTGGGCGACAACTGCGTGCTCTACCAGGGCGTCACGCTCGGCGGCACCGGCAACGAGACCGGCAAACGCCACCCAACGCTCGGCAACAACGTCACCGTGGGCACGGGCGCCAAGGTGCTCGGCAACATCCGCATCGGCAACAACGTCAAGATCGGCGGCAACTCGGTCGTCGTCAAGGACGTGCCCGACAACTGCACCGTCGTGGGCGTGCCAGGCCGCATCATCAAGCGCAACGGCTGCCGCGTGTTCGAGGAGAGTTTCGACGCCAAGCAGCATCGCGAGTACATGCCCGACGATGCCGCCGAGCAATCCGCGCTCAACCGCCAAGGCATCACCGAGAACGCCCGCCGCGTCAAAGAACTCGAGCGAGAGGTGGCCGAGCTCAAAGCCCTCGTCGCCAAGCTCGTGGACGAGCGCTAGGAACGCAAGCGGCACAAAACGACATCGGCATCAACGCAAAAGGCGCGCCAGGGAATTCATCCCCGGCGCGCCTTCTTTTCGATGTGACAAAGAGGCTGCCCCCTTGTCACATTATGCGAACTGACTCAGATAGAGGTCGGCATAAGCGCCCTCGGCTGCGAGCAGCTCCTTATGCGTGCCCTGCTCGATAATGTTGCCGTGGTCCATGACCAAGATCAGGTCGGCGTCCACGATCGTCGACAGGCGATGCGCGATCACAAAGCTCGTGCGCCCGCGCATAAGCGCGTCCATGGCACGGCCGATGGCAAGCTCGGTGCGCGTGTCCACGCTCGACGTCGCCTCGTCCAGGATTAGAATCGCCGGGTTGTTGAGCAGCACGCGTGCGATGGTCAGCAGCTGACGCTGGCCCTGGCTGATGCTTTCGGCATCGTTGGCCACGCGCGTGTCGTAGCCCTGCGGCATGGTGCGCACAAAGAAGTCAACCTGGGCGGCGCGCGCAGCCGCAACAATCTCCTCGCGCGTTGCCTCGGGGCAGCCGTAGGCGATGTTCTCGGCAATCGTGCCGTCGAACAGCCAGGCATCCTGCAACACCATGCCAAACTGCTGGCGCAGCTCGCCACGATCCATACGGCTCGTGTCCACGCCGTCGAGCGTAATGCGGCCACCGTCGATCTCGTAAAAGCGCATGAGCAGGTTGATGAGCGTCGTCTTGCCTGCGCCCGTGGTTCCCACCACGGCAATCTTCTGGCCCGGCTCGGCGGTAAACGACACGTCGCGCATAAGTGGCTTGTCGGGCGAATAACCAAAGCGCACGTGCTCAAAGGAGACGCGGCCCTCTACGCGACCCGGCAGCTTGGCGGCCTCGTCCGGCAGCGGATCGGCCTCCATCTCGGGCTCATCGAGCAGGTCGAACACGCGCTCCGCACTCGCCAGCGCGCTCTGCAGCGAGTTGAAAGTGAACGACAGCTGCGTCATGGGTTCGGACGCCTCGTAGATAAACTGGAAGAACGCCTGGAACACGCCGACGGTCATGTGACCGGCAACCAGCATGCTGCAGCCCACGAGCGCGATCACGATCTGCGCCAAACGGCCGATAAAGCGCACCGCAGGGCCGACGGCGTTGATCATAAAGTCGGCCTTGGTGCTCACGCGCGCCAGCTCGCCCGAGGCCTCGTGCACCTCGGCAGAGCTCTGGTGCTCGCGATTGAATGCGCGAATCACCAAACGGCCCGAATAGCCCTCCTCGACCGCGCTCGTGATTTTGGACACCCACTCCTGGCGCTCGCCGGTCACGTCATGCGTGCGACGCGAGACCACTTTGGTCACCAGCAGCGACAACGCCATAAAGAACAAAAAGACCAGCGTGAGCGGCACGCTAAACACGAACATCACGCTCACGGCGCCCACCACGGTGCCAATCGACACCAGAAGCTGCAGAAGTCCGCGCTGCATGCTCTCGGACATCTTGTCCAGGTCGTTGGTCGCGCGGCTGACGACCTCGCCGGGACGATGCGCGTCAAAGTAGGCGAGCGGCAGGCGGCTGAGCTTTTGCGCGATGCGGTTGCGCAGGCGCAGATTGAGACGCTCAGCGACGCTCGACATCAAAAAGCTCTGGAGCGCATAGAACGAGGCAGCGGCAGTCCAGATCATAAAGTAGACGAAAATGGTCTTGCCGCAGTTCTCCCAGGTGATGCTGAAAGTGGTGTCGTTGGCAAACGCCACCTGAATGTGGCCCCACAGCTCATCGATCACGCGGGCGCTATATGCCGGCGCTGCGGTGTTGAAGATGACATAGAACACAATGCTCGCGAACACGATATAGAAGCGCCAATGGTCGCCGGCAGCCTCGCTCCACAGGCGGCGCACCGTCGCCCAGGTATCACGGGGCGTCTCGTCCTCGTCTTCGTCGTCCACGTCGCGCATGCGCTCTGCCTCGGCGCGGGCGCGCTCGTCCTCGGCACGCTCGTTTTCCTCGTAGAGCGCCTGGCGGCGAGCCTCGCGCTCCGCCGCTGCCTTGGTGGCTTCGTCCAGGTCGGGCGCGACGCCCGTCTCCTCAACTGTCTCTGCATCCGCGGCGCCATCGGCGATGCCCTGCTTCTTGAGCTCCTCGGTCATGCTACTCACCTCCCTTCATCTGCGATTCCGCGATAGCACGGTACACCTCGCAGGTTTCCATAAGCTCGTCGTGCGTGCCTAGGCCCACGACCTCGCCATCCTTGAGCACCACGATCTGGTCGGCATGCAGAATGGTCGAGATACGCTGCGCGATGATGAGCACCGCGACATCGCGTGTCTCGTCCTGCAGCGCATGGCGCAGGGCGGCATCGGTCTTAAAGTCCAGGGCCGAAAAACTGTCGTCGAAGATATATAGATCGGCGCGCTTCATGAGTGCGCGGGCGATCGCCAGGCGCTGGCGCTGACCGCCCGAGAAGTTCGTACCGCCCTGGGATACCGGCGTATCGAGTCCCTGCGGCTGGTCGAGCACAAAGGTGCTCTGGGCAACCTGGAGCGCATGGAGCATGTCAGCCTCGGTCGCGCCTTCGTTGCCAAAGCGCAGGTTGCTTGCAACGGTGCCCGAGAACAGCCACGCCTTCTGCGGCACGTAAGCGATATGCCCGCGAATCTCACCTTGCGAAAGGTCGCGCAGGTCAACGCCGTTCAGGCGAATGGCGCCCTTCGTGGCATCGTGGAAACGCAACAAGAGCTTGGCCACCGTCGACTTGCCCGAACCCGTCGAGCCTACAATCGCCGTGGTCTGGCCACGGCGACAGGCAAAGCTCAGGTCGCACAGGGTGTCCTCGTCGGCATCGTCAAAGCGAAACGACATGTGGTCGAACACGGCCACCGCATCGGCTTCGTCTTGGGACTCGCGCGCCCCGTCATCCAGCGTGCGGTCACCGTCCACGATGCTCGGCTCGATCTCCAGCACCTGCTGCGCGCGGTTCAGACATGCGGCGGCGCGCGGAAGTGTCAGCACCACCATCTGGGCCATCATCACAAAGAACAGGATCAGAATTGCATACTCCAGCACCGCCGAGATACTCGCAATCTGCATGGCGTGGGCGCCTACGCGGTTGCCGCCCACCCACAGCACCGCCACCTCGGCGATGTTCATCAAAAAGAAGCTTGAGCTGTCGAGGCCCACAAACAGGTGGTTGACTTTGATGGCGTTGGCGGCGTATTCGCTAAACACCTCGTCCAGACGCCGTTCCTCGTGGCGCTCCTTGTTAAACGCACGGATGACGCGCACGCCCACAATATTCTCGCGCAGCACCACGTTCATGCGGTCGATAAAGCCCTGTAGGCGCATAAAAATCGGCGCCGCGTTGGCAACCGTAAAGACCGCCGCCACCAGCACAATCGCAACGACTACGCCCAGAAGCGTGCCCATGGCAGGATCGATAAACCAGGCGAAGATGATGCCCGCCACAGCCAAAAACGGCACGGGCAGCACCAGCTGAATCGTCTGCAGAATCGCCTGCTGAATCACGTTGATGTCGTTGAGCGAGCGCGTGATCATCGATCCGGTGCCAAAGCGCTCAAAATCGCTGGCCGCGAGCTCGAGCGATTTGTCGTACACGGCATTGCGGATATCGCAAGCCACGTTGGCGGCCAGGCGCGCCGAAAGATAGCAGCCCAGCACCGTGCCGCCGCTAGCCATGCTGGTCGCGATAAACATGTATAGGCCGTTGCGTAAAATGTAGTCGACATCGCCCGTGGTAATACCGGTGTTGACCATGTTCGCCAACATCGTGGGAACCAACAGCGTACCAACGTTATCCACCAGCAGCACCAGCAGCGTCACTGCGACAAGCCCTCGATATGGCTTTAGAAACCTCATTAACAGTCGCACGACTCCCCCTCACCTTGATTCTCGGCTTGGCTCTCGGCAGCGATATGCTGCTTAAAGGCATCGCACTCATCGCCGAGCACCTGAGAGAATTTGCCGATCAAGCGCATAATCTCGCGCTGCTCACATGGCTCAAGCGCGCCAAAGGCTCGCTGTTCGGCCTTGAGTGCCGGCAGCGCATAACGCTCGGCAAATCGCCTGCCCTCTCCGGTCAGGCTCACAACCTTGTTCTTACGACTGCCTTCGGCAAACTCCAACGTTGCGAAGCCCCGCGCCGTCAAGGTTTTAATTGCCGAGTTGATGGTCTGCTTGCTGTAGAACCATTCGCTTGTCAGACGGCTTACGGCAATACTGCCGCCCGCCGTGCTGGTGTCGACGAGCATCCAATAGGCGCAGTCCGAAAGGCCGCAGGCGCGCGAGAACTCCGAATAGATATGGTCGAGTCCATTGAGCAACCGGTCGAAGTCGACCAGTGTAACCGCACTATTCATCTATCCCACCATTCGATTGTCCGATTTTTGACCAATTTTGTGTCTCTAGATTAGTCCGAGTTTTGACTATCGTCAACAGGCTCTCCGCAAATGCGTGCACTTTTATGACCTATCGGCAGAAAAAGACCGCCGGCGCGGGGGTGGCGCCAGCGGTCACGTGAAAATCGGGTTTTATTGCCTGTTAAGCGGCGACGGCCTCATAGACCGTAGCGCCCGAGAAGCTGTCATGCAGGCTCTTGCCGGCAATCCACGGCAGCTCGACGACCTCGCAGACCGTGTTGACCAGCTCGGAGCAGTCAGTAAAGTGGCCCTTGTCGTTGAGGGCCTCGCAATCCTGAACACGCCAATAGCCATCGGTGTGCGTGATGTAGTACTCGTGATCGTTAATCGACACGAAAGCGCGCGTCTTGGAACGCAGCAGCTTCAGAAATCCTTCGAAATCGGTCTCGACGACATCTCCAGCCTGGAACATGATGTTACCTCCTGGCCCGGCGCCACCACGGCGCATTGATAAACGTTGGTACTCCTTTAGTAAAACCTTTATCAGAGGTTATGCGTTCGTCATTTAGGCAAGTGGTAAAAAACCGCAGGGTAGACGGGATAAAACGTTTAACCATCCCATTGGTTTGTCACATTCTGAAGGTACTTTTATGCAAACCTACTTTGCCAATTGGAATCTATCCTTTTGGCCGGGCAATTGACCGTCTATCGTTTGAGCCCGACGGGTATGAACGGGGCATCTGCAACGCCACCGCAAGGAGACACCATGGAGACTATCGAAGCACTCATTCACCGCCGCAGCTGCCGCAACTACAGCGATCGTCCCGTCGAGGCCGAAAAGCTTGCACGTATTATCGAAGCCGGCCAATATGCACCGAGCGGCATGGGCCGCCAGCCGGTGACATTTGTCGCCGTCACCGACCCCGCGACCGTCGAGCGTCTCTCACAGCTCAACGCCCAGGTCATGGACAGCAACAGCGACCCCTTCTATGGCGCCAAGACCGTTGTGGTGGTGCTGGTTGACCGCAGCGCGCCCACACATCTGGAAGACGGCTCGCTCGCCATGGGCAACTTGCTCAACGCCGCCTATGCACTGGGTGTCGATTCGTGCTGGATTCACCGCGCGCATGAGGTCTTTGACTCGCCCGAGGGCCTGGAGCTGCTGGCCAGCTGGGGCCTGCCCGCCGACGGCAGCCTGCGCGGTGTCGGTAACTGCATTCTTGGCTACGCCGAGGACACGCTACCCGAGGCAAAGCCGCGCCGCGACAACATCATCTACGTAAGGTAATTCGTTCCGCCGTTCTACCGAACGGCGGGCTCGTTGACGCTGCGCGGGCCGCATTCACGCCAATCTGACGTTCAATTTCGAGGGCGCGGCCAGAAGGTCAGCGCCCTCTCATTTCACGTCACCTTGGCGCAAATGCGGCTCGCTCGCTTTTGGCGACTGGCATCGAATGAGCCACTGTCTTGGGCAGCTAAAAAAGCCCCGTCCCAAATTAGCCGCCCCACTCACAACTTATCTTGCCGATGGAGTTGTCGTCGTTTCGTTCGTCTGGGCCGTTTCGGCGCCATCGCCCTGTTCGTCCTCGTCCTTTTGCGCATCGGCGATGGTGGAGGCCGCCGCAACGATACCGCGCTGGGGCGCGACGCCCGTCTGGGCCTGAGCGCCCTCGACAACTTCTGTACCTACATGCGCGAGCTCGGGCGATTTAAACATTGCGTCCAAGTTGGCGCCACCGCCGGCGTAGCCAAGCGCAGCGAGCGCGATGACGATCACTGCAACGGCGGCCACGATCGGCACGTAGCGATGCCAGCCGGCGGGATTGAGCCCGCTGCGGCGACCCGCCCCGCGGCTGATGTAGCCGAGCGTTCCGTCGTGCTTGAGCTTTGAGCCCAGCACGCGTTTGCGGCCCAACAGCGAGGACTCTGCCTGCATTGCCAAGCGGGCGCTTGCCGAAGGATAGCCGTATTTAGTGCGCTTGAACGAGCCATCAAACCCCGAGGCGTTTTTGCCCCACGTCACCGATGTCGTGCGTCGGTTAACCGGCGCGGCGCTCCGCCTTCTGCGGCTCGGTTTTGAAGTCTCAGCCATATGCCCTCGCACGCCGTAACCAAATCGAAACAATAACGCTTTGGACTGTAGCACACGCGTCGCGCGCGGTCACGGGCGCCTCGCTCAACGGTCATCGTCCTTCAGCAAGCGCCACAGCGTTGTACGGCTTATGCCCAGCACCTCCGCCGCACGGGTTCGGTTGCCGTGGAGATGGTCTACAACCAGATGCGCGATATCTCGCTCGGTATCGGCCAGCGGTCGCAGGATATACAGGTCACTTTCGAGCGTCGGGGCGCCAAAGGTTGCGGTCTTAATCACGTCCTCTTGGGCGAGCACTTCCTCCGCCACAGCGCGGTCCACCGTGCCCGCCCCCACCAATATATACAGTCGTTCCGAGACCTCGCGGAGCTGCAGATAATTGCGCGGCCAGCGGTAAGCATCGAGCGTCTTCGTCGCCGCGGCAGACAGCGTGGGCGCTGCCGTCCCAAATGCATCAGCGAGATATTCCAAATAGCGCGCAACCTTCGTCGACGCGGCTCCCTGCTCGGCGATTGCCGGCGCCACGCTCACCGCACAGGCGAAGCGCTCGGTCACAAAGGCGGCTTGATCACTTTCGCTGCCGCCCGGCATGTCATTCGCCGTCAGCACCACATGGCAGCGCGTCGCCAACGCGGTGTCGGCCATCGTGGAGACCAGCTCGCGGAGGCGCTGGGGGCCAACCGCGTTCCAGCCCTCAATGCAAAGGGTCAGCCCCGTTTGGAACAGCGGCGATTCGGCGCTTTTGAGCACATGGCGCCAACCGCGCTCGGTGAGCTCATCGAGCGCAACGGAAACAAAGGGCTGATCGGCAAAAGGACCGTCCAGATAGAGGCGCTTGGCGATCTCAACCTGACCCGCTCCCAGCTCACCCTCGAGCATAAGGGGCACACCGCGCGTGTAGCTCTC
>CABUXM010000016.1 GCA_902495545.1 uncultured Collinsella sp. | reverse complement strand
GAAGGTTGAGGGTCCGTCCATTTATCTCAATCTGTAACAGTTAGAAGGGAAATATCGGTCTAGATGTTACAGATTGAGACAATGACCGGGACCACTTTGAAATGTCTCGATCTATAACAGGTAGGGGAGGAAAACCGTTCTTACTGTTACAGATTGAGATGAATCAGGAAGCCGCCGAAAACCATCGTCTGCAACATATATAGGTGCGAATGGGTCCGTCACGGAGACGTAGTCAATAAGAATACTCCACCACACCAAAGTATTACCTTGGGAAACGTAGCCACAACGACCAAATCCACCGCTCTTCATATTCAAACTCAACAAAACCGCAGGTCACGGCTATATAGATACGCCCGGCACCGTGTATCTAGAGGTTTTCGTTGACAGCCCCCAAGGTTGCATCGTATTATCTTTTTCGTTCGCGGGGGCGGCGGTCCAAAAGACCAAAAGACCTGCGAATACTTGAACGATTGGGAGTTTGCCCGAGTGGTTAATGGGGACGGGCTGTAAACCCGTTGGCTCTGCCTACATAGGTTCGAATCCTATAGCTCCCACCCGTCAAGTGCCTGTATAGCTCAGTCGGTAGAGCACTTCGTTGGTAACGAAGAGGTCACCAGTTCAAGTCTGGTTGCAGGCTCCATCCGGCGGTGTAGCTCAGTTGGTTAGAGCACACGGTTCATACCCGTGGCGTCACTGGTTCGAATCCAGTCACCGCTACCATAGGTAACACGGTGGCTTCTCAATAGTATGTTGAGAGGCCACTATGGTATAAAGGCAAAGTCCCGTCCGGGGACGACCTGTTTAGAGGAGGGCTTTATGGCCAAAGAGAAGTTTGAGCGCACTAAGCCGCATGTTAACATCGGCACCATTGGTCACGTCGACCACGGCAAGACCACGCTGACCGCTGCCATCACCAAGGTTCTCTCCGAGACCGAGGGCTGCAAGGCTGACTTCACTGCGTTCGAGAACATCGACAAGGCTCCCGAGGAGCGCGAGCGCGGCATTACGATCTCCGTCTCCCACGTCGAGTACGAGACTGCTGCCCGTCACTACGCTCACGTTGACTGCCCGGGCCACGCTGACTACGTCAAGAACATGATCTCCGGTGCTGCTCAGATGGACGGCGCTATCCTGGTCATCGCCGCTACCGACGGCCCCATGGCTCAGACCCGCGAGCACATCCTGCTCGCCCGTCAGGTCGGCGTTCCCTACATCGTCGTCTTCCTGAACAAGTGCGACATGGTCGACGATGACGAGCTCATCGACCTCGTCGAGATGGAGACCCGTGAGCTCCTCTCCGAGTACGATTTCCCCGGCGACGACATCCCCGTCATCCGTGGTTCCGCTCTGGGCGCTCTCGAGGGCGACGCCAAGTGGATGGACGCTATCCGCGAGCTCATGAAGGCCGTCGACGAGTACATCCCGACGCCTGCTCGTAACAACGACCTCCCCTTCCTGATGGCCGTTGAGGACGTTATGACCATCTCCGGCCGTGGTACCGTTGCTACCGGCCGTGTCGAGCGCGGTGAGCTCAAGCTCAACGAGCCCGTCGAGATCGTCGGCATCAAGGATACCCAGAACACCGTCGTTACCGGTATCGAGATGTTCCGTAAGTCCATGGACTTCTGCGAGGCTGGCGACAACGTCGGTCTGCTGCTCCGCGGCATCAAGCGTGAGGACATCGAGCGCGGCCAGGTTCTCTGCAAGCCCGGTTCGGTTACCCCGCACACCAAGTTCACCGGCGAGATCTACGTTCTGACCA
This sequence comes from uncultured Collinsella sp., assembly GCA_902495545.1. GTDB lineage: Bacteria > Actinomycetota > Coriobacteriia > Coriobacteriales > Coriobacteriaceae > Collinsella. The sequence continues at coordinate 29,749 of CABUXM010000016.1, read as the reverse complement.
AGGAGGAGGGCGGCCGTCACACCCCGTTCTTCGATGGTTATCGTCCTCAGTTCTACTTCCGTACCACCGACGTTACCGGTACGGTCAAGCTCGCCGAGGGCACCGAGATGGCTATGCCTGGTGACCACATCACCATCGAGGGCGACCTCATTCACCCGATCGCCATGGAGGAGGGCCTGCGCTTTGCTATCCGCGAGGGTGGCCACACCGTCGGTTCGGGCATCGTCTCCACGATTATTGAGTAAATTAGCTCTTTGATATAGCTGACTTAGAGAGAACCCGGCACTTATAGGGTGCCGGGTTCTTTTCTACGCGGGACTTATTCCCCGCCGATTACGCTTCGCTCGCCCTTAAGCCGAGCGTGATGGATCGATTAGATCTCGCTGGCTTCATTGATGTGTTCCAAATATGAATGGATCCAGCGAGAACCAATTGATTCGAGGTTTTCATTGACAGCACTTACATAGAGCTGATAAAGTACCATCTCGTGCCCGTACGGGGCGGATATGAAAGGTTCAGGATACATGCGTACTCTAGTTACTCTTGCGTGCACTGAGTGCAAGCGCCGCAACTATACGACCACCAAGAACAAGGCGAACATGCCTGATCGTATGGAGATCAAGAAGTATTGCCCCTGGTGCCGTCACCACACGCTGCACAAAGAGACTCGCTAGTCTCTAGTCACATACGCCAGTAGTTCAATTGGTAGAGCATCGGTCTCCAAAACCGAGTGTTGAGGGTTCGAGTCCTTCCTGGCGTGCCAGTCATTATTCCGTAAGCTCCCAATTGGGGGCTTACGGTTTACTCATGTATAAGCGCATTGCGCGGAGGTAACCCAAATGGCCAACAAGAAGAACAAGAAGAAGGCTCAGCAGCCGGCACCTGCCAACAACGCTGCCGCCAACTCCAAGGTTGAGGCCAAGAAGGCCGTTGCCAAGAAGAACGAGAAGGCTGCGAAGTCCAAGAAGAACGAGAAGCCTGGTTTCTTCGCCCGCACCAAGAAGTATTTCGCTTCGGTCAAGTCCGAGATGAAGCGTGTCACGTGGCCCGATAAGAAGGAGCTCGTGAACTACTCGGTCGTCGTTTGCGCTTCTCTGATCGTCGTCGGCGTCGTCATCGCTCTGCTCGATGCTGGCTTTGGCGAGGCTCTTGCTCTGTTCTCTGGATTGAGGGGCTAAACCATGTCTAAGCGTTGGTACGTCGTTCACACTTACTCTGGATACGAGAACCGCGTTAAGTCCGATCTCGAGCATCGCATCGAGACTATGGGCATGCAGGACCGTATCTTTGATATCGAGATTCCTATGGAGCGCGTCACCGAGATTAAAGAGGGTGGCAAGCGTGAGACCAAGGATTCGAAGATCTTCCCGGGTTATGTCCTGGTCCGCATGGAGATGGATGACGATGCATGGACGTGTGTTCGCAACACGCCCGGCGTCACCGGTTTCCTGGGCGGCAACGGCAAGCCCGCTCCGCTTTCCCGCGACGAGTACAATAAGATGACTCGTCGTCCCGGTAAGGGCGATTCGCCCAAGCGCACCTCGGTTGATATTGAGGTCGGCACGTCCGTCCGTGTTACCGATGGCCCGCTTACCGACTTTGATGGCAAGGTCTCCGAGGTTAACACCGAGGCTGGCAAGCTCAAGGTCACGCTGATGATCTTTGGCCGCGAGACGCCGGTCGAGCTCGACTTTAACCAGGTCGCTGTCATCGCTTAAGTTTTCGTCCGTTCGCGCGAGCGTGCTTCTTCTGTGACTGCTCATCTCAGGAGTGCTTCTAACACGTGCGTGCTTACGATATAGCAAGTACTTCACACTCGTGATTCGAAAGGAATGACCATGGCTGAGAAGAAGGTTGCCAACGTCATTAAGCTCCAGATTCCTGCTGGTGCAGCAAACCCCGCTCCTCCCGTCGGCCCCGCCCTGGGCGCTGCTGGCGTGAACATCATGCAGTTCTGCCAGGCCTTTAACGCCGAGACGCAGGACAAGAAGGGCGACATCATCCCCGTTGAGATCTCTGTCTACGAGGATAAGTCCTTCTCCTTCATCACCAAGACCCCGCCGGCGGCTCACCTCATCAAGAAGGAGCTGAACCTCAAGTCTGGTTCCGCTAAGCCCCAGGCCGACAAGGTTGGTCAGCTCTCCCAGGAGCAGCTCACCAAGATCGCCGAGATCAAGATGCCGGACCTCAATGCCAACGACATTGACGCCGCCAAGAAGATCATCGCCGGTACCGCCCGTTCCATGGGCGTCACCATCGCTGAGTAGCTATTTCTTATGGTAACGACGGGTGCTCCGACCGGGGCGCCCGTTAAATGTGTGCAATAGGGCACACGATACGATGTGGGAGGGCTCACGCCCGTTTAACCACAGGAGGTAATGCACATGGCTAAGCATGGTAAGAGCTATAACGCCGCTGCCGAGAAGATCGACCGCGCCACGCTCTACACCCCCCTTCAGGCTGCCAAGCTCATCAAGGAGCTCGACACCGCCAAGTTCGACGAGACCGTCGAGGCCCACTTCCGTCTGGGCATCGATACTCGTAAGGCTGACCAGAACATCCGTGGTTCCATCTCCCTGCCCCACGGCACCGGCAAGACCGTTCGTGTTGCCGTCTTCGCCGAGGGCGAGAAGGCCCGCGAGGCCGAGGCTGCCGGCGCCGACATCATCGGTTCCGACGATCTCGTCGCCCAGATCCAGAAGGGCGAGATCAACTTCGACGCCGCTATCGCTACGCCGAACATGATGGCCAAGGTTGGCCGCATCGGTAAGATCCTTGGTCCCCGTGGCCTCATGCCGAACCCTAAGCTCGGTACCGTGACCATGGACGTCGCCAAGATGGTCTCCGAGCTCAAGGCCGGCCGCGTTGAGTATCGTGCCGACCGCTACGGCATCTGCCACGTGCCCCTGGGCAAGAAGTCCTTCTCTGAGCAGCAGCTCGTCGAGAACTACGCTGCCCTGTACACCGAGATCCTGCGCGTCAAGCCCTCTTCTGCTAAGGGCAAGTATGTCAAGTCCATCTCCGTGTCTTCCACCATGGGCCCTGGCGTCAAGGTCGATCCCGCTGTCCAGCGTGACTTCCTGGCTGAGTAACTGCTAGTTACTGCCTGAGCAAAGCAAGCATTGCTAAAGAAACCCGGTTCCGCCTCGTGTGGGACCGGGTTTCTTGCTATCGCGTGCCAAAACCACCTCAAAGGGGACAGCGTCCCCTTTGAGGTGGTTACCAGGGTGTTCTGGCTGTTGAGGACTCAATGGCCTCGTGGCGCTTGAGCTCGCGGCGCATGGTTTGCGAATTGAGCCAGGCTGCCTGCCAGCCACGGATGGGGTAGCGCGTCTGGTCGAGCTCAAACTGCGTATAGCCGCAGGCGTTGATGATCGTCGTTCCACACACATGCTGTCGCTCGCGCTGAAAATCGTAACCGTAGCTTTGGTGTACATGCCCATGCACCATGTAGTCGGCCCCCCAGGACTCAAGCGCCGTGTTAAAGCACTCAAACCCTCGATGCGGTAGATCGTCCAGATCACCCATACCGGCGGCGGGCGCATGGGTAAGCAGAATGTCGCACCCGCCGACCATCCTAACCTTACGCGACAGCTTACGCATGCGCTTGGACATCTCGCGTTCGGTGTACATGTTGGCGCCGTCGCGATAACGCATGGACCCGCCAAGGCCCGCAATGCGAATCCCTCGGTACGTGTACACGCTGTCTTCTACGCAGATGCATCCGCCCGGTGCATGACGTGCGTAGCGGTCATCGTGATTGCCACGCACGTAGATGAGCGGTTTGTTGATGACCGTAACCAAAAACTCAAGATAGTCCGGGTCCAGATCGCCGGCGGACAAAATCAGGTCGACTCCCTCAAAGCGTTCCTTGCGAAAGCACTCCCAAAGGCATCGTTCTTCGGTATCGGCTATGGCAAGGATTTTCATAGGGCGGTAACTCCCGGCTCATCGTCGAGCTGCGGAATGGTGCCTACCACGTTGTCCGCCAGCCAATTCATCTCGACAATCTGCGTGCTCGGCAGCGGAGGGAAGCCTTCGATCTGTACCACGCCGCTCTGGCTGTGGAGCTCGCCGCCAAAGGGGTTGATGGAACCCTCGACAATGCCGTTGCGGAGCAACTGCACGAGTTTGCGCGTCTGGTAGGGTAGGCCCGGAGCGTAACGGATATCGATAACGCCCGAGCTCATGCCGTACCAGTAGTTGACGGCGCGAACCTGGTTGTCGTCACTGGTCTCGTCCCACGTGCCGTGCAGAAGGCTGCGAACGATGAGCTCGTAGTAACGGCCCCAGTTCCATACCGGCATGGCGATGCCGGAAACCTTGCCATCGACCAGGCGGTGGAGTCCGTAGGCCGTGGGGTCTTCGAGCGACTTTGACATGTCAGCGCCGGTCATGACGCTCACGCCTTCGCGGCACATGGCCTCGGTAAGACCGCCGGCGGGCACATCGCCCCAGGTGAGGATAATTTGCGCGCGGGGGTCGAGCAGCGAGGCGCCGATGGCAAAGGCATTGATCTCGCTGAGCGCGCCGGACGCGAAGACCGACGCGTGGTAGCCGATGCGATGGTTGTCCGCCATGCTGGCGGCAAGGGCGCCCAGGAGGAACTTGGCCTCGTACATCTTGCCAAAGTACGAACGAACGCTTTGGTGGGGAAGGCCGATAGAGCAGTTAAGGAACCGAACCTGGGGATACTCAACGGCAGCTCTGAGCGTGTATTCCATCAGGCGGTGCGAGGTCGAGAAGATGACGTTTGCCCCATGTTTGACAGCCGTTTCCACGGCGGCGTAGAACACATCCGGATCGTGACAGTCCTCGAACGCCTCGGTGCGCACGATACCGTCAAAGTGCTCATCGAGATACTGACGTCCTTGGTCGTGCAGACTGTCCCAGCTCGACGCCGCACAGGGGAACTCATGGATAAAGGCGATACGCAGGGGGTTGGCCGCCGAATAGACAGTCTTGCCCATAAAGAAGTTGAGCACGCCGGAGGTGGACTTGGCGGGCGACTCCTCCTCATCGACGCTCGGCGCTTCGACAAGATCGACCTTGTCCTCGTCATTTTTGCCGGCAATGACCAGCTCGCGCCAAATCTTGCACAGGCGGTTTACGACGATATCCGTCGGCGTATCCAGTAGGCGGTCCTGGTTGTACACATTGAGGTAGACGAGCATGGCGTCGGCGGGCGTAATGTCCAGGTGGTCGCCGCCTGCGCGAAGGTAGGCGCGCTTAAAGAGCAGGAAGGTGTGGCGCAGGTAGTCGACCTTTTTCTGCGGCCATTTTTCGATAAGGTTCTGACCGAGCATCTTGGCGAGCGTCTCGTAGCTTCCCTCACGCGAGAACTCGATCTCGTATAGGGGGCAGACGCGCCAAAACGCGCAGAATTCACCGTACAGGCGGCTTTCGACGGAATCCCATGTGCCGGGGTAGAGACGGGTGACCCTGGCCGAAACCGTTGGAGCGTCCAGGAATTTGAGGACACTGACGCGTTTGTTGCCTTCCTGGACATAGAACCGATGCATGAACTCGGTGACGATGATGGGGTCGCGATAGCCCTCGGTTACCTGGATGTCGTAGAGGTTGGACCACTTGCGGGCGAACTCGGTGTTAAACGGCAGCAGGGGCATAAAGTTGCATGAAAAGGCGGACTGACGGCCTTTGGTGACCGTGCCGACGACCATTTCGAGCGGAATATCCCGCAGGCCGACGCTCACTCGCTGACCTAAGGGGAGCTGAGCAACCAAGCTATCGAGGTCCGTAAGGTATGGATGCTCGCTTTGGCTAATGGCGCGACGGCGTCCCTGCTCGCCGCGCTTGCGTGCTTGACGATAGGCCTCTTCCATGGTGTCTACTCCCTTAGTCGTTTAAACAACGATATGAACCATGGTACCACGAATGAAAACCACTACAAAGATGCCTGTCCCCTTTGCGGTGGTTTAGGCGATGATGGGGGCGATGGCGCGGATGCAGGCGTCGGCTGCCGTGAAAGTAGTGCTGTCGTCGCTGACGATAAAGATGATCTTTCCTTTGATGCCAAAGTCGCCGATTTCGCTAAAGAGTACGTAGGGCTCCTTGTCAAAGCCCGAGATGGGCGAGACGGCCGTTTTGGTTGCGCTCGTGAGCTCGTCTGCCAGCACGTCAAGGGAAGCCCACTTAGACGTGTCCTTTACGGCAACGGGCACGGCCACGCGCCCAAAGGGCATCAAATGCACGAGCGTGTTCTTGGAGATGTTGGAATTGGGCACAATGATGGTCTGTCCACAGGCATCCTCAATCGTTGTATGGCGCCAAGTGATGTCTTGGACAACGCCGGATACGCCGCCGACCTCGATATTGTCGCCGGGTTTGATGATGCCCATAAAGGTCACCTGCATGCCGCCGATAAGGTTTGATAACGTGTCCTGAAAGCCGAGCGAGATGGCGATGCCGCCGACGCCAAGGGCGGCGACGAGCGCGTTTGCGTTAATGCCAAAGCAGTTATCGAGGATAAAGCTGCCGCCAATCATCCAGATGACGGCGCGCGCGATGTTGATGAAGATACTCGATGCCGGAAGCGGGTTATCGTCTCGGTTAAGCAGATGGTTCAGGGTCTTGGATACGACCTTGGCGGCGACGGCGGTGCCTATCGCCAAGATGACGGCCCAGATGATGTTGTGGACCCACCGTTGCTCAAAGAAATGAAGAATCGGCTCAAACAATTCCATGTAGGGAAAACCTCCTAATGATCGTTCAACCATGATACCCACCAAGAAGCCCGTCCGATCAAATTCGGACGGGCCGATAACTTGAGATGGGGTGGCCGCGGTGGCGTAAGCTGGGGCGCCGGCGAGCACGCCGGCAAGGAGTGCGGCGGTCAAGGCGAGACGGGGAAGAGAGCTTCTCGTGGCAGTTTCCTTAGTCCTTAACCAGTAGTTCCTGCTGACGCTGGATTATCGACATAATATGCGAAAACCGCCGCAAGGGCGCCTGTCCCTTAGCGGCGGTTTTGACGTTTGCGCAGATAAAACCTGCCAAAATAAACCTGTCCCTTTTTGGTAGGTTTAGCTCAGCAGCATGCGGTCGTTGGCGAGCTCGCCGCCTGAGACCTCCTCGAACTTCTGCAGCAGGTCGGCTACGGTGAGCGACTTCTTCTCATCGCCCGCCACGTCGTAGATCACGTGGCCTTCGTGCATCATGATCAGACGGTTGCCCAGACGGATGGCGTCGTTCACTTTATGCGTGACCATGAGCGTGGTCAGGTGGTTCTCGTCGACGATCTCCTCGGTCAGGTTGAGCACCTTAGAGGCCGTCTTGGGGTCGAGGGCCGCCGTGTGCTCGTCGAGCAGCAGCAGGCGCGGCCTGGTGAGCGTGGCCATCAACAGGGTGAGTGCCTGGCGCTGGCCGCCCGAGAGCAGGCCGACCTTGGCGTTGAGACGCGTGTCCAGACCAAGGTCCAGGCGCTTGAGTAGCTCAACGTACTCATCTTTCTCGGCCTTGGTGACGCCCCACGAAAGGCCGCGACGCTGGCCGCGACGCTTGGCGAGGGCCAGGTTCTCGGCGATTTGCATGTCGGCAGCGGTACCGCGCATGGGGTCCTGAAACACGCGGCCCAGGTACTTGGCGCGCTGCGACTCGCTCAGGCGCGAGATGTCGGTGCCGTCGAGCTCAATAACGCCCGAATCGAGCGGGTACACGCCGGCGATCATGTTGAGCAGCGTGGACTTGCCGGCGCCGTTGCCGCCGATCACGGTTACAAAGTCGCCGTCATTCAGGGTGAGGTCGACGCCGGTGAGCGCGCGCTTCTCGGTGACGGTGCCCTTGTTAAAGGTCTTCTTGACGTGCGAGAGCTTAAGCATCTGCCTCATCCCCCTTCGTGTAGGAGCTGCGGAGTTTATAGCGCTCCCAAACCACGGGCACGCACAGGGCCACGGCGACGATCACGGCGGAGAGCAACTTCATGTCGTTGGCGTCCATGCCCAACTGCAGCACGATGGCGCGGATAAGGAAGTACACCACGGAGCCAAAGACGGCGGAGGCAAGACGGACGCTAAACTGCGTGAGGCCGCCGGGCAGCAGACGGCCGAGCACCTCACCGATAACAATGGCGGCAAGACCGATAACGATGGCACCGGTGCCCATACCAATGTCGGCATACTTCTGGCTCTGGCAGATGAGCGCGCCCGAAAGGCCGATGAGGGCGTTGGAGAGCACGAGGGCGATCATCTTGGTGGAGTTGGTGTTGACGCCCAGAGCGCGGATCATGTACTCGTTGTTGCCGGTGGCGCGCAGCGCCGAGCCGATCTCGGTGCCAAAGAACCAATACAGGATGGCAACGATAGCCACGGCGAGCAGGATGCCCAAGATGATGGCAACGGTGGACTGCGGCAGACCGGTCATATTGCTGACGGCCGAGAACACGGTGCCTTTGGCAAGAATGGGCGTATTGGACTTGCCCATGATGCGCAGGTTGATGGACCACAGGCTGATCTGGGTGAGGATTCCGGCGAGAATCGCGGGAATCTCGAAGACGGTGGTCAAAATGCCCGTGACGGCACCCGCGATGGCGCCGGCGCACATACCGGCCAGCACGGCGAGCAGCGGGTCGACGTTGTTATTGACGATGAGCACAGCGCAGACGCAGCCGCCGAGGGCAAAGCTGCCGTCGCAGGTCATATCGGGAATGTCGAGCAGGCGGAACGTGATAAACACGCCAAGCACCATAATGCCCCAGAGGACGCCCTGCGAAACGGCGCCCTGCAATGCAATGAGCATGCTTCATACCTCCTAGGATAGGGTGGACACGTGATTCACCATAATAACGGTAACAATGCATAGAAGAGCTGCGGACAGACGTTTTGTTTTACCTGAAACAAGCAGGGCGGACGCCGGTCTACAGCGCCCGCCCCTGTGGCTCAGATATTGAATAACGCGGCTAAAGCGCGAGCACGGGCTCTAGACGCATGCCGCGTATAGCATTACGCGTCCAGAGCGGAAAGGTCGATGCCCAGGGCCTCGGCCATCTCGTCGTTCTTGACGACGACCAGGTCTTTGCTCGAGAGGTGCTTGATCGGCATGTCTTCGGGCTTGGCCTCGCCCTTCAGGATCTTGACGGCCATCTCGCCCGCGGCGTAGCCCAGGTCCTCATAGTTGATGGAGAGGGTGAACAGGCCGCCGGCCTTACACATGCCCTCCTCGCCAGTCACGAAGGGAAGCTTGTTCTCCTTGCAGATCTGGCCGACCTGCGAGGCACCCGCGGCGATGGTGTTGTCGGTGGGGGAGTACAGCGCATCGACCTTGCCCACGGCAGACTCGACGACGGACTGAATCTCGTTGGAGCTCGAGACGGTGAAATCGGTGTACTCGAGCCCCAGCTTGTCGAGCTCCTTCTTGGCGGCCTTGATCTGGACGTCGGAGTTGGACTCGGCGGTGCAGTAGAGTAGGCCGACCTTTTTAATGTCGGGCAGGACCTTCTGCATCATCTCGAGCTGCTCGGCGACCGGGGTGAGGTCGGAAGCGCCCGTGACGTTGGTGCCCGGCTTGTCGTTGTCCTGGACCAGGCCGGAGGCGGCGTAGTCGGTGATGGCACAGCCCACGATGGGGATATCGGCCGTGGCGCCGGCGGCAGCCTGCGCGGCGGGCGTGGCGATGGCATAAATCAGGTTGACGTTGTCGCCCACAAACTTGTCGGCAATGGACTTACACGTGGACTGGTCGTTCTGGGCGTTCTTCTGGTCGATCTTGACCTTAAGGCCGCTCTTCTTGATGGCCTTGACGAAGCCGTCGTTGGCGGCATCGAGCGCGGAGTGCTCGGTGAGCTGCAGAACGCCGATGGTGTAGTCGGAACCGGCGGCAGCGGAGCCGGAACCAGAGTTGCCGCCGCATCCGGCGAGCGGGGCGAGCGCGAGCAGGCCGGCGGAGACCAGAAGGCTCCTGCGGCTGATGGTGATGTCCTTCATATCATTACCCCCAGTATAAAAATGGCTGGAAACACTGCACTGGGACAAAGTGCAAGTGGAACTATAGTAGCGCTGATGTCCATTTTTACAACAGCCTGGCGGGTTTTTTAATACAGAATCGGATGGGCGGTACGGGTAGTCGAATGGGCGGCGGAGGGTCTTATGCGGCGGAGGAGGCGTCGTTGTCCTCGTCCAGGGCGGCGAAGAGCTTCTTGCCGTCGAGCAGGCGCGTGCTGACGTTTCTCATACGGGCGATTTCGACGGTGCGCAGCGTATCGTCGGTGCCTCGGGCGTCGTAGACCGTTCCCAGCAGATACGAGATGCCATCGCGCTGCCTGATGGCAAAGGGACGGAGTGTCATCCGTGCTGCTTCGGTTTCGCCGCGTGTCGTGACGCTCGAAATATCAAAACTCACCGTGGTTCCGTGGTCGATGGCCTGCTCGACGAGCTCGCACGTGTCGATGCGCTTGATGGGCGTGCGTGTTGCCTTGGTAGCCTTGCTACCTGCGCTTGGAGCGGGTTCGGGTGTATCGAGGTAGCCGCGAACGTCGGCGCTCGCCATGGCAACTAGGTGCTGCGCCATGCTCTTGCGGATAGCGATAGGCGTGGAGCGGTTGCGCATGACCATACCGTGGAGCCGGATGATCTCTTCATCGGTGAGCGGGCGGGTAAGAAGTTTGTAGCCCACGCCGCGTTTGTACTCAATTTCGTATCCGGCATGGCGAAGCGCGGAGATGGCGGTGTAGATGCTGCGCCGCGCCGCCGAGATGGGCATGCGGGCGGGGTCGTCGGGATGGGCGAGGCGCCGGATCAACTCATCGGAAAGCATGGCCTTGTCCTCGCCGGTGTTTTCGCTTAATAGTTGCAGGATGCGAACGGCGCGATAGGCTGCCATCGAGGCGGCGCCCCTCGTCGTGGTGTCGTAGGTTTCAACAGCGGCTTCGGTCATGGTGCCCACGTCCTTTCCGTTTTGGGTGGCGACGGTATGGAGCCTAGGACGTGGGGCTTTCCCAGGGGCGCAGGGCGCTCTGGGCGGTCGGTAGTCGTCGGCAAACGGCGGGTCGAGTTTTCAACAGCCCTGCTCAACTGACCAAAAACTTGCCAAAAGCTTGACGGATGCTGTTGAAAAAAGCGTCTCTCGATCGATGTCGAGAGACGCTTATGCGATGGGCGTTGGCGTGTGGCGACGCGAACTAACGTCCGACGATTAGAAGTCGGCGTTGCCCACGGTGCGCGGGTGCGGCAGGACGTCGCGGATGTTGCCCACGCCGGTCAGATACATGACCAAGCGCTCGAAGCCCAGACCGTAGCCGGCGTGCTTGCAGGAACCGTAGCGGCGCAGGTCAAGGTAGTACTTGTACTGCTCGGGATTCATGCCCAGGTCCTTGATGCGGGCCTCGAGCAGATCCAGGCGCTCCTCGCGCTGGGAGCCACCGATGATCTCGCCGATGCCCGGCACCAGGCAGTCGGCGGCGGCGACGGTCTTGCCGTCCTCGTTCATGCGCATATAGAAGGCTTTGATCTCGGCCGGGTAGTCGGTTACGAAGGTCGGGCGCTTAAAGTACTCCTCGGTCAGGAAGCGCTCGTGCTCGGTCTGCAGGTCGATGCCCCAGCTCACGGGGTAGTCAAACTTGTGACCGGCGGCGACGGCCTGCTCCAGGATCTCGACGGCCTCGGTGTAGGTAACGCGGGCAAAGTCGGAGTTGGCGACATGGTCCAGGCGCTCGAGCAGACCCTTGTCCACAAACTTGTTGAGCATATTGAGCTCGTCGGGGCAGGTGGCCATAACGTCCTTAAGGACGTACTTGAGCATGGCCTCGGCGTTATCCATGTAGTCGTTAAGGTCGGCAAAGGCCATCTCGGGCTCGATCATCCAAAACTCGGCGGCGTGGCGCGTGGTGTTGGAGTTCTCGGCACGGAAGGTGGGGCCAAAGGTGTACACGTCGCCAAAGGCCATGGCAAAGTTCTCGGCATTGAGCTGGCCGGACACGGTGAGGCTCGCATGCTTGCCAAAGAAGTCCTGGCTCCAGTCAACCTCGCCGGACTCGGTGAGGGGCGAATTTTTGGGGTCGAGCGTGGTCACGCGGAACATCTCGCCGGCGCCCTCGCAGTCACTCGTGGTGATGATGGGGGTGTTGACGTAGACAAAGCCCTGCTCCTGGAAGAAGCGGTGGATGGCGGCAGCCGCGACAGAGCGGATGCGGAACACGGCGCGGAACAGGTTGGTGCGCGGACGCAGGTGCTGCTGGGTGCGCAGGAACTCGACGGTTGCACGCTTCTTCTGCAGCGGGTAATCCGGGGCGCTGACGCCCTCGACCTCGATGGAGGTGGCAGAAAGCTCGAAAGGCTGGGGCGCATCGGGGGTCAGCTTGACGGTGCCGGTGCAAATGAGTGCGGCCGAGACGTTTTGATGGGCGATCTCGTCGTAGTTGTCGAGCGCCTCGCGGTTCATGACGACCTGCAGGTCGCGGAAGCAGCTGCCGTCGTTGAGCGTAACAAAGCCAAAGTTCTTCATGTCGCGGACGGACTTGACCCAGCCGGCGACGGTGACGGTCTGGCCGCCGAGCGACTCGGCATCGGCATAGAGCTGCGCGATTTTGGTGCGGTTCACGTATCCTCCCATAACGGTTGAATGATAGTTATCCATACAGTTCGTTATTCTAGCAGCTCGGCTCATTTGGGCTATACAGATAAGGCATTGGCGGGATGGTTTTTCAAACGAAAAACGCCCGCGGCCTGATGGTCGCTGGCGCTTGACGAGGTGCCTTTTGGCTGTGTGGCGCGGGGCCTGGCTACTTGGTCTTGGCTACCAGCAGCGGGTCGCCCAGCTTGACGAGCGGGTTGCCGCCGATAAGCGTTCCAGACTCGCCGACATGGTCGATGCTCTTAAGACGATCGAGCTCGGAGACGATGACGGTCACGATATCCTCGTGACCAGCGGCCTTAATGGCCTCGCGGTCGAAGCTGATGAGCGGCTGGCCTGCCTTGACCACATCGCCCATCTCGACAAAGCGGGCAAAACCCTTGCCGTTCATTTCCACGGTGCCCAGGCCAACATGGATGAACACGCGAAGACCGTCCTCGGTGATCATGCCAATGGAGTGGTTGGTGACAGTGGTGGCGCCGATGCGGCCGTTGGCGGGCGCATAGATGGTGCCGGTAATGGGCTCGATGCCGTAGCCCTGACCGAGCATACCCGAGGCGATGGTCTCGTCGGGAACCTCATCCAGGTTGACGAGCACGCCGTTGACGGGGGCGTAGATGACGCCTTCGCGGGTGGCGAAGCTTGCCGCGGGCGGAACGGATGCCTCGCCCGCCGAGGTGAAGGTGGACTTAAGCGAATCGAGCAGACCCATAGTTGCCTCCAACTTAAATAGGCGCATATCGCGCGCTTGGTTTGCCGGAAACGTTTCATACCTGTTTCGCGGCTTGGTCAACGCCCCTATTTTACGCTGCTCAACGATACCTCTGAACTGGGATTATGTGATATATCAGTTGGAGGGAAACTTATTGCCGGAGAGTTTCTGCGTCCTGCACCCAACTGGGGTACGCTTAGATGCGAAAAAAGAGTGCGCATAATTTGCGCGAAGGGAGCACATATGATTGTCGAGAACCATGCGCTGTGGGGCGAGGAGCCGACCGAGGATTATCCGGCGACCTTTACGTATCTGGGTGCCGAGCCGCTGCCCGATAAACCGAATGGCCGCCGCCCCGCGGTGATCATCTGCGGCGGAGGCGGGTTTACGCATATCGCTCCGCACGAGCAGGACCCGGTGGCGTTTGCATTTTTGGACCGCGGCTACCAGGCCTTTGTGCTCAACTATGTCACGAGTTCTACGGGTGACGTGAGCTTTCCGCACCCCCAGGCAGATCTTGCCAAGATGGTCGCCACGGTGCGCGCGAATGCCGACGAGTGGCATGTCGATCCCAAGTGCGTGTGCGTCGTGGGCTTTTCTGCTGGCGGCATGATTTGCGCCTCGCTGGCAACACAGTGGAAGACCGGCCCCTTCGCGGCACTTGCCGGAGCGCGTCCGGACGACATTCGTCCCGATGCCGTGGTGCTGGGCTATCCATTGCTCGACTTTGCCTATGTGCGCGACATGCAGACGCGCGATCCGCGCATTGACTTGCGTGTGCCCAAGACGGGCGGCAAGACGGGGCGCGATTTGCTCAACGACTACCTGTCGATGGTGACGGGCGGCGAGGCGACTGACGAGCATCTGGCCGACATCTGCCCCACCACGCATGTTTCGCGTCAGATGCCACCGACCTTTGTGTGGGGCGTGTCCGACGACAAGACGGCGCCGATCGCGCAGGTCTACCCGTTTGCGCAGCGCATGGCCGAGGAGGGCGTTGCATGCGAGATGCACGTCTTCGACCAGGGTGGTCACGGCCTTTCGCTCGGCAACGCCAACACTGCGGTCGACAACGAGGACAAGCAGGTGGCGGTCCGCCCTTGGATTCGCCTAGCCTTCCGCTTCCTGGAGCGCCATCTGTAAGAGGACGGGCATCCCAGCCCTTCAATAACTTGCGGTGAAATAGTTCCGATCTGGGGCATCAACCAGCCCATCGGGGAACTATTCCACCGCAACTTTGTTTTTGATGTCCCGTCCGGAAACTGCACCCCAGTCTCGCCCTTCAAGGTGGGGCACGGTTTCCCATAGGGCCTCGATTTGGAAACCACATCCCGTTTCGAGCTCAAATTCTGGGTCGCAGTTTCCCCGAGGGGCCCCGTTGGGAAACTGCGACCCGTTTCGAGCGGGAATAACGGGACACGCTTTCCGCAAGGGCATCGTTTCCTACCAAACGGTGAACTGGGCGTTTTCTGTGTTCCAATGGACATCGCGAACGTAGTCGCGCACGCCCGTCGCATCTCGTGCTTCGAACAACTCAAGAATATGAGCATGTTCGTTGTTGGCTTTATTGAGCAGCTTACACGCCGTCTCCTGGTCAACAGTCTCGTAATCGCGCTTGATAAAGCAACGCTCGAGCTGTGAAATCATGTCGCGCAGACGATCGTTGCCACAGCGGTTGAAGTACGTAAGGTGAAAGTCTCGCTGAATGTCGTCATACTTACGGATGAGACCGCCTTGGATCGCGAGGTCCATGGAGCCGACGAGAAATTTCAGCTGCGTAATATCGTCGTCAGTTAGATTCGGACAGGCGAGATATGCGGCCTGCCCGTCGAGCGGCCCCATAATCTCAAAGACTTCAACGGCGTTTTGCTGATCGAACCCACGGACGCGGAATCCGCGGCGGGGGAGATTGTCCAGGTAGCCGTCGCTTGCCAGCTGGATGAGCGCTTCGCGGACCGGTGTGCGCGACACGCCCATGGCATCGCAGATCGCCTGCTCGCTCAGCCGGTCGCCGGCCGAAAGCTCGCCGGCGTCAATACGGCTCGAAATATAGTCGTATACGTGGTCCTTCAGGGGCCTTCTGAGCGTTTCCATGAGCCTATGTTCCTTAACGGTATATTTCTAAAAGCAAATACGTTTCACTTGAATAGCTCAGTTGAATTATAGAACGACCAGCTAAATCATGCTACTTTGCGCCGATACGTAAGAATACGCTTACCGAAGAATATCTACCGTTCAGGATTGTATACAATATACAAAACAGGAAAACCGCCCTAAGATAAAGCCATCGAAAGGAAGGCGGGCGCGAAGAAGTCCCGCTCTCTGCTAAGAGATCCAAGGAGGATCATCATGACCAAGTTCAGTCACGTCATCATCCGCCGCCCCGGCAAGTCCCTGAGCAATGGCATCACGAGTGCCCCCGAGCTTGGCCAGCCCATCTACGAGCGCGCCATCGAGGAGCACTACGATTACGAGCATGCGCTCGAGCAGTGCGGCGTTGACGTGTCGGTGCTGCCGGCACTCGAGCAGTATCCCGACAGCTGCTTCGTCGAAGATCCGGCCGTTATCACTCGCTGCGGCGCCATCATTACCAACCCCGGCGCCGATAGCCGCAACGGCGAGAAGGACGAGATCGAGCCGGCCGTCCGTCGCTTCTTTGACGACGAGCATGTCAAGCACATCGTTTCTCCGGGCACGCTCGACGGCGGCGATGTCATGATGGTCGGTGACCATTTCTACGTCGGTCGCTCCGCTCGTACCAACGAAGAGGGCATCCGCCAGTTCTGTGAGATTCTCGAGGGCTGGGGCCTCGAGGGTTCTGAGGTTCCGCTGGAGGAGGTCCTGCACCTCAAGACGGGCGTCAACTACATCGAGGACAACAACATGCTCGTCTCTGGTGAGTTCATCGATAAGCCCGACTTTGCCCAGTACAACAAGATCGTCGTGCCCGAGGACGAGGCGTACGGCGCCAACTGCATCTGGGTCAACGGTACGGTCATCGTTGCCGAGGGCTATCCGACTGTGCTCAAGGCCGTGCAGGATCTGGGCTACAAGACGCTCGTCGTTGACACCTCCGAGTATCGCAAGGTCGACGGCGGCCTTTCTTGCCTGTCGCTGCGCTTCTAACGCGATAGCTGTAACAGTCTGATGATCGCTTGACCGATGGCCCGGCACCCGATTCGGGACGTCCGGGCCATCTTTCGTTCGATCACATGATGAAGGGGGTGCACATACAATGGCCTCTAAAGCTCAAAATGAAGAGATTATCGACCCTAATGGCCTCGATCTCTTTCGTCTGACCATGATGGTCATTACCGCCAGTATTTGTGGCGGCATCTTTTCGCTTGCCGGCGATATGGCAGCAGGTGGGGCAAATACCGGTGCGGTTATCGTCTCGTGGGGAATTTGCTTTATTGGCGTCTTTGCGCTGATGATG
Organism: uncultured Collinsella sp.; assembly: GCA_902495545.1. Lineage (GTDB taxonomy): Bacteria > Actinomycetota > Coriobacteriia > Coriobacteriales > Coriobacteriaceae > Collinsella. The sequence continues at coordinate 13,022 of CABUXM010000016.1, read as the reverse complement.
GTGTTCAACGGTTTGTCTCAGGCCCGTCCCGACCTGACCGGCGGCATCTATGCATACGCTGCGGCCGGTTTTGGCGATTACATTGGATTCAACTCCGCTTGGGGCTACTGGATCAGCGCATGTCTTTCCAACGTGAGCTTTGCGCTCTTGCTGTTTAGCGCGCTGGGCTATTTCTTCCCTGCGTTTGGCGCGGGTAACAACCTGCTTTCTATCGTTTGCGCCAGCGTGTTTTTGTGGTTCCTTACCGCCCTTGTGCTTCGTGGCGTTAAGGAGGCTGCGGGCATTAACACGATCGTCACGTTGGCGAAGCTGGTGCCGCTGGGGCTCTTTGTGCTGAGTATCGTGCTCCTGGGTAAGTTCAACGTCGATATCTTTATGGACAACTTCTGGGGAGAGCCGGCTGGTCCTGGCTTTGGCGAGCAGGTTGTCTCGACCATGATCGCCCTTGTCTGGGTCTTCACGGGCATCGAGGGCGCTGTCGTTATCTCGGGCCGTGCAAAGTACGTGCGTGACGTCGGCCGCTCGACGGCGCTCGGATTTGCGGCTGTATTCACGCTGTATCTGATCATCTCGATGCTGTCGCTCGGCATTATGCCGCGCGAGGAGATGGCACAGCTTGCAACGCCCTCCATGGCGGGAATTCTCGAGTGCGCAATCGGTCCGGTTGGTGCTGCCATCGTAAACCTTGGCGTTATCCTTTCGTTGGTCGGCGCGCTGCTGGGCTATGTCATCATTGCGTCCGAGACGCCGTTCGAGGCGGCGCGCCAGGGATCCTTCCCTCTGGCGTTTGCCAAGACGAACAAGCACGACGCCCCGGTGGTAACGGTTCTCGTGAGCTCCGGCATCACGCAGCTTTTCTTGATCGTGTCGTATGTGGCGGCGAGCACCTACCAGTTCTTCTATAGCTGCGCGGTCAACACGATTCTGGTTCCGTATGTCTGCTCGGCTGCCTATTACATGGTGATTGGCTGGAAGAACGAGCATCTGGACGGGCCGCATGCGCCCAGCGTCGGCAAAGCCCGCTTCTTCGGTACGCTCGGCTTCATCTACACATTGTTCCTGGTGTGGTCGACGGGTCTTCAGGGCGTTATGATCACGACGATTCTTTTTGCTCCGGCCATTCCCGTTTATATGCTGGGCGAGCGAGGCCGCGGTAAACCGGTGCTTCCGCATCTGCACGACAAGCTGATCGCAGCGGTGGTCATTGTCGTGGCAATCATTTCGCTGTATCTGCACTTTGCCGGCATTGCGCCGATAGTCTAAGACTGCGGCAGGCTTCATCGCTTGGTAAGCCGACGGAGGCATCGCGTGCCGGTGCCGTCCGGTAATCCATAACTGACGTGGGCCTCTGTAACGTGCCTTTGTGAGCGCCCACCAAGCCCGCGCAGGTGACATTTGTTGCCAGCGCGGGCTTTTGCTGTTGCGGCGAAATGCTGCCGGCAGCTGGGGACGTTCCTATTGTGCCGGTACCCTGGGACACTCCTTGGATGTTCCGCATGCGACGGAGGGAACGGATCATTTTGTCGAGGGGCGGGCGGCTGTTTTGGTCCTCGGGGAAACCGCGTCCCGTTTCGAGAGCAGATTCCGGGCCGCAGTTTCCCCGAGGGCCCCATTGGGAAATTGCATCCCAGTCTGAGCGCCGATTCCGGGCTGCAGTTTCCGCTAGATGCCTCAACCGGAAAGCCCATCCCGTTTAGGTGTTCCGGAGTGGGATTCGGTTTCCGCAGCAGGCCCGTCTGGGAGGCAATGGCCCAGAATTCCCCTTGCACCGATCTGTCGATTGAACATCGTTGCGTGTTCGCGCTATCATGCATGGATAAATTGGTTAGCCATGGCAAACGGTTAGCCATGGTGAACATAAATGCAACGCCCCGTGGGCGCCGGGGGAGGAACGCGGACGTGAGACTCGATACACTCGAGATTGGAAAGGACGCCGTTGTCGCATCGGTGACATCCGACGATCAGGCACTCCGACAGCATATTTTGGACATGGGCCTAACACCGGGCACCGAAGTCACCATGATGAAGTACGCCCCCATGGGCGACCCGCTCGAGATTCGCCTGCGTGGCTACGAGCTGACGCTGCGCAAGGACGATGCCGCTCGCATCGAGCTCGTGGGTATTCACGACACCGATACAGGTCCGCGCGCTAACGCCGCAATTGGCACGACGAAGCATCCGGCACTCGGCGAGGGGACGTATTCGCCTCGCGCCGCGAAGACGGCCGTGCCCGAGGGCGCGCCGCTGCACTTTGCTCTCGCCGGCAACCAAAACTGCGGTAAGACCACGTTGTTCAACCAGCTGACGGGCTCCAACCAGCACGTCGGCAACTTCCCCGGAGTGACGGTCGATCGCAAGGACGGCACTATCCGTAACCATCCCGAGGCAAGCGTTACCGACCTGCCCGGTATTTATTCGTTGTCGCCGTATACGGGCGAAGAGATCGTAAGCCGCCAGTTTATCCTGGATGAGCATCCCGACGCCATCATCGACATCATCGACGCTACCAACATCGAGCGCAATCTGTACCTGACGCTGCAGCTTATGGAGCTCGATCGCCCCATGGTCATCGCGCTCAACATGATGGATGAGGTGACGGCCAACGGCGGTGCCGTCGACGTCAACCTGCTCGAGAGTCTGTTGGGCGTGCCCGTTGTCCCCATTAGCGCTGCCCGCAACGAGGGTATCGGCGAGCTGGTGGATCACGCCTTGCACGTGGCGCGTTTCCGCGAGCGCCCCGGTCGCCTGGACTTCTGCGCACCCGATGGCTCGGACGGCGGTGCGCTGCATCGTTGCATCCACGGCATTGCCAACCTTATCGAGGACCATGCCGCGACGGCGCATGTCCCGGTGCGTTTTGCGGCAACCAAGCTGGTTGAGGGCGACGAGCTGGTAACCGAGGCGCTTCACCTGGATCGCAACGAGCTCGACGCCATCGAGCACATCATTACCCAGATGGAGGGCGAGGCCGGCACCGACCGCCTGTCAGCGCTGGCCGATATGCGCTTTAGCTTTATCGGCGACGTGTGCGGGCGCTGCGTCGTCAAGCCGCACGAGAGCCGCGAACACGTGCGCTCCGTCAAGATTGACCGCATCCTGACAGGTCGTTACACAGCCATTCCGGCGTTTCTGGTGATCATGGGCCTCGTCTTTTGGCTGACGTTTGGCGTGATCGGCGCGGCGTTGCAGGGACTCATGGAGAACGGCATCGCTGCCGTCATCGCCTCGGCCGATGCGGGCCTCAAGGCGTTCGGAACCAACGACGTGGTGCGCTCGCTGGCTGTCGACGGCGTGCTTACGGGCGTGGGCAGTGTGCTGACCTTCCTGCCGATTATCGTCGTGCTCTTTTTGTTCCTCTCCATTCTGGAAGACTCCGGATACATGGCGCGCGTGGCCTTTGTCATGGATAAGGTGTTGCGTCGCTTCGGCCTGTCGGGCCGCAGTTTCGTGCCCATGCTCGTCGGTTTTGGCTGCACCGTGCCGGCTATCATGTCGACCCGTACGCTCCCATCCGAGCACGACCGCAAGATGACGGTCATGCTCACGCCGTTTATGAGCTGTTCGGCCAAGCTGCCGGTCTATGGTCTGCTGTGCGGGGCGTTTTTCCCGCAGGCGACAGTTCCCGCCATGGTCTCGCTCTATCTGATCGGCATCGCGGTCGGTTGCATCGCGGCCTTGGTGCTCAACCGTACGGCATTTAAGGGCGACCCGGTGCCGTTTATCATGGAGCTCCCCAATTACCGTCTGCCGAGCGTCAAGACGACGGTGATGCTGGCATGGGATAAGGCCAAGGACTTTATTACCAAGGCCTTTACCATTATCTTTGCCGCTACCGTGGTCATCTGGTTCCTTCAGACGTTCGACATTCGCTTTAATGTGGTCGCCGATCAGTCGCAGAGCTTACTTGCCGGTCTGGGTAGCATTATCGCTCCGCTGCTGGCGCCGCTCGGCTTCGGCGACTGGCGTGCATCCACGGCGCTCGTCACCGGACTTATCGCCAAGGAGAGCGTCATCTCGACCCTCACGGTGCTTTTGGGCGCAACGTCGCCCGCGGCGCTGTCGACCATGTTTTCGCCGTTTACCGCTTACGTGTTCCTGGTCTTTACGCTGCTGTACCCGCCCTGCGTGGCTGCCATCGGCGCCGTCAAGGGCGAGCTGGGCGCGCGCTACGCCGTTGCCGTGTTCGCGTTTCAAGTGACGGTCGCCTGGATCGTGGCGTTTCTGGTCCACGGTGTTGGTGTTCTGATTGGCTTGTAAACGAGCGGTTTGCAAACAAAGCCTCTCTGTATATGGCGCATCCACGGGCTATACTCCTCTGTCGAACAGTCGGTTTGGCGGAGGAGTTTTTAGTTATGGCGTTTGACAAGGCGATGGCGCATTTGCGAGCGAAGGGCTTTGGCGACCGTGTGATTGTGCCTCAGGAGGAGACGGCAACTGTCGAGGAAGCCGCAGCGGCACTGGGAACGGCTCCCGCGCAGATCGCGAAAACGATGGCGTTCGATGTCGACGGCGCGGCGGTGCTCGTGCTGTGCGCCGGGGACGCGCGTGTCAACAGCTCCAAATTCAAGAAGTTCTTCCACGGCAAACCGCATATGATTCCCGGCGCTGCGGTCGAGGAAGCCGTGGGGCATGCGCCCGGCGGTGTTTGCCCCTTTGGCATCAATGAGGGTGTGGCGGTTTATCTGGACGAGTCGCTTAAGCGTTTTGACACCGTTTACCCGGCATGTGGTGACAGCCATAGTGGTGTGGAGCTCTCGGTGCCCGAGCTGGAGGCGGCGTCCGACGCCCAGGGTTGGGTCGATGTCTGCCGCGGATGGGAGCCCGAGGACTAGGCTCCCAAATGTCTGCGCGATTTTGGCTCCGCATCTGTACTGACGGATGCGGGGCTGTTGCTATATAATCGCCCACCGCCCAAGACAATCGGAGAGGTTTCCTACATGACTCAGGCAAGACAAGATGGCATCTCACTCAAGCAGTGGCTCCCGCTTATCGGGCTCGCCTGTTGCGCGTTCGTATTCAACACGTCGGAGTTCATGCCCATCGGCCTGCTGACCGACATCGCCGCATCGTTTTCGCTCACCGAGGCCCAAGCTGGCATCATGATCTCGGTCTATGCCTGGGGTGTCATGCTGCTGTCGCTGCCGCTTATGGTGTTCGCTTCGCGCTTTGAGTTCAAGCGGATGCTGCTGGGCGTGCTTGCCGTGTTCTCGCTGGGCCAGTTCCTGTCCGCCTTGGCGCCGACCTATCCCATCTTAGTCTGCGCGCGCCTGGTGGTTGCCTGCGCACACGCCGTGTTCTGGTCAGTCGCCTCGATTATGGCCTCGCGCCTGGTCGACACTCGCCACGGCGCGCTCGCCATCAGCATGATCGCCACGGGCTCGTCCATCGCGCAGATCTTTGGCTTGCCGATCGGCCGCGCCATCGGGCTGGCCGTGGGCTGGCGCATGACGTTTGCCGCGGTCGGGGCCTTCTCTGCCGCTGCGGTGGTGTACCAGGCGGCAGTGTTCCCGGCCATGCCGGCGGGTGAGCGCTTTACCGTCAAACAGCTGCCCGAGCTGCTTAAAAACCCGTTCCTGATCGCGCTCTACGCGGTCACGGTCTTTATTGCGACCGGCTACTACGCGGGTTACAGCTATATCGAGCCCTTCCTGGCTCAGGTCGCGCATGTCGACGCAAGCGCTATCACCATGACACTGACGGCGTTTGGCTGCTCCGGCCTGGTGGGCAGCTGGCTGTTTGGCCGTCTGTTCGACGGGCACCGCTTCCCGTTCTTGGCTATCACGCTTTCCGGCGTGGCAGCGGCCCTGCTGCTCATGACCCCCGCGGCTTCGGCGCTCGTGGCGGTGCTTGCCGTCTGCGCGTTGTGGGGCTGCTGTGGTACGGCCTTTAACGTGGCGTTTCAGGCCGAGCTCATCAAGTACACGCCGGCGGACTCGTCGGCCGTCGCCATGTCGATTTTCTCGGGCCTGTTCAATCTGGGTATCGGCACGGGCACCGCGATCGGCGGCGCCGTGGTTTCGGGTCCCGGTATCGCCTGGATCGGCTTCGCGGGCGGGGCGATTGCCGTCGTGGGCGTCATCCTCGCCATCACGGTGCTATTCCCGGCCATCCGTCGCGCCAAGGTCGTTGCCTAACCACATCCCCTCATCAGTTGCGGTGGAATAGTTCCTGTTTAAGGCCTCTGAAGGCCCAAGCGGGAACTATTTCACCGCAACTTAGAAAGGGGCTGGGGTAGCTAAAATAGCCCCGTCCCAAATTAGCTACCCTGCTGGGCATACAATGGATATCGTTGTGTTGAGCTTACCGGGAGGTTGCTATGTGGGCATACGAGACGACGTTCTATCAGATCTATCCGCTGGGCTTTTGCGGAGCTCCGCGCGAAAACGCCGCGCCCGTTGCCGAGGATGAGCTCGCCCAGGCTGCCAACGCCGCGCCCAACCCCGATGCCCCCATCATGAAAATCGCCCAATGGGCCGACTACCTGCAAGAGCTCGGCATCGGTGCTGTGCTCATTAACCCGCCGCTCGAGTCTGATAGCCACGGTTACGACACACGCAGTCTGCGCCATATAGATCGTCGCCTGGGTGGGGACGCCGACTTTGCCGCCGTGTGCGAGACGCTGCACGCCCATGGCATCCGCGTGGTGCTCGACGCCGTCTTCAACCATGTGGGCCGCGGCTTTTGGGCCTTCCGCGATGTGCAGGAGCGCAAGTGGGACTCGCCCTACAAGGACTGGTTCCACATTAGCTTTGACGGCGATTCCTGCTATGGCGACGGCTTTTGGTACGAGGGCTGGGAGGGCCATTTTGAGCTTGTGAAGCTCAATCTGCAAAATCCCGCCGTGGTCGATTACCTGTTTGAGTCCGTGCGTCGCTGGGCCGAGGTCTTTGGCATCGACGGCCTGCGCTTGGACGTCGCCTATATGCTCGATCGCGATTTTATGCGCTGCCTGCATACTTTTACCCGTGGGCTCAAGCCCGACTTTGTGCTGATTGGCGAGACGCTCCACGGCGACTACAACCAGATCGTCAACGACGAGATGCTCGACTCCTGCACCAACTACGAGTGCTACAAGGGCCTGTATTCCAGCTTTAACTCGGTCAACATGTTCGAGATTGCCCACTCGCTGCATCGCCAGTTTGGCGGTGACCCGTGGTGCATTTATCGCGGCAAGCATCTGCTGTCGTTTGTCGACAACCACGATGTGCCGCGCCTGGCGAGCATCCTTACCGACAAGTCCTGTCTGCGCCCCGCTTATGGCATGCTCTTTGGCATGCCGGGCATCCCATGCGTCTATTATGGCAGCGAGTGGGGGATTGCCGGCGAAAAGGGCGGCCCCGATGGTGACTGGGCGCTGCGACCTGCGCTCGATGAGCCTGCGCCCAACGAGCTGACGGCCTTCATCAAGCAGCTCGCGCACCTGCGCTCGGCAGACGACGCGGCGGCCCGTGCCCTCAACTATGGTGCCTATCGCAACGTGGTGATCCAGAACAAGCAGCTGCTGTTCGAGCGCGCCTGCGACGACGCGACGGTGCTCGTGGCGGTCAATGCCGTGAACGAGCCCTATACCTTTGGAGCCGGCGAGCTCAACGGCTCTTTTGCCGACCTACTTGCCGACGGCGCGCCTACAGTCGAGCTAGCGGGTGCCCTCGAGCTTGCACCCTACGAGGTGCGCTATCTGTTGAGAGCCTAGCCCATGCCTGTGTCTGACAAGGGCTATCAACATATTGAGCATGGGTTTGAGCCCGTGTTCGACCAGCACTCGCGCATTTTGGTGCTCGGATCGTTTCCCTCGGTGCTTTCGCGCGCCAATGCCTTTTATTACGGCAACCCTCAGAATCGCTTTTGGCGTGTGATGGCCGCGTGCCTCGGTGTGCCCGTGCCGCCCAACGAGGGCGACCCTTTGGCGGGCAGTGAGCCTGCGACGCTCGACGCCTCGATTGCCGCCAAGCGATCCATGCTGCTGAACGGCGGCGTGGCCCTGTGGGATGTGATCGAGAGCTGCGACATCAAGGGCTCGAGTGACGCCAGCATTCGCAACGTTGTGCCGGCGCGCATCGAGCTCATCACGAGCAACGCGTCCATTGAGCAAGTGATATGCAACGGCGGTACGGCAGGGCGGCTCTACAAACGCTATCTGCAGGAGCGGACGGGCCTGCCCGCTGTCGTATTGCCGTCAACAAGTCCCGCTAACGCGGCATGGCGCCTGGAGCGCCTTGTTGAGCGCTGGCGCGAGACCGTTGATTGGGGCGCTCTGCAATTTAGATATCTGATTGGGCGCGGGTGCCGAGGCGTTTCATGATGGCATGCCAGATCGGTGCGGGCAGCGCGGGCTTGGCGCGCACCATGCCGTCGGCATCGACGCTACCGGCATTGCCACCGCCAAGCAGCTGCGCATGCTCAATGGAGCAGCCCATGCGCACAGCGCCCACAAGCTTATCCATCGCTTCCGAAAACGGTCGCCGCAAGAGTCCCATGCGCGGTGAGCGACGAAGCGCTGCGATGCCGGTGCCGGTGCAGACGACAATGCCACCGCACCACGATAACCCCCGACGCTCGCACGCTTCGCGCAGATGGCCAACGACCGTGTGCGCCCGCTCGGGACTCCCACAGCCGGCTTGAACAACAACATAGACGCGCGTTTCTGTGCCCCCAAGGCAATCAAGCTCCTGCTCTACGACGCTCATCGCCTCATCATCAAAGGCATCATCAACAGCGAGCACCATGCCATCGACTACACCGGTGTCATTTGCCTTCAAGTCGACCGGGCGGGGGAGCACGGTGCCGGAAAGCTGTGCATAGGCGGCGATGGCATCCTGCAGGTCCCAGAGCAAAAACTCAAGATCGGCGCTATTGGGAATACTGATATACGCAATGGTCTGCAGCGTTTTGGGCTTATCGCCGCGCGCGGTCGTCTCCATGCCGCCTCCTTTCCGGTTGGTTTCCGTTTAGGTTACACCGTCTGGCGGCGCCTCGCCGCGCTATCCTAGTGCAACCCTTACGAAAGGAACGCTATGCGTCTGCCCATGAATACCTCGCTTGCCACGCTCAAGCCCTCCGGCATCCGTCGGATTAACGCGCTCGCTGCCCAGCACCCAGGTTGCATTGCGCTCGCGCTCGGCGAGCCCGATTTTCCTACACCCGATGTGATTAGCGCCGAGGTAACCGCCGCGCTGGGCCGCGGCGACACGCACTATCCGCCCAACAACGGTCGCCCCGCCCTGCGCGAGGCGCTGTCTGCCTACATGGGGGACGCGGGCCTTACGTTTTCGGCCGACGAGGTCATCCTGACCGACGGCGCGACCGAGGCTCTGTCGGCAACATTCATGGCTATGCTCAACCCCGGCGACGAGGTCATTATCCCCACGCCGGCCTTTGGCCTGTACGAGAGCATTGTCGTGGCCAATCACGCCAAAGCGGTCTTTTTGGATACGGAGCCTGCGCAATTCCAGATTGACGAAGGTGCTCTTCGTGCTTGCGTGACACCGGCGACCAAGGCTATCGTCATCTGCTCGCCCAACAATCCCACGGGCTGCATCCTCAACGCGGCATCGCTCGACGCCGTGGCGCGCGTGGCAGACCAGGCGGGCATCTACGTGGTCTGCGACGACGTGTACAACCGTCTGGTCTATGTGGATGACTACGAGCGCTTTGCCCAGCGCCACCCGGAGCTACGCGAACAGACAGTAGTTATCGAGAGCTTCTCCAAACCCTGGGCCATGACCGGCTGGCGCTTGGGCTGGCTTGCGGCCGCAGGGCCCGTCATTGCCGAGATCGCAAAGGCCCATCAATATCTAGTATCGAGCGCCGTCTCCTTCGAAATGCACGCCGCAACTCGAGCCCTCACCGTCGACCCAACCCCCATGCTCAAAGTCTACCGAGCTCGTCGCGAACGCGTGCTCGCAGCCTTAGACACCATGGGCCTCGACGTAGTGGAACCAGCCGGTGCCTTCTATGCCTTCCCCAGCATCAAGCAGTACGGCTTAACCAGCGATGATTTCTGCATCAGATCCATCAAAGAAGCAAGCGTAGCCCTAGTCCCGGGCGACTGTTTCGGCACCGAAAGCCACATCCGCCTCAGCTACTGCGTCTCCGACCAAGATCTGAACGAAGGCCTAAATCGCCTGTCCACCTTCATTTCAACCTTATAGCTCAACGGGACGCAACACATCAGCCCACCGACCCAAGCATTATGAGTGGGGGCGTCAGCCAACGAAAACCTGGCCTTTGGCGGCGCGGCCGGATGGTGGAATTGTGTATAGCCCGGTTTTACGTTGACCGACGCCGGGGTCCCCGCCATAATGCTTTCAGTTCACGCACGAATCCGCTGCCAGAGACAGCCGGCGCAAACGGGCATCGCCCGCGAGCTTAATGGGATATCCCGCCAGCCGAGGTGGTCGAGTAGATATGTCTTCTCGCCCCCGTCGCTCATGCAGCGCGGGGGCTTTCTTTTTGGACATGCCCCCGTCACGTCCTTGTGGCGGACCGTGCCCGGAAAGAATTCGAGGAGGTGTAATTCATGCCCCAGCAGTACAAAATCGACAAGGTTGCAGAGATCGAGTCCCGTATCGCCGAGAACGCCGGTCTGTTCGTCGTCAACTACAACGGTCTGACGGTTAAGCAGGCTCAGGAGCTGCGTCATCAGCTTCGCGAGTGCGGCGCCGAGATGAAGGTCTACAAGAACAACCTGGTCAAGATCGCCCTCAAGAACCAGGAGCAGCCCGAGATCGACGAGATCCTCGCCGGCCCCGTCGCTTATGTGTTCTACGAGACCGAGCCGGTCGAGGCCGCTAAGGCCCTTAAGGATTTCTCCGCCAATTCCAAGGGTGTCCTTGAGATTAAGGGTGGTATCTCCGACGGCAAGGCCGTTTCCGCTGATGATGTTAAGGCTATCGCCGAGCTGCCCACCAAGGATCAGCTTCTCGGCCAGATCGCCGGTCTCATCTCCGGTTTCGCTCGCGACATCGCTGTCTGCGTCAACGGCGTTTCCTCTGGTCTCGCTCGTTCGATCCAGCAGGTCTCCGAGCAGAAGGCAGCCTAGTCGCTGTTTTCACCCGCGGCGGCAACGCCGCACCCCTGGCGCATTCGCGCCATGTTTTAACTGATCTCCGTGCATCCGCACGGAAACCGAAAGGACTTAGAAATGGCTAAGCTTACCACCGATGAGATCATCGATGCTCTTAAGGAAATGACCCTTCTCGAGGCTTCCGAGCTCGTCAAGGCTATCGAGGACACCTTCGGCGTTTCCGCCGCTGCTCCTGCCGCTGTTGTCGCCGCTCCCGCTGCTGGCGCTGCTGAGGCCGAGGAGAAGACCGAGTTTGACGTCGTGCTCGAGGGCTTCGGCGACAACAAGATCCAGGTCATCAAGGCCGTCCGTGAGCTCACCAACCTTGGCCTGAAGGAGGCCAAGGAGGTCGTCGAGGGCGCTCCCAAGGCTGTTCTCGAGGGTGCCAAGAAGGAGGACGCCGAGGCTGCCAAGGAGAAGCTCGAGGCTGCTGGCGCTGCTGTCACCCTCAAGTAATCAGGCTTTCTCGCCAGATTTCTTTGCAGACGGGGTTCGCATTGCGAGCCCCGTCTTTTTTGTTTTTCGGCCCCTCGACATCGGTAGCTCAAACTGCCATGTTCTGTGATTTGCGTCGTATCGGGTACCCTGCCGTTGGGCAATAAAATTGCACCATTCGAGCAATAATTTGCGTTGACCTGCTGAAGAATTGTCTCTGCCTTGTAGCGACATATGGTTCCAGCGGTAAGATGCTTGGGTATCGCAATTTGGTCTGCGGCTGTGTGCCGCACGCATGGGGCGCTTTTGCGCCTGCGAAAGGATCCTTGAATAACATGAAGGCAATCATCCCCGCCGCCGGTCTTGGCACGCGTTTTCTGCCTGGCACCAAGTGCACCCCCAAAGAGATGCTGCCGGTTCTCGACAAGCCGGTCATCCAGTATGTCGTTGAGGAGGCGCTCGACCCCGAGGAGGTCGACGATGCCATCATCGTTACTTCTCCCGGCAAGCCCGAGCTGCTGAACTACTTCCAGCCCGATCGCTCGCTCGAGAACCTGCTGCGCGAGCGCGGCAAGAACGCCTATGCCGATGCCGTCGCCCACGCTGGCGGTATGCCGGTCGACTTCCGTTATCAGTACGAGCCCAAGGGCCTCGGCCATGCTATCCGCTCTGCTGCCGACGCCGTGGCAGGGGAGAACTTCCTGGTTCTTCTGGGCGACTACGTTGTGCCTAACCGCGACATCTGCGACAAGATGCTCGCCGTTTCCAAGGAGCACGGTGGCGCTTCGGTTATCGCCGTCGCTGCTTGCTCGCCCGAGGAAGTCAGCCGCTACGGCGTTATCGCCGGCGAGCGCGTCGGTTCGCTCGAGGGCGCCGAGGGCGTTGCCGATGCCGAGCCGGGCGTTGTCTGGCGCATCGGCGGTCTGGTCGAGAAGCCCGCTCCCGAGGCTGCTCCGTCCAACCTGTACATCGTCGGCCGCTATCTGCTGAGCCCGCTGGTCATGGACCTGCTGGCCGATCAGCAGGCTGGTAAGGGCGGCGAGATCCAGCTCACCGACGCAATGGCCCGTTCGCTCGATCGCGAGGCCATGTATGCGGTCGTCATCGACCCGCTGTCGGGCTACGACACCGGCACTCCCTCTGGCTGGATGGCCACCAACGCCCTCATGGCTGCAAGCGACCCTCGCTTTGCAAGCGCCTTCTGGGACGCCATCGACGAGCGCGGCGGTTTGATGCGCAAATAAGCCTTCGGGCATCGACATTTACGGGCGCGGACCTCGGTTCGCGCCCGTTTTTTATAAGAGCTGCGATTGCCGGCTCTCTGTTCACAGAAAATATATGAACAGATGTTCGATACGCATACATCTACCTGCGTGTTTTCTATCGAAAAACTTTGCTACTCTAAAAACTCAATCGCGTCAAGGCTTTTCTTGCCCAACGGTCGGTACCTGATAAACTATTAGGTTGCGATAACTGGCGAAGCTATGCCTCGCCAACCCACCGAGCATTTCCGTGAAGGAGG
>CABUXM010000015.1 GCA_902495545.1 uncultured Collinsella sp. | reverse complement strand
GGCTTCGCCTCGTCCGCCGTCGCCTCGACGAGTCTGTCCGACCCGCTCGCCACGTGGCTCATGAGCTTTGGCATCGCGCCGCTCTCCGCCATCGCGCGCGGCCTGGCGCCGGTCATCATTACCGTCGCGGTCGCCTTCGTATCCATCGTGATCGGCGAGCTCGTCCCCAAGCGCATCGGCCTGGCCAATGCCGAGGGCGTGTCCAAGCAGGTCGTGGGACCGCTCTCCGTGTTCCAAAAGATCGCCCGCCCGCTCGTGTGGCTGACCGGTGCCTGCTCCGATGGCCTGGCCCGCATCCTGCGCATCAAGAGCGCCGACGACCGCCAAAACGTCTCGGAAGAAGAGATCAAGTACATGGTCTCGGAGCAGGACGACCTGCTCGACGAGGAAAAGCGCATGATCCACGAGATCTTCGACCTGGGAGACACCGTTGCCCGCGAGGTTATGGTGCCGCGCGTGGACACCACCATGTGCGAGGACGACGAGACGGTCGCCGACGTGCTGTCCGCCATGCGCCAGACCGGCTTTAGCCGCATCCCCGTCTATCACGAGGATCCCGACAACGTCGCCGGCATCGCGCACATCAAGGACCTGATCCAGCCTTCGCTCGACGGCAAGGGCGACCAGCCCATCGCCGACTTTTTGCGCGACGCTACCTTTGTGCCCGACACCAAGGACATCTTGCCGTTGCTGTCCGAGATGCAGACCTCGCACGACCAGATCGTGGTGGTCGTGGACGAGTACGGTGGCACGGCCGGCATCATCACCATCGAGGATATCGTCGAGGAGATCGTAGGCGAGATCGAGGACGAGTTCGACCCCGACAACAAGTACCTCACGCGCCTTTCGCGCCGCGAGTGGCTTGTCGATGGGCGTTTTTCGTGCGATGACGCGATTGAGCTTGGTTGGCCGCTCGAGGAAAGCGATGATTATGAGACCATCGCCGGCTGGATTTTGGAGCTTTGCGACTCGGTGCCCGACATCGGAGAGGTGTTTGAGGTTGCGGGGTACAAGTTTAAGGTGCAGTCGATGCGTGGCCAGCGCATCTCGCTCATTCGCGTGATCGCTCCGGCCGAAACCGATAAGAAGGATTCCGAGCCCTCGGCAGATAAGCCGGCGGCGTCGGGCGCGGGCTCTGCGGACCCGCACGACGGCGACGAGTAGGGCAAGGAAGAGTAGGGGAGAGTTATGGCAGGCCTGTTCAACATCCTTAAGGTCACCGTCAGCGAGGACAAGATCTGCGCGCATGTGCTGGTGAACCCCGGCATGCCGCTCATGACCTCGGAGGACATCGAGGCCACGGCGCGCGTGTACTACCTGGTGCCCGCGATTGCCAAGCACCTGTGCCTGGGCGATTCCGGCCGCGAGTTCCAGGACTGCATGGGCCAGACCGAGCTCTGCCACTTGCTGGAGCACGTGACGGTTGAGCTCATGAACGAGACCGGTCTTGCCGGTAGCATCTCGTGCGGCCGCACGCGCGTAAGCGAGCACGACGAGCGCGTCTTTGAGGTTGAGCTTTCGTGCCCCGACGACGCGCTGGCCATCGGCGCGCTGTCTTCGGCCACCTTTATGATGGACTGGGCCTATCTGCACGCCGACCAGCCTGCCCCTGACGTGGAAGGCACGGTCGCGGGCCTGCGCAACCTGGTGCTGGGCATGCGCGCCGAGGCCGAGGGCAAGGATCCTCACGAGGCCGTCGCCGCTGCGAACGGCGAAGATGCTGCCGAGGACGAGGGCGCTGACGAGGGCGATGTGCCGGTCGACCCCGAGCCCGCTGCCGATGTGACCGCCGAGCCCGTTCCCACCGAGCCCCAGGGCGTCCCCAACTTTGACGACGAGCCCCAGGTGGCGATCGATACCGAGGGCGCGGTTGCCGAGAACCACGAGGCTTCCGCGGCTGTCTTTGGCGGCGCGGCGACGGTTCCGGCAGGACCTGCGCATGAGGGCGGCCTGCCGCTCGTGGACGGCGCCGGCGAGGACCCGGGTGCCACAGTGGCCATGCCGGCTATGCCTCAGGAGTAGGCCTACTCGTTTATCACCATCACGTACCTGCGCTTTTGCCGTACGCAGATGAGCGGAGCGGCAAGTGATGCGCTGCGGGTATAATGGACAGCATTCAAACGGTGGGCACCGACGTGCCCGCAGGAGAGGAATGATCATGGGTAAGACTTTCAGCTTTGTCTCCGGCGCACTTTTTGGTGCCGCTGCCGGCGCTATTATCGGCGTTGCTCTGGCCCCGCGCTCGGGCGCCGAGACCCGCGCCATGGCTGCCGATATCGCCAACGACGCCTGGGACAATATGCGCGACACCTACGAGCACGGCGCCGAGGAGGCCCGTGCTGCGGTGAATGACTTTGGCCCGATGGTCGACGCCAAGACCGACGACCTGCGCGCCAAGGTCGACCTGGCCCGCGAGCGCATGGACCAGCTGCGCGAGCAGCTCAACGACGCCATTTCGGGCGGCAACGTGACGCCTGCCGCCGACGTCGTGGTCGAGAACGCCGTCGAGGCTGATACCGAGGCTGCGGAGCCCTCGACCGAGGCATAATGCGCGCTGGGGATTTTGTCGGCGCCAAGATCTATCGCAAGCCTACCGAGGACAAGCGCACCAAAAAGGACGGCACGCCGCGCAGCCCTAAAAAGCTCGGAAAGATTCACTTTCCGGTCTTTACCCCGGGCGGTACGCGCGTGGTCGGCTTTATGGTCCGCCAGTCCGATATCGCGGGCATGATCGAGCGTCCCGACCGATTCGTGGCGCTCGACGCCATTGGTGTCTACGAGGGCGCCATTGCGGTTGATGACGTCAAGGACACGTACGATGCCGCCGCCGCCAAGCGCCTCGACATCAACCTGGACGATTGCATCATCTGGGTCGGTATGGACGTGCGCACGGAATCGGGCGACGTCGTGGGCTATTGCTCGGATGTTGAGTTCAAGCCACGCTCGGGCATCGCACAGGCATTCTATGTGACCGCCGGTGCTGCTTCGAGTGTTTTGGTTGGTGACACGCAGGTGCCGCCGACGATGCTGCGCGGCTACGAGAACGGCGCGATGGTCGTCTCGGACGAGGTCAAGTCGCTCGGGTATTCGGGCGGTGCGGCTGCCAAGGCCGCCGAGGCCAGCGTCGTGGTGGGCGACAAGGTCAAAAAGGGCGCCAAGGTGCTCGACGACAAGGGATCGGTTGCCGTGGACAAGGGCAGTCGCGCACTGGGCAAGCAGCTCGGCAAGACGCGCGGCATGTTCAAGGCCTTTAAGGACGAATACCAAAAGGCGAGCGGAGGCTCGTCAAAAGCTACAAAATAGCGACGTACCAAATGATGGGAGGCAAGCCGGAGACCTGTTGCTCCGGCTTGCTGTGTTTATGGGGGAGGGCACATGCGCCAAAACGGATCCAACTTAAACGGGCGTTCGGGTGCGCGTCCGACGGCGCGCCGCGACCTGGGGCAGCTGCCTAGCGGTCAGCGCAAGCGTCACCGTAAGCCCGGCGCGATGTATCTCAACCATAGCCGCGGCTTTAGCGATCGCAGCGCGCGCATCGGCAACAGCCGCACACCCCGTCGTTCGTCTCGCCTGCCCTATGCGCTCATCGCCGTGGGTTGCGCGCTCGTGCTGTTTATCGCTGCCGTCGTGGGCTACGTCAACCGCAGCGTGGACGTGGAGCTCAACGGCCAGAAGACCGCGGTGCGCGTGGGCTCTACGCTGCAGAATCTCATCGACGAACAGGATTTGACTGACACCTACGACGCAGGCGACCTGCTGGCCGTCGATGACAGTGTGCTCAAGCGCCATGGGGGCGAAAAGCTGTCGGTGAAGGTCGACGGCAAGCGCGTGAAGCAGGGCAAATGGGATAGCCGCGAACTCGAGGGTGGCGAGAAGGTGACGGTCAAGGATGGCCGTAACACCTACGAGAAACACGAGGTTCAGGCTACGGTTATCGAGCCCAAGCTCAAGGTCGAGGGCACGGGTGCTATCGAGTATGTGCAGACGTGGGGTGTCCAGGGCCGCTCCGAGGTGTGGGTTGGTGAGCAGTCGGGCAAGACGCAGGATCGCGGCGAGGTTGTGCCCGCCACCGATTGCGTCGTTGCGTGCGCCAGCGTGGCGCCCAAGGGCAACAAAAAGTACGTGGCGCTGACGTTTGACGAGGGTCCGAGCGGCGCCACCAAACAGATCTTGCAGGTGCTCAAGGAAAAGGGCGTCACCGCGACGTTCTTCCTTTCGGGCGATGCGGTCGAGGCCTCGCCTGCCACGGCCAAGGCGATTGTCGATGCCGGGTGCGAGATCGGATCCAACAGTTACCGTGACGAATCGCTCAAGGGTCAGGACCGTGAGGCGGTACGCGAACAGATCACGAAAGGCACCGATGCGATTAAGTCGGCGACCGGCGTGAAGACGATGCTACTGCGTGCTCCCTACGCTGCCTTTGACGAGCAAAACTGGATTGATGCGATGGACCTGGTCTCCGCCGTGGTCTCGTGGAATATCGACTCGGGCGACTGGCTGCTCAACGGTGCCGACGAGCAGGTCTCGACGGTGCTCGATTCGGTGACGCCGGGCAATATCGTGCTGCTCACCGATAGAGACGAATGCGCCGAGCAGACGCTCGAGGCGCTGCCGCAGATTATCGACGGCCTCATCGCCGACGGCTACAAGATCGTGACGCTCAGCGACCTGGTCAAGACGGACACGTCGCTGAGCAAAAAGCTCACCTCGCTGACGAAGGCCACCATGCCCAAGGACGCTGTGCTCCCCCAACTTGCCGAGGACAATGACACCACAGAGTAGTTATTGGGTAGTCATTTAAGAACGTCCCCAATGGCTATGTCACGGATACGTCAGCGTTTGGTATGCCTGCAATGTGCAGCGCATAAATTCGATGCCGCAGGGCGATGCTGATGCTATAGTTACTGCGGTTAATGAGGGTCAAGAGAAAGGTTACAGGTGAAATCCAAACCTCGACCATACAGTCGATGACCCCATGCAGGTGCTTTTTGCGCATGCACGGGGTGTAAGCGTCGAGCGGCGTGCCGCCCGCGCATGCGTATACATATCCAGAAGCCCCCAGACGCCGCACGCGCGGCCGCGTCCGGGGGAATAATGATGGGGAGCACCATTGAATTATCTGAGTGAGATGCTCAAATTGCCGGTCTTGGACGTCGACGGCGAAAAGCTCGGCGTGGTCAACGATTTTGGTATTGCTACCGGCGAAGTTTTTCCGCACGTGACGTCGCTCGCGTTCCGCGGACCCGGCAAGACGCCGTTTATGATCAGCTGGCGCAAATGGGTCGACCGTATCGACGAGACGGGTGTACACCTTAAGACGTCGGCCACCGAAATCCGTTTTTCGTACCTGCAGCCGACCGAACTCTTGCTTGCCCGCGACGTGCTCAACAAGCAGATTGTCGATACGCAGGGCATGAAAGTCGTGCGCGTAAACGACATCAAGTTTTCCATGTCGGGCGAAAATCAGCTGCGCCTGCTGGGCGCCGAGGTCGGTGCCCGCGGTCTGCTGCGCGCCATCAGCCCCGCGCTCGAGCATATCGTCGAGGGCTTTATGAAGCACCTGGGCAAGCCGCTCAGTGAGGACATCATCGCTTGGTCCTACATGGACCTGCTCGATCGCTCGACTAAGAACATCCAGCTCTCGGTGTCGCACAAGACGCTTGGCGAGCTGCACCCTGCCGACATTGCCGACATCATCGAGCAGCTCGACCCGCGCCTGCGTGCGCAGGTGTTCGCGCAGCTCGACACCGCCCAGGCCGCCGAGGCCATCTCGGAGTTCGATGATGACGAGCTCATGACCGAGATGCTCGAGGGCCTGTCCGATACGGACGCATCGTCGATGCTGGCCATGATGGACCCGGACGACGCCGCCGACCTGATCGACGAGCTCGATTACGAGAAGGCCGAGAAGCTCCTGCGCCTGATGGGCGTCAAGGAGGAGAAGGCGATTCGTAACCTGCTGGGCTATGAGGACAACACCGCCGGCCGCATCATGACCTCGGAGTTTGTCTCGCTGCCCGCCACGGCGACGGTCGGCGATGCCATCGAGGCGATTCGCAAACTCGATGAGGACTTCGAGAGTGTCTATTACGTCTATACCGAGGATCCGAGCGGCATGCTCACCGGCGTGCTCTCGCTGCGCACGTTGATCGTGGCCGACCGCGATGCCACGCTGGGCCAGCTCGCCTATCGCGACCTGGTCTACGTGTCGCCCGACGAGGACCAGGAAGACGTGACGGACGAGATGACCAAGTACGACCTGGTTGCCATCCCTGTCTGCGACGAGAACCGTCATATCCTGGGCATCGTGACCTTCGACGACGCCATGGACGTTATCGCCGAGGAGCATCAGGAGGACCTGCAGATCGCCGGTGTCGGCTCGGGCGATAGCGCGTCGGACGACTCGACGAACGTGCTCAGCTGGTTCGTGCATCGTCAGTACTGGGTCGTCGTGTGGGGCATCGCCTCGTGCATTATGGCGACGGTGCTGGGGACGGCGCTGGGCTCCGCGCATCTGGTGGTGTTCCCCATGTGCGCCATGCCGCTCGTGCTGCTGGCGGCCTCGCGCATGGTGTCGTTCGTCAAGAACTACTTCCTCGAGTACGACGGTCACGACGACGAGCCCAAACCGTACCTGGGATTCTTCTTCCAGAGCACGGGTATGGGCCTGATCCTTTCGCTTGTTACTTACCTGTGCGCGCAGCTGGTGCGCACTGCCGCGTTCCTCGATGCCCCTATGTTTGAGGAGCAGCTCTTTACCGGCTGCTTTAACATCGCGGCCATCATTTGCCTGGTTGGCAACATGAGCGCCGTGATTTACCTGATGGTGCTGTTCTGGCGCGATGAGCACGACCTTAATACGTCGGGTACCGCCATGAACGTCATCGCCGTCATGATCTCGTGTGTGGCGTACTGCATCGCCGCGGTGCTGCTCACCATGTCGGTCATGGGGTAGGTGGTCGCGTGCAAAATACGAAGCAAAAGCCGAGCACCAAGCAAAAGCTGACCATCGCGGCCATCTTTGGCGCCATGGGCCCCGGTCTTCTGGCGGCGCTTTCGGGCAATGACGCTGGCGGCATCGCCACGTATTCCAGCGCGGGCGCCAGCTATGGCTATAAGATGCTCTGGATGCTTCCCGTCATGACCGTGCTGCTTATCGTGACGCAGGAGACTGCGGCGCGTTGTGGCTGCGTCACAGGCAAGGGCCTGGCGTCGCTCATTCGCGAGCGCTTTGGCGTGCGCAGGAGCGTGCTGGCCATGGCGGCGCTGCTGATCGCCAACACGGCCGTGACCATCTCGGAGTTTGCGGGTATCGCGAGCGGCCTTGCCCTCTTTGGCGTGCCGGCGAGCATCTCGGTGCCGCTGGTGGCGCTGCTGGTTTGGATGCTTACCATGTCGGGCAGCTTCCAGCGCATCGAGAAGATTCTGCTGCTGGTGAGCTGCGTGTTTGTGACCTACATCGTCGCTGCATTTATGGCTGGTCCCAGCTGGGGCGAGGTGGCGGTCGACCTGGTTGTGCCCAACATCCAAAACGACCCCAGTTACGTGTCGCTTGTGGTCGCAACGATCGGCACCACCATCGCGCCGTGGATGATCTTCTTGGCGCAGAACAACGTGGTCGATAAGAATGCGGGTGAGGACGATATCGTGCTGCAGCGCATTGATACCGTGAGCGGCTCGATCGCCGCCGATGTCATTGCGGGCTTCATTATTATCACGACCGGTACGGTGCTGTTCCCGGCGGGTATTCAGATTAGCGATGCCGCCGATGCCGCCCGCGCGCTGGAGCCCATCGCGGGCCAGTGGTCCACGGTGCTGTTTGCCTCGGGCCTGGTCGCGGCGAGCTTCTTGGCCGCCTGCGTGCTGCCGGGCGTTACGTCCAGCGCTATCTGCGAGGCATTTGGCTGGGAGCGCGGTGCCGATCGCAGCTGGGACGAGGCCCCGGTCTACCGCGGCATTATTACGGCCATCATTGGCATCTCTGCCATGCTGGTGCTCATGCCCGGCGTCGACCTGTTCCAGATTATGATGACCTCGCAGGTCATCAACGGCGTGCTTTTGCCTGTGGTCCTGGTGTTCCAGGTGCTTATTGCCGCTGATCGACACATTATGGGCGCCAACCGCAACGGCCGCGTGTGGAATGTGCTCACGTGGGCGACTATCGGTGTGATTACGGTGCTGACGGTCGTCATGTTTGTTCTGCAGGCGATGGGCTACAGCGCGTAGCGCCTCTTTTGGGTTTCGAACAGGCCGCAGCGATGGGCTGCGGCCTGTTTTTGCCCGCGACCTCTTGGGGCCGGCTCTAAAAGAGTGATTTTGGGTTGTTTGCTGCAGGTTACTTGTCGGTGCCCAGCTTGTGCGGCTTGAGAGCGAGCGCATTGACGAGCGCGTCGGTGGCAGACTTGACGGCTGCCGGTTGCGGATCGTTGACGTGATCCTCGGGATGCACGGGCAGGTCCTTCTTGACTGTATCGTGGATCAAGTTGAGGTACTCAGTTACGCCAGTGGTCGATAGATGCGTGCCATCGCCATCGAACAGGTCGTTGCGGTTGGCACTGTATCCGTACCAGTCGATAACGCGCACGTTCTTGTAGCGCGTAGCGGCGTTGGCGATGGCCTGGTTGGTAGAGCCAACCCACGGCTGCGGGCTGCGCGTGTTCACAAACACCACAATACGCTTATCTCCTGCATCGGCCATGATGGCGTCGATCTGGTCGTCGGTTACCAAGCCGTTGGTGCCCAGCGCAAAGACCACGATCTTGCCGGCAAGGTTCTGCTGGATATAGCCCTCAAATGTCGCGCGGCCCGCATCGAACTGGCGGCCCTTTTCGGCATCGATATGGCTGTGCGGGAACACGCCGTCAAAGGAATCAACGGCGCGCAGCGACACGGAGTCGCCGATCATCAACAGGTCATAGGAGCCATCGGGGAAGCCGTCATTGTCCTTGTCGGTGTCGTCGGCCGCCTGTTGGTCGGCGGGCGCGGTGTTCTTGGCTTCCTTGTTGAGGACTTCGGCGCCCTCGCCGCTCAGCGCAGACGTCTCGGGCACAAAGATCAGGCCGCCCAGTGCAACGACCAACACGACAGCGCAGGTTGCGCAGGCAGGGATGTGCGCGCGCACCCAGTTGGCGGGCGTGGCGGTGCCGTCGCGGAACTCGGATACGGTGCGGCCGAAGGCGCCCTTTCTAAACGGCGTCTCGATAAAGCGATATGAGCATTCGGCCACGGCGACCACCAACAGCACCTGCAAAATGTACTGCCACCAGGGCGTGTCGTTGATGTTGGCGACCGGGTTCATGAGCAACAGCAGGGGATAGTGCCACAGGTAGATGCTGTACGAGCGCTTGCCAACCCACACGAGCGGCTCGGCGGACAGCGCGCGGGCAACCATTCCCTGGGGCTGCACGCAGGCCGCGATGACCATGAGCGTGAGGATGGAGCATAACAGCGTGCCGCCGCGATACTGGAAGGCGGTGTAGCCGTTGGTGAGCGCGACCATGGCGGCAAGGCCAACCAGACCCACGACGCCCAATACATCGATGGATGCGGGCGAGGACCAAAAGCGCACGAGGGCGCTCGGCTGTGCCGGGGCGGTCTCGGCTGATTCGTCGGCCTTCTCGCCAGGCTTGCCCTCGGCGTTCTTGCCGTGCTTGGCGGCGCCAACCAGGCGATTGAGCCCCAAACGATGAGCGAGACGCACCGGCGCCAGGTCGCGATCGGGGATAAAGGCCATCCAGGCACCCAGCAGCAGCGAGAACACACGGGTGTCGGTGCCGTAGTACACGCGGCTGGGGTCGGCGGCAGGGTTGTAAAGCACCATCATGGCTAGGGCAGATACCGCGGCAAGGCCCAGAACCACGCGGCGCGTGTTGGGCTTGCTCACATGCATAGATACCATGGCAAACAGCAGCGGCGGCCAAATCAGGTAGAACTGTTCCTCGATGGCAAGCGACCAAAAGTGCGTGAGCGGTGAGGGGTCGCCCAGAGCATTGAAGTACGAGACGTTTTGGGCAATCTGCCACCAGTTGTTGAAGAACAACAGCGACGGCAGGATGTCGGGGCGCATCTTGGTGAGCATCACGTGGTTGAAGATGGTGCACAGCGCGCAGGTCACCACCACGACGGTCACCACGGCGGGGACCAGGCGACGGATACGGCGGATCCAGAAGCTCTTGAGGTCGATGCGGCCGGTCTTAGCGACTTCGTTGAGTAGCAGGCGTGTGATCAGATAACCCGAAAGCACAAAGAAGATCGTGACGCCGAGCAGACCGCCCTGCGCCCACGTGAGGTTGAGGTGATAGAGCACCACCGCGACGACGGCAAGCGTGCGCAGGCCGTCGAGGGCAGGGATGTAGCGGGACTTGGGGCGAGCAGGCGTCTGCTCCGCGGCGGGAGTGTTGGCGCGGCCAGCGTTGTTGGCAGAAGCACGATGGGGGCTCGCGGTGCGTCGCGGCTCGTTGGCACGGCGTTCGCCCTTCACACGTTCGTGCGGCGCCGGCTCGTTGCCCGTGCGGCGTCGACCGCGCGAGCCCGATTGCGAGAATTGTTCCATAAAACATCATCCAATGACGAGAATAATCAGCACGTATTCATTGTAGCTGCCTGCTCCTGTGAATGCTTGCTGCTGGCGCAAGCTCAAGCGCGCGTCCACATCAAAGTGGACTAAAGTTATAGGGGGTGCGAGAGCGCACAATCGTTGGTCGACGGTGGGCGCAAAGCCTGAAGACGAGGAGGTTTCCATGGCAGATCGCGGCATCGTTGCGGTGTTCGGCAGCATGAACATGGACCTTTCGGTGGCGTGCGAGCGCATGCCGCGCGCGGGCGAGACAGTCGGTGGCAGCGGTTTTATCGCCAATGCCGGTGGCAAGGGCGCCAACCAGGCCGTCGCCGCCGCGCGCATGGGTGTGCGCACGTGCATGATCGGCGCTGTTGGGCGCGATGCCTTTGGCGATGCACTTGTGGCAGGGCTCCAGGATGCCGGCGTGGGCGTTGAGCTTGTGACACGTCTCGATGACGTGGAGACCGGTACCGCGACTATCATTCGCTGTGAGAGTGACAACCGCATCGTGCTGTCGCCGGGCGCCAACCACGCGCTTACGGGTGAGGATGTGGCCTGCGCGCTGAGGCACCTGGTGGCCGATGGGCTCGACGGCGACGCCAGCGAGATTGCCCCGGCTGCCGGAAGCGTCTTTATCGCCCAGGGCGAATGTGACCTTGCGGCGACGGCCGAGGCGCTTGTTTGCGCTCACGAGCTGGGGTTCTATACGATCTTTAACCCGGCGCCGGCATGCGACCTGCCGGCAAGAGCGTGGCCTGCGGTCGACCTGGTCTGCCCCAACGAGACCGAGTGCCAGGTGCTGACGGGCATTCTGCCCACGGATGACGCGAGCTGCGTCACCGCGCTCAATGCGCTGCTCGACAAGGGCGCCGGGGCTGCGGTCATCACGCTGGGCGGCGCCGGCTCGGTTACGCTCGGCGATGACGGTGAGCTGCTGCGCATGCCGGCACTTTCGAGCACGGTAGTCGATACCACGGCCGCCGGCGATACGTTTATCGGCGCGTTGGCGGCGGCTCGCCTAGAGGGCTTGCCGCTCTTTGAGTGCATGGCCGCGGGTGCTCGCGCCTCGGCAGTGACGGTGTCGCGCCTGGGCGCTCAGCAATCGATTCCCACGCGCGCCGAAGTTGAACATTGGTTTGGTTAAACGATAAAGACGGAGAAGCGGAGTAGAACAATGGCAACCAAGAAGCTGATCCTTGATCTGGATATGGGTGTGGACGATGCGATGGCGCTCGCCTATGCCATCGCGAGCCCCGAGGTGGAGCTCGTGGGCATCACCACGTGCTTTGGCAACGTGCGCGTCGAGCAATCGGCGCACAATTGCCTGGCGGTGCTCGATCTGCTGGGTCGCCCCGAGGTTCCGGTGTACCTGGGTGCCGACCGTCCTCTGCAGGCGACTGAGCCCTATACGCCGCCGGCGTCCACCGCGCTTATTCACGGCAAGAACGGCATCGGCGGCGCGAGCGTGCCCGCGTCGCCCTACGAGCCGGTGGGGGCGACCTCGGCCGACGGCAACGCTGCGGTCGATTATCTGATCGATGTCGCGCGCACCTATGGTCCCGATCTGGTCTACGTTGCGACCGGCCCGCTCACCAATCTGGCGCTTGCCCTGGAGCGCGATGCGGCGGCGATGATGTCCATCGGCCGCGTGGTCGTGATGGGCGGCGCCCTTACCGTGCCCGGCAACGTGAGCGCGGGCGCCGAGGCCAACATGGCGAGCGACCCCGAGGCAGCCGACGCGGTACTGCGCTCGGGCCGTAAGCTCACCATGGTGGGCCTGGACGTGACGCATCGCGTGGTGCTCACACGCCGCGACATTGCCGGCTGGACGGGCTCGGGCACCATGGCGGGCTGCGCATTTGCGAGCATGGTCGAGCACTACATTGGCTCGTACGAGATGAACGCACCCTACCTGGGCGGTTGTGCGCTGCACGATCCGCTGGCCGTTGCCGTGGCGATCGACCCCACGCTCGTAGGTGCGCTCGGCTGTAACCTGCGCGTTGACTTGCTGGGCGAGTATCGCGGCCGCACCATCTGCGACGAGCACCGTCTGTCCGATCCGGATAAGAGCGCGCTCGTGGCGCTCACCGTGGACGCCCCACGTTTCCTCGTGGAGTTTAAGGCGCGCATGGCCCGCGTCCTGGGCTAAACGGTTTCTGTGCCCCGTTCCAGATTAGCTACCGAGTAAATACGCCCGTTGGGGGAATAGTCGCGTCGCTTCGCTTGACAACAGGCTAAACTAGCTATTAAACATTTACTATTCTGTTTAGATTGAATTTGCGGTCGTTTAGTTGTCGAGCCACGGGGCGGTCAGGCCACGATGCTCGACCGCGACCGTTACTAGGGGGAACAATGGCCAAAGCAAGTGTTCGCGAGATCAGCCGCATCACCGGTTTTTCGCCTGCGACCGTGTCCAACGCGCTCAACCGCAAGCGCAGCGTGAGCGAGGAGACCGCCAAGGTCATCCTGGAGTGCGCGCAGTCGCTCGGCTACCAGCAGTCGACGCAGCTCGAGAGCATCCAGTTTGTGCTTGCGCGCAAGACGGGCGCCATCCTGGACGAGAGCACCTTTCACCCCGCGGTTATTGAGGGCGTGGAGCGCCAGGCGCGTCGCCACGGCATGAGCACGAGCTTTGTCTCGCTCGACTTTAGCGACCTGGACGCCGTGCGCCCGCAGGTCGAGGGCCTGATTGCCGATCCGTCCGCTGCTATCGTGCTGATGGGTACCGAGCTGGGTGAGGAAGACTACGCCTTGTTTGCCAACGCTGCCGCTCACCTGATCGTGCTCGACGGCTGGAGCGATCGTCAATACTTTGATGCCGTGGTCATTGCCAACACCGATTCGGTACTGCGCGCCGTGGACTACCTTATCGAGAAAGGTCACAAGCAAATCGGCTATCTGGCGGGCGACCTTCGCATCCGCAACTTTAAGGACCGCGAGCGCGGCTATCGCCAAGCGCTTGAGGATGCGGGCCTCGAGGCCAATCCGGCATGGCGCGTCACGCTGGGCACCACGCTCGAGGGCGCTTATCGCGATATGGGCGCGTGGCTCGACAATTCCTCGCGCGAGGATCTGCCAACGGCTTTCTTTGCCGAAAACGACGTGCTCGCTGTGGGTGCCATGCGCGCGCTCAACGAGCACGGCATTCGCGTGCCCGAGGATGTCTCGATCATCGGCTTTGACGACCTGTCGCTGGGCGCTTTTTCCAACCCGCCGCTCACCACGGTGCATGTTCCCAAACACGAGGTGGGCGAGATCGCGGTGCGCCGCCTGGTGGGCAACATCCGCAATCCCAAGAGCTACACCTGCAAGACCGCCGTGTCGACCTATTTTGTCGAGCGCCAGAGCGTGCGTGAAATCTAGGCGGAACGGCGTTTGATAAGCGATGCCCCCAGCTCGATTTTGAGCGGGTGGTGCTCGGCCTCGTCGATGACCTCGACGAGGCGTCGTGCGGCGATGGCGCCCATATACTGCGAAGGAACGTTGAGGGTGGTCAGTTGCGGCTGCACGTAGGTGCCGCCGATGTTGTTGTCGAAGCCGACGATGCGTACGTCATCGGGCACGCGATAGCCGCGCTCGATGAAGGCTTTCATGGCTCCAATAGCCACATCGTCAAAGACGGCGACGTAGCTTTGGGCAAGGGACTCGCCCGAATCAATAATGTCGAGCATGCCCGAGTAGGCCTCGTCTAGATCGACGGCGAGCTCGTGGATGATGCCGCATTTTTCCGACCCGGCTAGCTGACCGATGGCGTGCTCGTAGGCGAAGCGTCGTTCGGTGAAGTTGCCCAAGGTAATGGGCATCGTTAACAGGCCGGGGACCGATCCATACTTCGAATACAGGTACTGTACGGCAAGTGTCATACTGGCAGCGTTGTCGATCTTGACCGTGTCGACCCCAACGCTCATGCATGAGTCCAGCAGCAGCAGAGGGCAGTCCAGCGATGCAAACGGCAAAAAATCCGACTCGTACATCTCGGTTGCGAGGATGATGACGCCGTCATATCGTGCCTCGGCGATGTCGGCGATCTGTTGGTGAATGTTTTCGAATGGCGAGTAGTTCACCAGCGAAAACGAGAATCCCGCATGCCTAAGGGCGCCCTCGACTCCGGCGAGCATGTCGGCGAAAAAGGGGCTCGCAAAGATGCGGCGCCGGTTAAAGGCAACCAAGGCAACGGTTCCGCTTCTTTGTCGCTCGAACTTAATCTTGCTAAAGTCGTAACCTAGGGCTTCAGCGGTGCTGAGCACCAGCTGCCGTGTTTTTTCGCTTACGCCGCGTCGATTGTTAAGTGCAAGGGAGACGGCCGCTGCCGAGATTCCCAGCTGATCAGCAATTTGTTTTGTAGTAACGGCCATGGTGGTTCCTAACGGTTGTTAACTTAAAACGAGCTTAACACTCGGCTGTTCATTAAGCTAAATATTTAGTAAGTCAACTTAAGAATCGATAGAAGTTAAGTTGCGTCCCCAGTAGAGTTTGTCTCAACAAACGCAACAGCAAGGGGGACGAGATGATCAGCGTTATTTCCGAAATGCCCGTTACGGATGAGAGCTATCCGTTTTCGAGCGCCGAGCGCTACTGTCATCTGAGCGCGAATGGCTACGTCGAGCGCGAATATCGCGTTGACGGCACCGCCAACGTATATCGCACTGCCGACGAAGATGGCGGCGTAGAGGTCATGACCGCCGATGCCCCCTATTCCAATCGCATTGTTGTCCGCGCGCCCAAAGATCCGGCGCAGGCGAGCGGCAACGTGGTGGTCGAGATTATCAACCCCACGTCGTTCATGGAAATCGAGCGCATGTGGATTCTGGGCTACGGCGAGTTTGTGCGCTCTGGTGACATCTATGTAGGCATCACCAGCAAGCCCAATACCATCTCCAAGCTCAAGGAATTCAATCCCGATCGCTATGCCTTTATGAGTTGGGCGAACCCGACTCCCGAGCGACCCTTCGACTATGATCCGGCCGAGCTCGAGCGCGGCGGAGCACTTCCCGACATGGACATCTCCTACGAGACGGGTCTGTTTTGGGATATGCTGACCGATCTTGCGTGGCTCCTGCGCGAGGACTCCGACCTCAACCCGATCCGCGATTATCCGCACCAGGCGATCTGCCTTACGGGATGGTCCCAGTCAGGCGCCTATCTGTTCCGCTACCTCAACAGCTTTGCCTATCGCGAGGAGGTGCGCCGCGACGGCCGCGTGTTTGACGGCTATCTGTCCGGCGGCGGCATCCATTCGCTGTGCACTCCCGTCAACCAGTATGAGTGCTGCCGGGACTATGCGCATCACCTGATGCGCGTGGAGCACGTCGAGGAGCCGTTCATCGCCCTTCAGACCGAAAGCGAGAACGGTCGCTTTGAGAGCTGGCGCACGCTTATGCCCGATAGCGATGCCCCCGATTTTAAGTACCGGCTGTACGAGGTGACGGGCGCCTCCCACGATACGCAGTGGAGCTATGTCGACTATTACCAGGACGACGAGGATCTTAAGCGTATCGACCACCTGCCGGTGTATGTCGGCAAGCATGCCGAGGCAAACGCCTATCCGTCGCAGTATCTCTTCCACGCTGCCTTCCGCAACCTGTTCCGTTGGGTCCGCACCGGCGCCGCGCCGGCAACGTGCCCGCGCATTGAGCTGGATGCAAACGGCGAGAACGTAAAGGATGCCCTGGGCAACACCAAGGGCGGTCTTCGCACCTGCCTGCTCGAGCATCCGTTTGCTCGTTACTCCAACACGAGCCTGGTCGAGCCGGGTCAGGGCACGGTCGATAAGACGAGCGACAAGGATGGGCTGTTTGGCCACATGGAGTCGTTCTCGGCATCGATGCTCAAGGAGCTGTACGGATCGCTCGAAAACTACCGCGCCCTGTGCGAGCGCGATACGGCGATTGAGGTGTCGCAAGGCTTTGTCTGTGCCGAAGACGCCCGGGCGATCGTTGACTTTGCCGTGAGGTCCGCGAGCGAGCGGGGACTGAACTAGTAGGTATTAAGACCGGAGAGGGGTCTGTAATGGATACGACGTTGAACCAAGACGCTGTCGCCGAGATCTGGCGTCCGGTCGTTCTGACGTTTGAGAGCGCCTGTTCGTTCGACAACCCGTTTTTGGATGTTGAGATTTGGGCGGAGTTTGTCGGTCCGAGCGGCAGGGTGATCCGCCGCGAGGCCTACTGGGACGGCGACCGCACCTACCGCGTCTCGTTTGCCCCGACCGAGCTCGGCGCTTGGAACTATGGTATCGAGGCTCCCGAGCAGACCGGTCTTAATGGCCGTGTGGGCAGCGTCGAGGCTGTACCGTACACGGGCGACCTCGACCTGTATCGCCACGGCTTTATCCGCGTCGCGGACAACCCGCACTTATTTGCCTATTCGGATGGCACGCCGTTTTTTTGGCTCGGCGACACCCACTGGGAGTTTGCCTACCGCGAGAGCTGGGACAAGTCGAACCACCCTGGCATGACGAGTCAGTTCCGCGGCATGGTCGACCTGCGTGCCAAGCAGGGATTTACCGTCTACCAGACCAACTTGCGCTCTGACATGGGCGCAGATGGTCGCTACTGGATTGACGGCGGTATGCCCAAGGGCGCAGAGGATCTGCCCAATGTTGCTTTCTACCGGCAGGAGCTTGATCGCCGCATGGCCTATGTCGCCGATGCCGGTTTGGTCAACGCGCTTGGCCAGGCATGGGCGTTTTCTATTCGCGGCGATCATGGCGTGGAGCATCAAAAGCACCTTGCCCGCTATCTGGTGGCGCGCTATGGCGCATATCCGATGGTTTGGACGCTTGCCGGCGAGGTTGCCGGGTATGGCAAAGAAGATCGAGCCGCTTTGATCGACGGATGGCGTGAGGTCGCCTTGGAGATCGAGGCCCGCGACGGCTATGGCCACCTGGCTACGGCGCACTATACCAACGAGCGCCCCTTTGCCGATTACTACCAGGACGAGGCTTGGATGGACTTTACGCTCAACCAGGCCGGTCATGGCGATTACCTGATCAAGGCGAGCGACTACTTTGACTATCTGGCAGCTCATGACGACAAGCCCTTCGTCGAGGGCGAGGCGCTCTACGAGTTTTGCTCGACGCTCGAGGAAATGGGTACGCGCCTGTGCACCGCAGACATGTTGCGTCGCGTGGCGTATATCTGCATGCAGGCGGGCGGCGCTGGCTATACCTACGGAGCCCAGGGCATCTGGGACAACGTGTGGGAAAGTCCCGAGGAGCTCGATCCCTTTATGGCGATCTTCAACCGCTTTGGCATTACGTGGGCCCAGGCGGTAGACGGAGAGGGTGCAGTCCAGATGGGCTATATGCGCTCCTTCTACGAAGAAAATCACTTCTGGGAGCTCGCTCCCTACGAAACGACCGATGCGGGCAACCTGTTTGCCAACAAGGCTCCGCTGGCAACCGCCAACCGAGACCTTTCGCGCATCGTCGCGTACTTTGGCGATACCGTGCGCCGAAAGCTTGCTATCGAGGGCGTGCCGACGGGCGCTGCCTATGCAAGCCGATGGTTTAACCCCCGCACGGGCGCATACCGTGACGGCGAGAACGTCTCTGTCGTCACGGACAGCATCACACTGCCTGACAAACCCGAGGTTGGGGATTGGCTCCTCGTCCTCGAGCTCAAGGCATAACCATATTTCCCTTGGTCATAGGCGGGAAAGAGTCGGCCGCAATTTCCCGCTTGACAGCTAGATGAATCGTTTAGAGAGGATCAGTGAACACGAAATGAGCGTTCTCGATTCGATGCAGGGCTTCCTCGAGAAGCACGTGGGCCCCATTGCCCACAAAGTGAGCAGCTTTAAGGTCGTAAAGGGCCTTATGTCCGGCATGATGGCGACCATGCCCGTTACGCTGGGCGTGGCGTTGCTCTCCATCATCAACGGACTGCCGATCCCGCCGCTGCAGGCGTTCCTTACCGGCACTGGCATGTCGGCGACGATTGCCGATGTGTTGGTCGTCACCATGAACCTCGGTGCCATCTACATGTGCGCTTCGGTTTCGTACTCCTACGGCAAGGTGCTTGAGAACAAGGGCCTTACGACGACGGTTGCGTCCATTGGCGTTCTGCTCCTGCTGATCCCGCTGGGCCATGCCGAGGACGGCTCGACCTTCATCACCACCCGTTACCTGGGCAGCTCGGGTCTGTTCGTGGCCCTGCTCGTGGCGCTGATCGTGCCGAAGGCGCTCAACTTCCTTATGAAGCATATCGCCATTCCCATGCCCGATTCCGTTCCGCAGTTCGTCAACGACTCGCTGTCCCCGATGTTCTGCGCCATCGTCATCTTTACCTCGGCCGCGCTGCTTAAGTGGGGCATGGGCCTGACGAGCTACGGCGATGTCTTTAACCTCATCAACTCCACCATTGCGGTGCCCGTTATGTTCCTGGGCTCCAGCCCGTGGGCCGTCGTCGTCTACTTTATCCTGTGCAACCTGCTGTTCTTCTTTGGTGTACATCCCAGCGTCCTGATGAGCGTGTACATGCCGGTCGTTTCGACGTGCGCTCTGGCCAACGTCGAGGCATACCTTGCCGGCCAGCCGCTTCCGTATTTGCCGTTCATCGTTATGTTCTCCGTGGGTTCTGTTGACGCCCTGGGCATGGAGCTTGCACTGCTCACGGCCAAGTCCGAGCGCTACAAGACGCTTTCCAAGGTCGCTCTGGTGCCTGCCATCTTCAACATCTCCGAGCCCATCATCTTTGGTACGCCCGTCGCCATGAACCCCTATATGTTCATCCCCTACATCCTGCTCAAGCCGGTCGCATGCGCCGTTGCCGCTATTGGTCTGCTGCTGGGTCTTGGCAACGCGTATAACCCGACGGTCAACATGCCGTTCGTCGTGCCGCTGCCCATCACCGACTTCTTCATCGGCGGTCCTGGTCTGGTTGTCATCGTCTGCGCTGCGATTCTCGCCGTTGCCCTGCTGTTCATCCCGTTTGTCAAGATGGCCGACAAGGAGGCCCTCGAGGAGGAGGCCGCCGCAAAGGCTTCTGCCGAGTAGGTCGTTGTCCGTAAGTTCGTAGGTTCGGCCGATCGCGTTGATTGCCGAAACATATAAGTCCCTGTGAGGGGTTACAGGAAAGGAACTGCAATGAAAAACATCGTTCTTATGTGCGCCGGTGGCATGTCCACGAGCATCATCATGAAGAACATCAAGAAGGCTGCCGACGCCGAGGGTCTGGAGTGCGAGGTCTCCGCCCACGCCGTCAGCGAGGCTGCCACCATCGGACGCAATGCCGACTGCATCCTGCTTGGGCCGCAGGTTGGCTATGCCAAGGACGAGGTTTCTGCCGCATGCCCCGAGGTACCGGTCGGCGTGATCCCCATGGCCATCTACGGCATGATGGACGGCGCCAAGGCTCTGGCCCAGGCCAAGGAACTGATGGGACTGTAGGTATGACGGCAGAAGAGATTCAGCTTCAGAGCTTTCAGATCATTGCAGGCGTCGGTTGCGCGCGCAGCTGCTACATCGATGCGATTCACCTAGCTCGTGATGGCAAGTTCGAAGAGGCCGAGGCGAAGATCGCCGAGGGCCAGCAGCACTATGCCGAGGGTCACGCGGCTCACGGTGGCCTTGTCCAGCAGACTGCAGCTGGCGAGAACCTGAGCATCGATCTTTTGGTTGTCCATGCCGAGGATCAGCTTATGAGTGCCGAGGGCTTTGGCATCCTTGCCAAGGAGTTCGTGGACGTCTATCGCAAGATGGGCGCGTAACCACGGGCCTTGCAGCCAGATTACCCCCGCGGGCGGTGTGCTCGCGGGAATAGGGCGGTATTGATTTCGCGTACATACATATGCGGATAGAGAGGGTCCTTCGGGGCCCTCTTTTTGTTGCCCTTGTATGTTCAGATTGTTTACATACCGTTTAGGCTGATTTCTCTACCGTCTACGGGTATTTCGCGCTAAACTTCTAAACAGAAGAGTAAAACATTTAGTAAACAGAACAAAACGAAACATGCGTCTGTTTACTGAACATGTGATTAGGGGAGGACGTACATGGACAAGATCAAGCTCGGCTTTGTACCCACGCGCCGCAGCATCTTTAGCGCGCCGGACGCGATCAAGTATCGCGGCCTGACGGCTGATCGTCTGCGCGAGATCGGCGTCGAGATCGTGGATATCGACGACATCAATGACGAGGGCCTGCTGTTCGACGACAGCCATATCGAGCCTATCGTCAAGAAGTTCCGCGCCGAGGGCGTCGACGGCATCATGCTCTGCCACGCCAACTTTGGTACCGAGTATGTTTGCGCCCGCCTTGCCCGCGAGCTCGGCCTGCCCGTGCTGCTGTGGGGTCCGCGCGACGAGCGCCCCGAGCCCGACGGCACCCGTCTGCGCGATAGCCAGTGCGGCCTGTTCGCCACCGGCAAGGTCCTGCGTCGCTTCCAGGTTCCCTTCACCTACATGACCAACTGCCGTCTGACCGATCCCGAGTTCGAGCGCGGTGTCTGGGACTTTTTGGCCGTGTGCAACGTGGTCAAGACTTTCAAGCACACCCGCATCCTGCAGATGGCCACTCGCCCGTTCGACTTCTGGTCCACCATGTGCAACGAGGGCGAGCTGCTCGAGAAGTTCAACATTCAGCTTTCGCCCATCCCCATGACCGAGCTTGTCCAGGCCGTGCGCGACGCCCAGGCCGACGAGCAGGCCATGGCAGCCATGCTCGCCCACATTGCCGACAGCTTTGAGATCTGCATCCCCGAGGATAAGGTCCCCGCTGTGGCCGGTCTTGCCATTGCCATGAAGCGCTTGGTCGAGAAGTACGGCTGCAACGCCGGTGCCATCCAGTGCTGGAACGCCCTGCAGGACGAGCTGGGCATTATGCCCTGCGCCGCCAACGCCATCCTCAACGAGATGGGTATCCCCGTCGTCTGCGAGACCGACATCCATGGCGCCATCACAGCGCTGATGGTCGAGGCCGCCGACCTGGGCCGTCACCGCGGCATGTTTGCCGACTGGACCGTGCGTCATCCCGACAACGAGAACGGCGAGCTGCTGCAGCACTGCGGCCCCTGGCCCTGCAGCTGCGCGGCCGTCAAGCCCAAGCTCACTTACCCGCTGGCTTTCGATCACCCCGGCGCGCTGACGGCCGAGGCCAAGCACGGCGACCTCACCCTTGCCCGCTTTGACGGCGACAACGGCGAGTACTCGCTGCTGCTGGGCAACGCCCGCGGCATCGACGGCCCGGCCGGCATGGGCACCTACCTGTGGGTCGAGGTCGAAAACCTCAAGCGCCTCGAGGCCAAGATCGTCGAGGGTCCCTACATCCACCACTGTGTCGCCATCCACGCCAACGTGGTGCCGGTGCTATACGAGGCGTGCAAGTACATCGGCATTGTCCCCGACCTGTACGATCCCATCGAAGAAGACGTCAAAGCTTACCTGCGAGGAGAGTAGAAATGGCAACTATCGAAGAGCTTGAATCCCTGCGTTGGGACCTTCGCCGCGATTGCGTCGATATCATCATGGCTGGCGCCGGCGGGCACATCGGCGGCGACATGTCGGTCATCGATGCCCTCATGACCCTCTACGCCAACCACCTCAACATTTCTCCCGAGACCGTCGACGATCCCAGCCGCGATCGCTTCGTGCTCTCCAAGGGCCACGCCATGGAGGCCTACTACGCGGTGCTCTGCCACGAGGGCTATCTTGACCTCGATGACGTCAAGGCCCGCTTCTCCAAGTTCGGCAGCCCCTACATCGGCCACCCCAACAACAAGCTCAAGGGCATCGAGATGAACTCGGGCTCGCTGGGTCACGGCTTGCCCGTGGCCGTCGGGATGGCGCTTGCCGGCAAGATGGATGGCCGCGACTACCGCGTCTACACCATCATGGGCGACGGCGAGCTTGCCGAGGGCTCGGTCTGGGAGGGCGCCATGAGCGGCGGCAACTACCAGCTCGATAACCTGTGCGCGCTCGTGGACCGCAACCGCCTGCAGATCAGCGGCAGCACCGAGGACGTCATGAAGCAGGATTCGCAGGAGGAGCGCTGGGCCGCCTTCGGTTGGAACGTGCTGTCCATTCCGGGCAACGACGTCCAGGCCATCGACGCCGCGCTGACGCTGGCCGCCGAGACCAAGGGTAAGCCCACGGTCATCATCCTCAACACGGTGAAGGGCTACGGCTCGCCGGTTATGGAGGACAAGGCCGCCTGGCATCATCACCTGCCCAACGATGAGGAATATGCCCAGATCATCGCCGATTTCGCTGCCCATAAGGAGGCTATCAATGGCTAACAAGATCGCCAACCGCAAGGTTATCTGCGACACGCTGCTCGAGGCCGCCGCAACCGATAAAGACATCGTCGTCCTGTGCTCCGACTCCCGCGGCTCCGCGTCGCTCACGCCGTTCTTCGATCAGTATCCCCAGCAGTCCATTGAGGTCGGCATTGCCGAGCAGGACCTGGTGAGCATCGCTGCCGGCATGGCCTCGTGCGGTAAGAAGGCCTGGGCCGCCTCGCCGGCGTCCTTTGTGACCACGCGTTCGTATGAGCAGTGCAAGGTCGACGTTTCGTACTCCAACACCAACGTCAAGCTCATCGGCATCTCGGGCGGCGTGTCCTATGGCGCCTTAGGCATGAGTCATCACTCCGCGCAGGATATCGCCGCCATGAGCGCGATTCCCAACATGCGCGTGTATCTGCCGAGCGATCGCTTCCAGACCGCCGAGCTCGTGCGTGCCCTGGTCGCCGACAACAAGCCGGCCTACATCCGTGTGGGCCGCAACCCGGTGGAGGACGTGTACACCGAGGACGAGTGTCCGTTCCAGATGGATCGCGCCACCTGGGTGCGTCGCGGCACCGATGTGACGCTCGTCGCCACCGGCGAGATGGTCCGCCACGCCGTGGACGCCGCCGATCTGCTGGCCGAGCAGGGAATCTCGGCAACGGTGCTCGACATGTACTGCGTCAAGCCGCTCGACGCCGAGGCCGTGATCGAGGCCGCCGGCGCCACGCGCGCCGTCGTGACCGTCGAGGAGCACAGCCCCTTCGGCGGCCTGGGTTCCATGGTCGCGCAGGTCGTGGGCGAGCATTGCCCGCGTCCGGTCAAGTGCCTCTCCCTGCCCGACGCGCCGGTCATCACCGGTACGAGCCCCGAGGTCTTTGCGCACTACGGCCTGACGGGCGAGGGAATCGCAAAGACGGTCGCCGAGTTCCTGCCCGCAGAGTAACTGGAATGTGACAAAGGGACCGCCCCTTTGTCACATTCGTTTTGAAAGGGGTGGCCATGGGCCGCTACATCATCGGAATCGATCAATCCACGCAGGGCACCAAGGCGCTGCTGGTGGACGAGGGCGGCCATTTGATTCATCGTGCCGATCGCCCGCATCGCCAGATTGTCAACGAGGCTGGCTGGGTGAGCCATGATCCAGCCGAGATCGCCGCCAACGTGCTGGCCGTGGCGCGCGCCGTGGTGGAGGAGACCGGGGTCGACCCTGCCGACGTCGCCGGCATCGGCATCTCCAACCAGCGCGAGACCACCGTTGCCTGGAGGCGCACGACGGGCGAGCCGCTGTGCGACGCCGTCGTGTGGCAGTGTGCCCGCGCCCGCGAGCTGTGCGACGAGCTTGCTGCGCGCGAAGGCGTGGCCGAGCTGGTGCGCGACACGACGGGTCTGGTACTCTCGCCCTACTATCCGGCGGGCAAGATGGCTTGGATTCTCGCGAACGTTCCCACGGCTGCCGAGGCCGCGGCGGCAGGTGAGCTGTGCCTGGGCACCATCGATGCCTGGGTGGTCTGGACGCTCACGGGCGGCGCGGAGTTCCGCTGCGACTGGTCCAACGCCAGCCGCACGCAACTCTTTGACCTGCGCCGTGGCTGCTGGAGCGAGCCGGTGTGCGGGGCCTTTGGCGTTGACGTGGCCTGCCTGCCACAGGTGACCGATTCCGATGGCCTGTTCGGCATGACGGACCTGGGCGGCTTTTTGCCGGCACCCGTGCCCATTCACGGCGTGCTCGGCGACAGCCATGCCGCCTTGTTTGCGCAGGGCTGCCATAGCCGCGGCATGGCCAAGGCGACCTATGGCACCGGCAGCTCGGTCATGATGAACGTCGGCGACGAGTTCGTCGCCAGCTCGCACGGGCTTTCGAGCTCGCTCGCATGGCGCATGGACGGCGTGACCGAGTACGTGCTCGAGGGCAACGTGAGCTACGCTGGCGCCGTCAAGACGTGGCTGCGCGACGATCTGGAGCTCATCAATAACCCCGAGGAAGTTACCGACCTGTGCTACGCCGCCAATCCGGCGAGCCGCGTCTACTTTGTGCCGGCGTTTACCGGTCTGGGCGCGCCGCACTGGGCGAGTGACGCCGAGGGCTGCGTCTTTGGCATGACGCGCACCACGGGTCGCGCGGAGTTCGTAAAGGCCGCCGATGAGTCGATTGCCTATCAGATCTTCGACGTGATTGATGCTATGGTCGAGGATTCGGGCGCGGCGCTGGCCGAGCTTCGTGTTGACGGCGGCCCCACGCGTGACGCGTACCTGATGCAGTTTGAGAGCGACTTGGTTGGCTCGCCCATCCGCATCGCGAGCAACGACGAGATGAGCGGCCTGGGTGCGGCCTGGGCCTGCGGCATTGCGCTGGACATGTACACGCGCGATGTCGTCGACGTCTATGGGGCCCGCGGCATCGTGGAGCCTGCCATGCCCGCTGACGAGCGCGCCAAAAAGATCGCCGGCTGGCGCCACGCTGTCGACGCGACTATCGCCTACACTGCCTAGGCGGCTGCGCGGCGCCCAAGGATTTTTCTGGGACGGGGATTAAAAACTCATTGATCCCCGTCCTTGGCAGCTCATTTGGGACGGGGCTTTTTTGACTGGTATGATTGGTGCGACCATTCCAACCAGCTAAAAGAGCCCCGTCCTAAATTGACTATCGAGAGGATCTGCCATGGAGCGTATCGCGAGTTTTTCCGTTGACCATCTGCTGCTTGAGCCCGGCGTGTACGTGAGCCGCATCGACCGCGATCCGGCGACCGGCGCCGCCGTCACCACGTTTGACCTGCGCCTGACCACGCCCAACAAGGAGCCGGTCATGAACACGGCCGAGTGCCACACCATCGAGCACCTGGGCGCGACGTTCCTTCGCAACCATGCCGAGTGGTCGAGCCGCATTGTCTACTTTGGCCCCATGGGCTGCCGCACGGGCTTTTACCTCGTCGTGTTTGGCGAGGTGACGAGCGAGGAGATCCTGCCGCTCGTGCGTGAGCTGTTCGAGTTTGTCGCCGGCTTTGAGGGCGATGTCCCCGGTGCCGCTCCCGAGGAGTGCGGTAACTATCTGGACCAGAACCTCCCCATGGCAAACTGGCTCGCACGCCGCTATCTCGACCGTGACCTGGCCGATATCGACGAGAAGCACCTGCACTATCAGCAGGCGTAAGGACTTTATCGTCCAAAACGCGCGCATTGGGCGCCTTCGCTTATGCGGGGGCGCCTTTTTGTTGAGTGGTCGGGACGAGCGTTCAAAATCGCTCATGTTTGTTCTAGAATGTTCGTATAGTCACATTTACGAACAGGAGTGAACATGCATATCTATTCTGTCAACGATCCCGAGTTCAAATCCTATGGCAACGTTTGGAATAACGTTCCGTCCGAGCTCACGTCGCCCGTGCTCGAGGCGCTCTCTGCCACGCCCATCCCCGAGGGCAGCAAGTACGTAGCGAGTGCGTCGGAGCTCGAGGGCGTCAAGGGTGCCGATAAACTGGGCTTTCTCATGTTTGGCGGCCGTCCTTTCCAGCTGGGCTGGTGCAACGGCCACAACACGCAGCTCAACTGCCTGGAGTATCACCGCGCCAGCGAGTTCAACCTGGGCGCGCGCGACTTTATCCTGCTCGTGGCGCATCGCTGGGAGATCGAGGATGGCAAGCTCGACACCGCGTGCGTCAAGGCGTTCCGCGTGCCGGCGGGTACGGTCGTCGAAGTCTTCAACACCACGCTCCACTACACGCCGTGCATGGTCGACGACGGCGGCTTCCAGGTAATGGTTGCGTTGCCCGCCGGCACCAATGGTCCGCGCCCCGAGGCCGCAGCCGACATGCCCGCGGTCGGCGACAGCTACTGCTACTGGAAGGCCGACAAGTGGGTCCTCTGCCACGCCGACAGCCCCAAGGCTGCCGAGGGCGGCTACGTGGGCCTCGTCGGCAAGAACCTCGACATCACCGTGGACTAGAATCTTCTGTCTCAATCTGTAATATCTAGCGGGCTAAATCGTCTCTACCTGTTGCAGATTTAGACAAACCGCAGGGGCCCGCCTGAAAATCTCGATCTGTAACACCAGGCCCGGTTTTGGCTGCCTAACTGTTACAGATCGAGACAAACGGGCCCAAACCGCCACAAAGGCGCCTGCCCCCCATTGTGGTGGCTGCCTAGAGCTGGCTGCGCAGGTAGTCCGCCATATATGGTACGGCGAAGCGCACGTAACCGCGGCGCGCCTGTTCGATAACGCCGGCGTCGATGAGGCGCCGGCGATACTTTTGCGCGTAGTCGGGCGTGACTGACATGCGCTCGGCCACATCGGAAATGCGCGACGTGCCGTCTTCGTCGTCGGTCATTGCGGCGAGAAGCGCAACATCTTGGTCCGAGAGCGCGGCGAGCGTCGTTTCGCACACATCGTTTTCGAAATCGGCCTTTGACGCTTCGATTGCTCCGTCAACTTGCTTTGGCGTTACGTGTTCTCCTGCCTGGCAACGATTGGCGATGTTGTAGCCGATGAGCTGCAGCATGTAGGGCGAGCCCTGAGTTGCGCGAGCGGCGTCCAGCCGAAGATCGCTTGGGATATCAAGGTCGAGCTCTTCGAAAGCTCGCTGGTAATAGGCATCGACATCTCCGACCGAAAGCGGTTCGAGCGTGACCTTGCGTGCGCGGTTGAGAAATGTCAGTACGCGGTCGTTGAGTGTCGCGGAGACTGCTCCCGGGAGCCCTGCCATAACAAGCGCGACGTCGAGTCCCTCGCCGACGAGCTCTTGATAGGCGGTGACGAGTTGTCTGATTTCGGTTGAATTGGCCTGGAGCTCGTCGATGAGGATGAGGATGCCATGCCCCTGCTCGGTCAGTTTGCGCGCAAGCTGCGTGAGTTTGAACTGAAAACTCTTGGTCTCCTGCACGTCTCGTGTGAACTCGAGGCCTGCTGAGAACCCGAAAACGCTCAGGCTGCCACCCGTGAATTTGGGAAGACAGCGTTTGTTGACGTAAGGCTCGCCTGCTTCTTGGATTTTCTCAACAATGCGCTCGAGCATATCCTCGGAGGCCACGGTGGGCGTGGCGACAACGAAGCCGAGCTTGCGTGCGCGATCGGCAAGTTCCCACAGAAGAACTGTCTTGCCGCTGCCTCGCTGGCCAAGCATGAGCATGGCTCGGTCGCGATTGCCCGGCTCCTGCTCAAGGCCGGAGATGAATGTCGAAATCACGCTCCCACGCCCCACCAGATAGGACGGGCGATTTCCAAATGAGGGGGAGAAGATGGTTTCTGTCATAAGTCTCCTTTCCTTTTTTTCCTATTTTTTCCTTTTTTTCCTATTCAGTCAAATGGTCTGCTGGCCGAGGGCGGCTACGTGGGCCTCGTCGGCAAGAACCTCGACATCGCCTGCGACTAGGAGCTTCCTGTTTATCTCGATCTGTAACATCTGACGGGCCAAATCGTCTCTTCCTGTTACAGATTGAGATAAACCGCAGAGGGTGCCCGAAAGATCTCGATCTGTAACACCAGGCCCGGTTTTGGCGGTCTACCTGTTACAGATTAAGACAAACCGCCCCAAACCACCACAAAGGTGCCTGTCCCCTTTGTGGTGGTTGGCGGTTTGGGCGGGCAGGTATCAAAAAGTGTCAGACGGGGGCGGCTGCCGGGCGTCTGTGCGCGAAAAGAAGTGTCGACCTGCGCCGTTGCCGTTGAGTAGCGCGCTGCTTACGGGGATACTGAAGCCACGACAAACAGCGTGTGAAAGGATCGATGTATGGCTTTCCGTAAAGACTTCCTGTGGGGCGGCGCGACGGCTGCCAACCAGTGCGAGGGCGCTTACGACGTGGATGGCCGCGGCCTGGCCAACGTGGATGTGGCACCGCACGGCCCCGAGCGCTATGCGGTGGTCTCCGGCCAGCGCAAGATGCTCGACTTCGAGGACGGCTATTACTACCCCGCGCAGACCGGCATCGATTTCTACCACCACTACAAGGAGGACATCGCCCTCTTTGCCGAGATGGGCTTTAAGACCTTCCGCATGAGCTTGGCCTGGACCCGCATCTTCCCCAATGGCGACGAGACCGAGCCCAACGAGGCCGGCCTGGCCTTTTACGAGGACGTGTTCCGCGAGTGTCAGGCGCACGGCATCGAGCCGCTCGTGACCATCACGCACTTCGACTGCCCGATTCACCTCATCAAGGAGTACGGCGGCTGGCGCAACCGCAAGCTCATCGACTTCTACAAGAACCTTGCGACCACGATCTTCACCCGCTACAAGGGCCTGGTGAAGTACTGGCTCACCTTCAACGAGATCAATATGATCCTGCACCTGCCGTTTATGGGTGCCGGTCTGGTCTTTGAGGAGGGCGAGAACAAGGAGGCCGTCGAGTACCTGGCCGCCCACAACGAGCTCGTTGCCAGCGCTTGGGCAACCAAGATCGCCCACGAGATCGACCCCGAGGTCAAGATCGGCTGCATGCTCGCTGCCGGCACCTACTACCCCTACAGCTGCCGTCCGGGCGATGTGCGCCAGGCGCAGCTCGACAACCAGGACAACTACTTTTTCGTCGACGTCCAGAGCCGCGGCTACTACCCGGCCTATGCCGTCAAGAAGCTCGAGCGCCTGGGCATCGATGTGGGCATGACCGACGAGGACCGCGAGATCCTGGCCGCCAACACCGTCGACTTCATCAGCTTTAGCTACTACTCCACCCGTTGCTCCGCCGGCGCCGATAACCCCGATGTCGAGAAGACCAAGGGCAACGCCTTCGCCGGCGCCAAGAACCCCTATCTGCAGGAGAGCCAGTGGGGCTGGGCCATCGATCCGCTGGGCTTCCGCATTACCCTCAACGACCTGTACGACCGTTATCAGAAGCCGCTGTTTGTGGTCGAGAACGGCCTGGGCGCCAAGGATGTTGTCGAGGAGGATGGCTCCATCAACGACGACTACCGTATCGACTACCTGCGCCAGCATATCGAGACCATGCGCGACGCGGTGACCGAGGACGGCGTCGACCTGCTGGGCTACACCACCTGGGGTCCGATCGACCTGGTATCTGCTGGTACGGGCGAAATGTCCAAGCGTTACGGCTTTATCTACGTCGACCGCGACGACGCAGGCAACGGCACCCTCAAGCGTTCCAAGAAGAAGAGCTTCGATTGGTACAAACACGTCATCGAGACGAACGGCGAGGACCTGGCCTAAGGCTTTCCCAACAACCACAGCCTCCTAACCAAAACGCCCGGCGAGCAGTTAATGTCCGCCGGGCGTTTTGTTAAAAGAAGTGAAAGCACTCATTGGGGACGTACTTAAATGAGCACCCGCAGAATGAGAGTGGATAATCTCCCGTTTTTGGCCTGTTTGTGGGCTCAAAGTGGGAGATTATCCACTCTCGTTGTTTGGGTGTCCAAAAATCCTCGCTCGTTTGGCGCCTGGGGACACTCTTTGTCGAATGTGGGCGTTGCCCTTGCTACGCCACGGTCACGGCGACCTGGGCGTAGCGGGTACAGGGGCGCTCGGCGCGCGTCTGGACGGTGAGGGTGAGCACGAAGCGGTCGCCGGGTCGTGCGTCGGCGGGCACGATGAAAGCGGTGCCTACCGTGCATTCTTGCCACGTCGACAGATCCTGGACGCCTGCATAGCTCGATGGGTCTACGGCCACATCCCAATGTGCATCGAAGCCCTTGCCGTCGGGGTCGACGATGGTCGCTGTAAGGTTGACGCGCTCGCCGGCTGTGGCGCTGCGGTCGGCCGTGACCTCGACAACATGCGCCGGATGCGAGCAGGCTGCCGGATCATGGGCACACCATTGCGCGCGGGCGGCAAAGTCTTCCTGATAGGCACGCAGATAGGGATTGAGATTGTCGTCTGCGGGCGTGCCGAGGGCGGTAAAACCGGTGGGCGCGTTCGCATCGGGGTGTCCATCAAGAAACATGCGGCCGAGCAGCGTATCGAAGTCGCGGTCGTCGATACCGCGCAGGCCAAACGGAAGCAGCGGAATATAGGTCATGCTGTCGCCTTCGGCCATATAATCGCCGCGCTCAAACTGCACCGCGGGCATGCCTTCT
Source organism: uncultured Collinsella sp. (assembly GCA_902495545.1). Classification (GTDB taxonomy): domain Bacteria; phylum Actinomycetota; class Coriobacteriia; order Coriobacteriales; family Coriobacteriaceae; genus Collinsella. The sequence continues at coordinate 1,186 of CABUXM010000015.1, read as the reverse complement.
AGGCCCCAATCCAGACGGGCATGCTTGCCAAACTGAAAGCGCTCGGGCTCGTTTTCGTAGACCTTACCATCGCCATAGAGCATATAGCGTGCCATGAGGGGTCCGTTGCCCTGCGTGAGATTCCGCTCAGGCCAAGGAGCCTTAAATAGCGGCAGCGTATCGGGCTGAGCCATTTTGGCGTCGACATAGCCGCCATACATATAGGGCACGCGCCAAAAGATGAGCTCGGGAAAGAGCTCGCGCCCATGGTCGAGCCATGAGTTGTCCTGCCCTACGCCGTCCGCGACGCCCATCACGCGCACTTTCTGATAGACCCGCTGCTGCACGGCGGGCCACTCGGGCGTGGCGCGATAGCGCTCGGCAATACTCATGAGGGCGCGAACGATCGTATTCATACCACCCCAGCTGAGCAGCCACAGCGTGCGGGGGTCGTCGTCCATGATGGCATCGGCGATGACGCGAGACCCCTCAGTTTCCTCAGTCACATCACCCTCAAAGGCAACATTTCCCACAAACGTGCGCTCAATCATCTGTGCGGGCGTGGGGAAGGACGGCTCGCCAGCGGCGACAGCATTGGCCTGCAGCTGCGACCAAGCCTCGGCGTATTCGTTGCTCCAAAGACTTTCGATCCAATGCTCGGGAAACGGACGATACTCACGAAGCTCCCCAGCCAGCGGATCGGGTTCATGAGGCACGATAGCCCACTCATAAGAGCGCCGCCCTTTGGTCCGCCAATGCGAATTCACCTCGCCGAGCGTATGAACCCCATCCCCAAGAAAGTGATACTGCGAAGCCGTATACACCACAGCCTGAACATCAAGCAAGTTGAGATACAGAGCCAAATGAACGAGCGAGTTCATATCGTCGACTTCCATATCGGTAGTAACAATCACCCGAGTCAAATTCTGAGACATAAGCAAAGCTCCAACCAAAATAATTTCAGCCAGTTACGCGCAAGGCAAGACGGGACCCATGCCCCCATCGCCACCGACCCGGCGGCCCGCCGGAAGCGGCCGGCCAGCGTTTCGAACAACGTTAACTTAGGGGGCTCTGACCTTTAGTTTTGCAAACATTCCGCACTGATATCTTCTGTATTGAAGACGTCGATGATGCACCCGTATACCATTGACGTCGACACCATCAGATGCGGACCGCGCGGTGACCCCACATTCCGCTGGCGCCCACG
>CABUXM010000014.1 GCA_902495545.1 uncultured Collinsella sp. | reverse complement strand
GTCGCCAAGGACTTCGACTTCTGCGACATCGACACCTTCGACATGTCCGACCCGGACGCCTACGCGCAGTACGACTGGTCGCTCTACGGCACCGTCATCAACTGCGGCGCCTACACGGCCGTCGACAGGGCCGAGACCCCCGAGGGGCGCGCCACCGCATGGAAGGCCAACGCGACCGGCCCCGCCCTGCTCGCCCGCACCTGCGCCGAGCACGGCATCACCCTGGTCCACGTCTCCTCCGACTACGTCTTCGACGGCGCCGCCGAGGTCCACACGGAGGACGAGCCGTTCTCCCCGCTGTCCGTCTACGGCCAGACCAAGGCCGCCGGCGACATCGCCGTGGCCGGGTGCCCGCGCCACTACATCATGCGCAGCTCCTGGGTCATCGGCGAGGGCCACAACTTCGTCAAGACCATGAAGGCGCTCTCCGACCGCGTAGCCGACCCCGAGGACAATCTCACGCAGGTCACCGTCGTGGACGACCAGCTGGGCCGCCTGACCTTCACGCGCGACATGGCCCAGGCCATCTTCCACGTGCTGGGGACACACGCCCCCTACGGCACCTATAACTGCACGGGCTCCGGCGCCGTCAGGTCCTGGGCGGACATCGCCCGCGCCGTCTTCGAGGCCGCCAACGGCAACGGGGACAAGGTCGTGCCGGTTTCGACCGCCGACTACTACGCCGGCGCCGCCGGCCCCGTCGCCCCGCGCCCGGTCCACTCCGCGCTCGACCTTTCCAGGCTCGAGTCGGTCGGGTTCCACATGCCCGACTGGGAGGAAGAGCTTGGGGAGTACCTCAAGACGCTCTAGCCGCTATCAACTTTTCGAGAGTAAAAGCCGCCGTTCTTTAACGGCGGCTTTTCTTGTTGATGGCTATCTGCGCAGTGGTGCCAATAGTATTTTGCGGAAGATCTTTCACTCGCTTGGCGTGGTGGCGGACCTGCCGGGCTGGTCATCGTAGGCGTATTTGCTGTACACGTTGACCTCCCACTGCTTTTTTTCGACCTTTGCCACGGAATCGAGGATGAAGCCGGTCGCAAGGCTCAGACCGCACAGGAACATAAACGACGCGGCGAGCATGGCGGTGGGGAAGCGCGGAACGAGGCCGGTCTGGAAATACTCGACAACGATGGGCGTGCCCAAGGCGAGGCCGATCACCGCAAACAGAAGCGCGACGAGGCTGAAGAACTTCAGAGGGCGGTAGTCCTTGAACAGCGTGCCAATCATCGCAACGACTTTAATGCCGTCGCTTACGGTATTGAGCTTGGACTCGGAACCTTCCGGACGGTCGCGGTACTCGATGGGCACATCCTTGATGCGCCAGCGGTGGTCGACGGCGTGGATCGAGAGCTCGGTTTCGATCTGGAAGCCCTCGGAAAGCACAGGGAAGGTTTTAACGAACGGGCGGCTCATGGCACGGTAGCCGGTCATGACATCATCGAAGCTGTAGCCATAGATCCACTTGATCATGGCACGGACCAGATTGTTGCCAAAGCCGTGGAAGGCACGCTTGTTCTCCTCGGCGTAGGTGCCGTTGGAAAGGCGATCGCCTACGGTCATGTCGGCCGTGCCGCTGAGGATAGGCTCGCAGAGGGCTTTGGCCGCCTCGGCGGGGTAGGTGTCGTCGCCGTCGACCATCAGGTAGCAATCGGCATCGATGTCGCGAAACATCTGGCGGCACACGTTGCCCTTTCCCTGACGGGGCTCAAAGCGGACCGTGGCGCCGTGCTCGGTGGCGATGCGTGAGGTATCGTCCGACGAGTTGTTGTCATAGACATAGACCGTCGCTTGCGGAAGCTCGCGGTGAAAGTCGTCGATGACTTTGCCGATCGTGAGCGCTTCGTTGTAGCAGGGGATGATGACGGCGATGGATTCAGAATTCACTCAATGCTCCTTATACATTCAATCCTTGAAAGTATAGCCGTTTGGTCATGGCATCCTAAGATGTGGGTTAGTTCTCCAGTTTTGTTGCGTGAATCGTTTGCATGGTCGTCGGGTCTATACTGTTCGTTTGTCAACGATTACGAGTAAAGGAGTTGCATCCGTGTCGGATCAGACAAAGCAACAAGAAACTCGCAGTCTGCCTGCGACGTTTGCTAAGAACGAATTTGAGAAGGATGCGTTTATCCTTCGTCAGCTGGTTACCAAGGATTTTAAGATCAAGTATCGCCGTAGCGTTCTGGGCGTCGCATGGTCGGTGCTCAACCCGCTGCTGATGATGATCGTCATGGCCATCGTGTTCTCGACGATTTTCGCCCAGGGCCGCAATGGCTCAATTACGCCCGAGATGTACCCGCTGTACTTGATCGTGGGTAACGTCACCTTTGCCGTCATGTCCGAGTCTACGAACCAGGCCCTGACGTCGATCGTGGGCGCGGCTCCGCTGCTCAAGAAGGTTAAAGTGCACCGCTGGGTCTTCCCGGTGCAGAAGGTGCTCTTCTCGTTGGTCAACTTTGCCTTCTCGCTGGTCGCCGTTGCCATCGTTATGCTGTGGTTCCACGTTATGCCTTCTTGGCACCTGATTCTGCTACCGGTCTGCCTACTGCTGCTTATGTGCTTCTGCATGGGCCTGGGCATGATGCTCTCCGCCCTCACGGTCTTCTTCCGCGATGTCATGCATCTGTGGAGCGTCGTCATTACGGCGTGGACTTACATCACGCCTATTTTCTGGACGACCGACTTCGTTGCGCAAATGCCGCATCTCGTGCGCATTCTGGTCTATGCGAACCCCATGTATAACTACCTGCAGTTTATGCGCGATATCTTCCTGTTCCAGACTACGCCCTCGCTTATGACGTTTGGTATGTGCGTTGCTTGGGCGGTTCTTGCGCTTGTTATTGGCTACACCGTGTTCCATAAGTCCGAGCGCAAGTTCATCCTCTACATCTAAGGAGTGCTGTGATGACTGAATCTGTTGTTGATTACAGCGAGCAGCCTCTGGCTGTCGAGGTCGACGACGTCACCATGATCTTTAACATGGCGTCTGAGTCGCTGACCAACCTCAAGGAGTACTTCATTAAGCTTGCCAAGCACGAGCTGTTCTTTGAGGAGTTTCGGGCGCTTAAGCACATCTCGTTCGATATTCATCGCGGCGAAGTTGTGGGTCTGGTCGGCACCAATGGTTCCGGCAAGTCTACGATGCTCAAGATCATCGCTGGCGTGCTTGAGCCCAGTGAGGGCAGCGTTAAGGTGCACGGTAACATCGCGCCGCTGATTGAGCTTGGTGCCGGCTTTGACCCCGAGCTGACCGCCCGCGAGAACATCTATCTGAACGGTGCCCTGCTCGGCTACACCAAGGAGTTCATCGACGCCAACTTTGACGGCATTATCGAGTTCGCTGAGCTGCAGAACTTTGTCGACATGCCGCTTAAGAACTTCTCCTCGGGCATGGTGGCGCGTATTGCCTTTGCAATCGCGACGATCACCGAGCCCGATATTCTGATCGTTGACGAGACGCTGTCCGTCGGCGATGTGTTCTTCCAGCAAAAGTGCGAGGCGCGTATTCAGCACTTTATCCAGAGCGGCGACGTGACGGTTCTGTTCGTTTCGCACTCCATGGAGCAGGTTGAGCGCATCTGCCAGCGCGCCGTTTGGATTGAGAAGGGCGACCTTCGCATGGACGGCCCGGTTGATGAGGTCTGCAAGGCGTACCGCGAGCAGTTCAACTAGGTTATAATTACTAGCGCCTGGCACGCGTGCGCGTGCTTGGGCGTGCGGTTATTTGCTCCATTAGCTCAGTTGGATAGAGCAGGGGACTTCTAATCCCAAGGTCGACGGTTCGAATCCGCCATGGAGCACCATCGTTTATTAAGCCCAGACCGCTTGGTGGTCTGGGCTTTTTTCATCTTGTGTGCTGCGGTTTTGAAGGGTTTGCAATGGGAAGCAAAAGGCTCGACTGGATCGATATTGCAAAGGGAATTGCAATTATTCTGGTCATTGTGGGGCACACCGTCCCAAATCCCTCTCCCTTGCGGCACGCGATCTTCTCGTTTCATATGCCGGTGTTCTTTATTCTTGCCGGGTATACGTTTAGGCCGAAGCCGTGGCGCGAGCTGCTGAGTGGTTCGGTGTCGCGCCTGCTGGTGCCGTATGTGGTTCTTGCACTGGCGTGGCAGGTGCCGACGTTCTTGATGAGCGGCGCTCCTTTGACGAGCGGTACGCTGGTTGCGGGGCTTAAGACGCTTGTGTTTGCCTCGGGCGTTGATGTGCCTGGGCTTGGCGTTACCGCCGTTTTGCATGGCATGGTTTTTGGCGGCGCTGTTTACGTCGCGCCTGTTGTTTAATGTGCTCGTGCGGCTGTTTGATCGCCGCGGAATTGGGGTTGTTTGGCGGGGCGTTGTCTGTGCCGCGATTGCCTTTTGCGGATTGAGCGTGTCTCGATTAATGGGGGTTTACCTGCCGCTCGATTTGGATCTGAGCTGCTATATTTTGCTGCTGATGTGGGTTGGCTATACGGCGCGCCAAAGGGGGCTGGAGCCGAGCGTGAACAAGCCCCTGCTGTTTATTGGAGCCGGTGTCGCTTGGCTTGTCCTTGCCGCGCTGAGTGGGCTTGAGCTTTCGAGCCGCCGCGTGGATGGGTTTTTGGTTGCGACAGTTGCCGCTCTTGCCGGTAGCTACTGCGTGTGCTGGGTTTCCATGGCGCTGGAGAAGTTGAAAGACGTGCCGGTTTTGGGGTCCTTTGAACAAGCTCTCGTGTTCTGCGGACAGGCCAGTCTTGCCATCTTTGCAATCCACGCGGTCGATTGGTTTATCCCCTGGCAGACCATGCCGCTGCTTATGGCGCTGCCAGCATCGTGGCTCTTTGCATCTCTCGTGCGTTGCGCCTGCGATATTGGATTGGCGTACGTGATCAAGAAGGCGTAATTAAAAGCGGGGAGGACCAAGTCGGCCCTTCCCGCTGTCATTATTCAGTAGTGTTGCAGTCTTACTTTTCGAGATGCTCTTTCAGCAGCTCCAACGCGTGGGCGTAGCCCTGGAGGCCTTCGCCGGTGATGGTGGCGAAGCAGGCTAGGCGTGCATAGCTCATCTGGCGGAAGTCCTCGCGCGTCTCTACGGCGCTGATGTGTACCTCGACGGCAGGGATGGCGACGGCTTTGAGGGCGTCGAGGATCGCCACGCTCGTGTGCGTGTAGGCCGCCGGGTTGATGACGATGCCGTCGACCTTGCCGTAGGCCTCCTGGATCTTGTCGACGATGCTGCCCTCGTGGTTGGACTGGAACACCTCAACCTCGTCAAAGCCCTGCGCGGCGCCTGCCTCCTGGCAGATCTGGACCAGACGGTCGTAGTTGTCGCTGCCGTAGATGCCCGGCTCGCGAATGCCGAGCATGTTGAGGTTGGGGCCGTTGATGACGAGCGCTTTCATGGTTGCTTCCTTTGCGGTTGAACGGGCGGTGAGGTGGAATGAAAAACCACCACAAAGGTGCTGTCCCCTTTGTGGTGGTTTTTGTTAGAGAGCGGGTGGGAGGGTGTCGAGGACGGCGCGGGCGGTGTTGGCGGCGCAGTCGCGTGAGTCGATGATGTAGTCGGCCCACGCGCGGTAGCGCGGCATGCGCTGCTCGGCGAGCTTATCGATGCCATCGCGGGCGGTGATGGGGCGTCCCTTGTGGGCGAGTTCGTCGAGCTTGCGGTTGAGCATCACGATCTGGCTGTTCTGGTGCAGCAGCGGGTAGTTCTCGTCGCGCGTGACCACGCCGCCGCCGGTGGAAAGCACCAGGCCGCTGCGCTTGGAGATGCCGGCCAGCACCGCCGTCTCCTGCTCGCGGAAGGCCGGCTCGCCGCGCTCGACGATAAAGTCGGCACAGGGCATGCCCAGACGCTCCTCGAGCGCGCGATCCAAGTCGATGTGCTCGCGACCCGTGAGCTGGGCGATCTGCTCGCCCACGCGGGTCTTGCCCGAGCCCGGCATGCCAATCAGCGCGATGTTCTGCTCGCGGAGGGACAGACGCTCCGTTACGTCCAAGATACGCTTGCGCGGGGTAGCTTGGCCGGTGTAACGCTCTACAGCCTGTGCCGCCTGGGCAACAAGCATGAGCAGGCCGCCGATGCAGGGGATGCCGCGGCGCTCGGCCTCGAGCATCAAGCCCGTGCGGGCGGGATTGTAGACAATGTCGATGACGCCCTCGAGCGCGTCAAGTCCCTCGAGCATGCAGGGGGCGTCGGGGCAGTGGGGGAACATGCCGGCGGGCGTGCAGTTGACGAGCAACGTGGCATCGGACTGCAGTGCGAGGTTGCCGTAGTTGACCTCGCTTGTGCGACCCACGGGTACGACGATGGCGCCCAGGTCGCCGAGCACCATGCTGGCCGTGGTGCCGGCACCACCGGTGGCACCGAGCACGAGGACCTTCTTGCCGGCAACCTCTACGCCTAACTCCTCGACCAGGCACCGAAAACCAAAGTAGTCGGTGTTGTCGCCGCGCAGGCGGCCATCGGGCAGGCGTGTGATGGTGTTGACGTTGCCCATGCGCTCGGCGAGCGGACTCAGCTCATCCAGGTATTCCATGACGGCGCGCTTGTAGGGGATGGTCACGTTGGTACCTTCCCACTCGTTGCCGGTCATAAAGGCCGCAAGATCCTCGGGCTCGCGCTCAAAGCGCACGTACTCGAGCCCAGCGAGCTCCTTGTAGATGGTCGGGGTGTAGCTGTGGCCCAGCACGCGGCCCAGCACGCCGTAGGGACGGGTTGCGGCGGTGTCGGTCATCTAGAGCACCTCCGTGTAGCTGCCAAAGTAGGTGAAGCTCTCGCACACGTCATCGATGGAATCGAGCAGGTCGTCGAGGGCCTTGCTGCCAAAGGGGCAGTCCAGGTCAAAGTAGAACATAAACTCAAAGTCGCGACCGGGGATGGGGCGGCTCTCGAGCTTGATGAGGTTGATGTTGAGGGCGTAGAAGCGCTCGAGTACACGATAGAGCGCGCCCGGCTCGTTGGCCGCGGTGATCATGAGTGAGGTGCGGTTGGCGCCGGGGTAGACGCGCGGCTCGCGGCTGATGACGACAAAGCGCGTGTAGTTGTTGTCCGAGTCCTGGATGTTGGGCTCCAGCACCTCCAGGCTGTAGAGCGCCGCACAGCTGCGCGAGGCGATGGCGGCGACGTCGGTACGTTCGGAGTTGGCGACCATCTCTGCCGACATGGCGGTGTTGGGGTACTTGGTGGCGTGCAGACCGTGGGCCTCGATAAAGCCGGCGCACTGGGCGATGGCCTGGCCATGGCTGTAGACCTCACGCACGTCTGCGAGCTTGGTGCCGGGTTTGACGAGCAGGTTGTGATCGATCTTGAGGCGCAGCGAACGCACGATGTGGAAGTCGAACTGGGCGAGCAGGTCGTAGACGGCGTTGACCGAGCCGGCGGTGGAGTTTTCGATGGGCAGCACGCCAAACTCGCAGAAGCCGTCGCGCACGGCGCGCATGACGCCCTCGAAGGTGTCGAAGAACGCGATGTCGGGTACGTCGAAGAGCTTGCACGCGGCGATCTGGCTGTAGGCGCCTTCCACACCCTGACAGGCAACGCTGGCCGTCTGGGGGAAGGGCGTATCGAAGGCTACAGCCGTGGCGTGTGCCTTTTGCGAGATCGTGATGCCCTTGAGCTCGTTGATGTAGCGCTGCTGCTCGGCTTTGCTCATGCTCATGAGGAGACGGAACAGCGTGATGGTCTGCGCCTCGTAGCGCTCGGGCGCGCGGCCGGCAAGGTTGTTGAGCTTGGAGCGCTCGCGGGCGGGGTCGAAGACGGCCTTGCCCATCTCGATTTTTGACTTGGCGACCTCGGTGGCAATATCCATGCGCTCGACAAAGCTATTGAGGAGCGTGGTATCGATGCCGTCGATGGCTTGGCGAATATCGGCAAGGTCCATGGAGACCCCTTTCACGTGTCGGGGGATGTTGAGGGGTGGGTAGTTAGCGCTGGGCGGCGTCCTCGAGGAGGGCGTCCCAGATGGCGAGGGCAGCGGCTGCTTCGGCTACGGGGACAGCGCGCGGGACGATGCAGGGATCGTGGCGGCCGTGGACCGAGAGCTCGGCATTTTCCATGGCGTCCATGTCTATGGTCTGCTGCTCGCGGCCGATGGAGGGCGTCGGCTTCACGGCCATACGCCACATGACGGGCGCGCCGGTGGAGATGCCGCCTAAGATGCCGCCGGCGTTATTGGACTCGACTTCAATTTTGCCGTTCTCGGCATCGATGCGATACGGGTCGTTGTTCTCGCTGCCGCGCATGGCGGCCACAGCAAAGCCCATGCCAAACTCCACGCCCTTTACGGCGGGAATACCAAAGGCGATTTGCGCGATGCGGTTCTCGATGCCGTCGAACATGGGGTCGCCGATGCCCGCGGGAAGCCCGTAAATGCCGCATTCCACGATGCCGCCGATGCTGTCGAGCTCGTCGCACGCGGCTAGGATCTCCTCGCGCATGCGGCCGGCTGCGGCGGCGTCAATGCACGGCAGATCGTTCGTAAGGATCGCCTTGCGGTCGGCCTCGCGATAGACCATATCGTCCATCGGCAGGTCGGAGATGCCGCCGATTTGCGCGACGTGTGCCATGACCTGAATGCCGCGGGCCTTAAGTGCCTGCAGCGCAATGCCGCCGGCGATGCACAGGGGTGCCGTTAGGCGGCCGGAAAAATGCCCGCCACCAGCGACATCGTGCATGTTGTGATACTTCACGCGCGCAGGGAAGTCCGCATGTCCGGGGCGGGGCTTGCGGCGCAGCTCGGAGTAATCCTTGGAGCGCGTGTTGGTGTTCTCGATAATCGCGGCGATGGGCGCGCCGGTGGTATGTCCATCGACAACACCGGCGATGATGTGGGCGGCGTCGGCCTCGCGGCGTTTGGTCGCGGTCTCGTCGCGACCGGGGGCGCGACGGTCGAGGAAGGCCTGCAGCTTCTCCTGGTCCACGGCGATGCCCGCCGGGATGCCATCGAGCGAGCAGCCGATAGCGGGGGAGTGCGATTGGCCGAAGATGCTTAAGTGCAAGACGTTGCCAAAAGTCGAGGACATGCTATTCCTCCTCGAGTGTGACTTTGCCGCCCAGCAGGCGGTAGTGGTCGAAGAAATCGGGATAGGACTTGTTGACGGCCTCGGCGCCGTGGATCACGACCTCGCCGGTGGCGCGGCTCGCGGCGATGGCGGCCATCATGGCGATGCGGTGGTCGTTGTGCGAATCGACCTCGCCGCCGGTAAAGGCATCGACGCCCTTGATGATGAGGTCATCGCCGGCAATGCGCACCTGCGCGCCCAGCGCGGTGAGCTCGCGGGTGGTGGTGACCAGACGGTCAGATTCCTTGATACGCAGACGGGCGCAATCGCGGATGAACGTGCGGCCCTGAGCCAGCGAGGCCACGGCCGAGATAACGGGTACCAGGTCGGGAATGTCGTGGGCGCTCATCTCAAAGCCGGCGAGCTTGTCGGACTGCACGGTGGCGGCGTTGGTGGAGCGCACGATGCGGGCGCCAAAGCGCGAAAGCGCGGCGAGCACGTTGCGGTCGCCCTGCGCGGAGCTCAGGGACACGCCCTCGACGGTGATGGGGTCGGTGCCGATGGCGCCGGCACACAGCCAAAAGGCAGCGTTGGACCAGTCGCCCTCGACGGCTACGCTGCCGGGCGTGCGGTACGAGCCGCTGCTCACGCGGAAGTTCGTGACCTCGGGCTGGCCTTCCTTGGCCGGAATGCGCTCAACGTTGACCTCGACGCCAAAGGCCTTCATGGCCTGGATCGTCAGGTTGATGTAGGGGCGGCTCTCGATGAGGCCGGTCACCTGCACGCAGGAGGGCTGGGCGAGCAATGGGGCTGCCAGTAGCAGACCCGAGATGTACTGCGAGCTTACGTTGCCCGGCAGCACAAAGGTGCCCGGGCGCATGCGTCCGCTCGTCTTGAGCGGAAAACCGCCCAGGCCCTGCAGGTCGCAACCGGCGGCGATGATCTCGTCCGAGAGCGGGGAGAGCGGGCGGGCGCCCAGGCGGCCCTGGCCCACGAAGGTGGCCTCTGCGCCCAGCGCGCAGGCGACGGGCAACATAAAGCGGAGCGTGGAGCCGCTTTCGCCGCAGTCGAGCGTGCCACCGGCAAGGGCCTTGAGCAGGCCAAACTCAACGCTCTTCATAGTAGGGTGGACCTGGAAGCCGTCCTCGACAGTCTCGATGCGAGCGCCAAGCGCCGTGAGGCAGCGTACTGTGGCGTCAATGTCGGCGCAGGTCGTGTTGCACGTCACGTGCGTCTCGCCGTTGGCAAGCGCAGCGCAGATGATGAGGCGGTGCGCCATCGACTTGGACGCGATGGCGGGAACGGTGCCCTTGAGCGGGGACGGGGTGATGCGGGCTAGCATGCGGGTGCGTCTCCCTTCTGGCCGAGGCCCTCGGCAATTAAATCGTGGAAGGTGGAAAGCGGTGTGCGGTTGATGCTGCAGCGACCGATGCCGTGCGGAATCACCAGGTCAATGGTGTCGCCCGCGCGCTTCTTGTCGTGGAGTGCCTCGGCAAAGACGGCGTCGGCCGAAAGCCTGCAGCGGGTCTTGAGGCCGTGGCGCGCGCAGAGCTCCTCGATGCGAGCGGGAAGTTCGGCGTCGCAAATGCCGTGCAAGGCCGCGGCGCGCGTGATGATGCCCATGCCGATCGAAACGCAGTTGCCGTGCCCCAGCTCAAAGTTCTCGCAGGCCTCGACGGCATGTCCGGCGCTGTGTCCAAAGTTGAGGAGCTTTCGCTGGTTGGTTTCGCGCTCGTCGGCGACGACCACGGCGCGTTTGATGTCGATATTGCGGGCGATGATGAGTGCTACGCGGGCCACATCGCGGTTGAGCAGCTCCAGCGTGAGCGGGGTTTTCTCCAACTCGGCGAAGAGCTCGGGGTCGGCGATCACGGCGTGCTTGACGACCTCGCCGCAGCCGTCGGCGAACTGCTCAGGCGTTAGGGTGGCAAGGCATCCCACGTCGGCGATAACCACGCTCGGCTGCCAAAAGGCACCGGCGAGATTTTTGCCGGCGGCCAGGTCGATGGCCGTCTTGCCGCCCACCGACGAGTCCACCATGGCGAGCAGGCTCGTGGGGATCTGCACAAACTTGCAGCCACGCATGTAGGTGGCGGCCACAAAGCCGGCCACGTCGCCCACGACGCCGCCGCCGAGCGCCACGATCACGTCGGAGCGCGAAAGCTCGTGCTCGGCCACAAACTCCAAGATGTTGATGTAGGTCTCGGCGCGCTTGTGTGCTTCGCCGGCCTCGAAGGTGTAGATGCTTACCTCGTAGCCTGACGCTTCCAGGCTCTGTTTGACAGGCATTTGGTAGAGCGGGCCCACGTTGGTGTCCGTCACGATGACGGCCTTGGTGCCGCCGGCAGTGGCGCGCACGAGCGGTCCCGCCTGCTCCAGCAAAAACGTGCCAACATGCACCTGGTAGGGGCGTGCAGTGTCGATATCGATGGTAATCGCCATAAGCTTCGGTCCTTTCGACCTGGCGTGATGGGTGGTCTAGTGGGAGGCCTCGTCATCGAGTGCGCGCTTGATGCGGTCGCCCTCGGCAAGGAGATTCTCCAGATAGCGCTGGTCGCGGTCCTTGAGCGCACGGCTGTAGGCGCCGAGCGACTCGATCAGGTGGTCGATCTCGAAGGCAAGCGCGTCGGCGTCGTCGATCATGAGCTCGGACCACATTTGCGGGTTGAGGTGCGCCACGCGGGTGAGATCGCGGTAGCTACCGGCTGAAAAGCCGTGGTGGACCTGGGCGGTCGGGCTCTTGACGTAGGCGTTGGACACCACGTGCGCAAGCTGGCTCGTGAAGGCGATGACGCGGTCGTGCTCGGCGGCGCTGGTCACGCTGAACTTGCCAAAGTCCAAGGGGCGCACCATCTCGCGCACCTGGCCCAAAAGTTCCAGCTTGAGCGCGTCGTCCACCGCGGGCGGCACGAGCACGAGCGGAGCGCCCTGGAACAGGCCGGCGCGGGAGTGCGCATAGCCCGAGTACTGCGTGCCCGCCATGGGGTGCGCGCCCACAAAGTAAAAGCCGTGCTCGCGGGCAAGCTCAAAGGCGCGTTCGCACACGATGCCCTTGACGCCCACCGTGTCGATTACCACTGGGCCCATGATGGCGTCGGTGTCGGTGGCGTCGGCGAGCGCCTTGGCGTGCGTCTCGAGCCACTCGATGCAGGCCTCGGGGTAGCAGGCCAGGACGATGATGTCGCATTCGCCGAGTGTCTTGTCGTTGAGCTCTCCGGCGACAGTGCCCATGCTGGCGGCCGTCATGACATCGTCATCGGGGTCCCAGGCCAGCACGCGGACGCCCGCCTGTGCATATCCGCGGGCAAAGCTACCGCCGATGAGGCCAAGGCCGACGATGCCGGCGCACTTGGGGCCGCCCTGGTTAACGCGCGCGTTTCTCACCGTACCCATGGGCTACTCCATGGTCTCTTGGCAGACAACCTCGCGGATGGCTCGGATGCGGCGCATGGTGTCGTCGAACTGATCGGGGGTGAGGGCCTGGGCGCCGTCGGACCAGGCGCGGCTCGGCTCGTCGTGGACCTCGATCTCCAGGCCGTTGGCACCGCAGGCGGTCGCGGCGAGCGCCATGGGCTCGACGTAGCGGGTGTAGCCGGTGGCGTGGCTGGGGTCGGCGACGACGGGCAGGTGCGACAGGTGGTGCAGCACCGGCACGGCGTTGAGGTCGAAGGTATTGCGGGTGCGGGTCTCGAAGGTGCGGATGCCGCGCTCGCACAGGATGACGTTGTCGTTGCCCTCGCTCATGATGTACTCGGCGGCCATGAGCAGCTCATCGATCGTGCCGGACATGCCGCGCTTAAGCAAGACCGGAGTCTTGGTCTTGCCGACCTCTTTGAGCAGAGGGAAGTTCTGGGCGTTGCGGGCGCCGATCTGCATGACGTCGATCTTCTTGTCCAGGAAGACCTGCACGTCGCGTGGGTCCATGATCTCGGTGACGATCGGCATGTCGAGCTCGGCAGACGCCTCGCACAGCAGGTCGAGGCCGGCAGGGCCCATGCCCTGGTAGGCGTAGGGGGAGGTGCGGGGCTTGTAGGCACCGCCGCGCAGCATCGTGGCGCCGGCGGCCTTTACGCGACGTGCGATGCGGATGAGGTTCTCGCCCTCGACGGAGCAGGGACCGGCGATGACCTGGAACTGGTCGCCGCCGATCTTGACGCCGTGGCCGCAGTCGATGACGGAGTCCTCGGGGTGGAACTTGCGGTTGGCGCGCTTGAACGGCTCCGAGACGCGCTGCACGCGCTCGACGACATCCATGGACTCGAGCAGGAACGGGTCGATCTTGGTCGTATCGCCCACCAGGCCGATGATCGTCTCGTTCTCGCCGCGCGAGACGTCGGTCTTCAGACCCTTTTTCTCAATCCACCTGACGATATGGCTTACGGCCTCGTCGCTGGCGCTCTGCTTTAAAATTGCAATCATGGTGTGCCTCTCACCTCGATGGATAACTTTTGCAAAAACGGCCCGCAATGCGAGCCGTGTATATATGGTGCATGAGAGTTTATACTATCTGACTCGCTTTTGCCTTCTAAAGTGGGCCGTTGCGCCGCGTCTCCCACGTAATTGCAAAGCTTTTTCTTTTATTTTGATAGCCCGTGGTGCACTTGGGTATAATGCCAACCGTTGGCCCTATTAGCTCAGGGGATTAGAGCGTCTGCCTCCGGAGCAGAAGGCCGTTGGTTCGAATCCAACATGGGGCACCATTCCAATTTTGCTCGAACCCGCTGGATGTCCAATCTGGCGGGTTCGCCCTTTTTGTCGTAGTTCAGCGTGACCAGTATCTCGTCCTCCGAGACGACCGCCTGCCACACGAACGCCTTCAGCAGCGTCGCGTCGTCGAGCGCCGTCCCGCACTGCAGGAAGTCGGCGAAGCGCTCCGGGTCTATCCGCTCGTCCGTGATGGCCTCGAGGTCGTACCTCGCTCGCGCCTGCTGCTCCTCCAGCTCGGCTATGCGCCCGTTCACGCCCGGCGCTATCACGCCCTGCTCGATGGCGTTGAGGATGTTCCTCAGGCCCCTCTCCGCGGCCCTGAGCGAGTCCTCGGCCTGCCTGCGGCGCGCCCGCACCTCGGCCGTGTCCGCGCGCTCCGCTACCATGTTGGCTATCTGCAGCGCCTCGCCGCGGTCGCCGAGCAGCCCGCGCAGCGCCGAGGCTATGGAGCCCTCGAGCTCCTCGCGCCTGATGTTGCGGACGCACGACCCCGGGCAGCTGTAGTACTCGTACTTCACGTTGTTGCGGCCCCTGCCGCTCACGCCTTGCAGGTTCCTGCCGCATTCCGCGCACAGCGTCGTCCCCGCGAGGGCGAAGTCGCCCCAGTTCTCGCTCGAGCGCTGCTTGCGGCACTTGATCCCCTGGACCTCCATGAACGTCACCTCGTCCACTATCGCCGGCATACCGCCCTCGCGGACGATGCCTCCCCACTCGTACCTGCCCGTGTACCTGCGGTCGCGCAGCATCTGCTGCACCATCGCCTGCCCGCACGGGTTGCCCTTGCGCGTCCTGAGGCCGCGCCGAGCGAACTCGCGCGCTATCGCGTTCATGGACATGCGCTCAAGCCTCAGCGCGAAGGCCTCGCGCACCCACGCCGCCTGCGCCTCGTCGACCTCGTACTCGTCGTCCCCGTTCCTGCGGTATCCGAAGATGCGCACGCCGTTGGTCTTGCACTTGAGGGCGTTGCCCTCCATGCCGCGCTTGGTGCGTATCGCCGTCTTCCTCGATTCGCAGGCGGCGAGCCCCTCGAGCAGCTTCTCGTAGATGATGCCCTCCGGGCTGTCGGGTATCTGCTCGAGCGCCGAGACCAGCTTGACGCCGCGCATGGCGAGCTCGCGCTTGTATATCGGCGCGTCGTACTCGCCGCGGCTGAAGCGGTCCATCATGTAGACGAGGACGATCTCGCTCTCGCCGGCGTTGGCTATCATCCGCTGGAACTCGGGGCGGTCGTCGGTGCGCCCCGACACGGCGCGGTCGCAGTACTCCGCCGCGACCTCGTAGCCCTCGCGCGCGCACCACTCGCGGCAGACGCGCAGCTGGTCCTCGATTGAGGCCTCGCGCTGCCTGTTGCACGAGAACCTCGCGTATATCACTGCCTTCTTTGGCATAATGTGGATGTCACCCTTCCTTCAAGTTGAGTTTGCATGGGTGCACTGGTTGGATGCCCTGTCGGCTATAGCGGTACCGGCGCTGCCGACGGGGCTCTTTTATCTTCCGAGATAGACAACGGTCACCCTCCATATGGGAAAGCCGTCGTGACCTTCTCGCTTTTGGCAGCAGGCGAAATAGGGGCGTTCGCCGGCATGCTCGGCGAGGGTCTTGTAGTGCACGCACCTCGCGCTGACATCGGCCGCCATCGCCCCATCCACAAAGACGGCGACATGCGGTTTCGCCGTTGACCCGCGAGGAGTCGGGATCAGCTCCGTGGAGACCTCGACCGGAAATACCCCGCTTTTTCTCATGCCGGTCCACTTGTCATCCTCGATGTAGACGCAGTCTCCGTCCACGCCCACCGGCAGTTCTCGCCCGCACGCCTTCGACAGTTCAAGCCTGGTGCGCTCCGATAAGGCGGCCGACTCGCATTCGGGGGAATGCCTTTCCTCGAAGCTGACGTCGCGTCCAAGGCCCTTACAGGCATCGAGCCACGCGAATATCTCCTCGGGCTCGTCGATCATCATGACGACGGTCGGGATTCCCTTGGCGTACCATCCCGTCATTCTGCACGACACAGTGATCCTGTATCCGAGCTCCGTAATGTCTTTGAACGTGTTTCCGAGAGCCGACGCTGCCCCAAACACCTTTCCTTTGTATGCGAGCGCGAAGCCGTCGTCCGTGGTGTCCCATACGCCACCCGTGAGCTCGCTTCTCAGCCGCATTGGCTTCGTCACGACCTCGGCATCGAACACATCACCTTTACGAATCTTCCTCAACGGCTCGCCGTAATAGACGTATACGGGTCGCTCACACTCACCGCGAAACGATATGGACTTGCCAACGCCAACCTGCTGGCCAATCTTAGCGGCAGCAGCGTCCCCTATCATATCTTTCGCCGTGCTGAGAGCGGCGTTAGCGGCGGCTCTCGCAATGTCACCGAACAGACCCATAGGTCATTCCCCCTCGTCCCACGAACCAGTCCCAAGCAACTCATCGACAGAGCACCCATAGAATCTGGCGAGCTTCACAAGCTTCGTTCCATTTATCTCGCGCTGCCCGTTTTCAATCATCGAGTACATGGGTACGCCGATGCCGAGTGCGCTGGCAACCTCTGGCTGCTTCTTCTTGTATTTGAGCCTCGTTTCTTTGAGGCGAAACTTCATGCCCACGGTTACCTCCTGTTTCTAAGCGTGAGCATATTGTACAAAAAGATTTACAAATAGTGAAATCATGCTTGCAAACAGCTGGGCACTAATCTATATTCACGTATTGTGAAGTTCACAAATAGTGAAATGGAGGTGCAAATGAATCCCATTGCTAGCGAACGTGTCCGCATTGGTCTCAGTCAAGAGGACCTGGCAGAGAAGATCGGCCTCAAGAGTCGAGCTACTGTCGCCAGTTATGAGAATGGAGGAGAGATCCCCGGCTCGAAACTGGTGGCGATGACTCGCCTGTTTAAGTGTTCGGCTGACTACCTACTCGGTCTTACCGACAACCGGACGGTGTCCTAAATGGACGCCAAAGAACACGAGGAGAAGCCCAAGACCCCGCGCGAGATAGCGCTCGACACCATGTGCTCGACGCTTCGGGCGGCGTACCGGGAATGGGAGAGGAAGGAGGGGAGCAAGAGACAGTGAGGCCATGGTCGACACGTGAGATCCGGTACCTGAGGGAGCACGCCGGCGACGGCGCCAAGGAGATAGCCAAGGCGCTCGGGAGGACTACCGAGGCCGTGAAGCTCCAGGCGAGGAAGTGCGGCATATCGCTCCGGCAGCGCTGGATGTGCCCCAAGTGCGGGCGCATGACATTCAAGCCGCTGAATAAGGCGAACGGCTGGTGCGCGGAGTGCACGAAGGAGGGCCACGTGGCAGACCTCAGGGAGCAGGCCAGCGCGATGCGCGAGGAGGCTGCGAGGTCCAAGCGGAACGACCGCGAGCGGCAGAGGTGCTACAGCGCCAAGAGCCGCGCGAAAAAGTCCCAAAAATAAAGACCCTAAAAATCACCCTAGCCCTGACCTGCGGAAACATCAGAAGGGAACACAAGATGCACACATACAAAGAAGCGAGCGCCCCCAGCTACCAACTTGTGAGCACTCGCCGAAACAGCCCCAGACATGAGGCTCAGACCATCATAGCACCCAAGCCATACCGACCGACCGTCCGCGAGCAGCTCGACTCCGATGCGTTCCGGGCGGGGGCCATGGTCGGCTTCATCGCCGCCGCGGTCCTGTTCGCTGCGATCCTGACTGTCTTCGTCCTCCCGACGATGGACGGCGCGGTCCAGGCGGCAAAGGCGGCATGCGCGGCGGGAGCGGTCAATGCGTAACGACGAGAGGTACCGCCAGAAGCCGATGAGCAACCAGCTCGAGATATTCGGCCTCGGCGCGGACGGCGAGCAGGA
Organism: uncultured Collinsella sp.; assembly: GCA_902495545.1. Lineage (GTDB taxonomy): Bacteria > Actinomycetota > Coriobacteriia > Coriobacteriales > Coriobacteriaceae > Collinsella. Next base: position 14,560 of record CABUXM010000014.1, on the reverse strand, counting down.
CTTCCGGGAGGCCCGCAAGTGGATAGACGAGAATCCCGGCGCGTGGAGCTTCATGGTCGAGCAGGCCATGCGCCTCAACCGCAAGGGCTACGTCTCGGTGAACTACCTGGTCAACATGGTGCGCAACGAGCTGCACGTGGGCTGCAAGAACGGCATCGCCCCGAGCCTCGCCCGAATCATGGAGGCGCGCTACCCGCAGCTGAGGGACGCCTTCAACAAGCACCGCTCCAAGAGCGACGGGTTCCGCGATGAGTAGGAGCAGGAGGTCCGCCAAGGACGCGGGCACGAGGTTCGAGCGACTGGTCGCCGACTACCTCGCCGGGAGGCTCGGGGCCGACGTCGACAGGCAGGTCAAGACCGGCTCGCACGACACGGGCGACATCCGCGGCGTGTCGGTGGCCGGGCGGGGCATCGCAATCGAGTGCAAGGACTACCAGGGCAGGCACGAGCTGCCCAAGTGGCTGCGCGAGGCGGAGACCGAGCGCAGGAACCGCGGGGCGGACTACGGCGTGGTCGTCTGGAAGCGCCGAGGCACCGCCATCCCGGGCGAGCAGTTCGTGACCATGACATTGGAGACGTTCGCGGCGATGCTCGCGGGCGCAGACAGGGAGGAATAGCAATGGAGAGCACAAACATACCGGTGGAGATCGAGGCCAAGTTCAAGCAGGCCACCGTGAAGGGCGGCGTCGCCGTCCTGCAGTTCGAGGTCGACACCGAGGACAGCGCGGCGTTCGACGCCATCCGCAAGAGCGGCGAGGAGGTCTGGCTGTCCATCCAGAGCAAGCAGCCGCAGATCCTGTTCGTTAGCCACGACGGGGAGGTGACCGAGTGATGGAGGACTACAAGGGGATGTTCGCCGAGCTGGCCGACCTCGCCACGGAGGAGCAGGCGATGTTCACCATCTCGGTCATAACGAAGTCCGACGAGGCGTTCGACAAGTTCATGGACGCGCGCGAGAGGCTCGCCAAGCGAATCGTCGGGCACGCCGCCGTCATCGACGAGGCCCTAACCGAGAGGAAGTACAACCGGATGCTCAACGAGGAGGTCAGGTAATGTCTGGGGAGAATAAGGCCGAGGAGGTCGTGGCCGAGGTCATCGAGGAGCAGGGGGCGCCCGACCTCGTCGTCACGTACTCGCCGTCCGTCATCAGCGCCAACTTCGACGCGATGGAGGATAGCATCCGCGCGAAGGTCGCGGACTACGAGGGCGCCAAGTACGACCTGACCAAGGACGAGTCCATCAAGGAGGCCAAGAACGACCGCCTCTACCTCAACGGCCTGAAGAAAGAGATAGAGGAGCGCCGGAAGGCCGTGAAGCGCGAGTACAACAAGCCGCTCGCCGCCTTCGAGAAGCGCTGCAAGGAGATCACGTCCATCATCGACGGCGCGTCGGACGGCATCAAGGCGCAGCTCGACCAGGCCGAGGAGGACCGCAAGTCCCGCGCAATGGCCAAGCTCAAGGAGCACTACGAGACGTTCGCGGAGCTCCTCGCGCCGGTCGTGCCGTACGAGCGCCTCCACGAGAAGCAGTGGCTCAACAAGGGCTTCGGAGAGGTCAAGGCGAAGAAGGCGCTCGAGGCCAAGGTCTCGGCAGTCGCGCGCGACTGGGACACGCTCAAGGCGCAGCGCGACTCCATGGCCCACTACGAGGTCGCCGAGCGCGAGCTGTTCCGCACGCTCGACCTCGGCTCGGCGCTCAACGCCGCCCGCGCCGCCGACGAGGAGGACGCCCGCATCGCCGCCATGCGCGAGGCGGTCGAGTCCGAGCCCGCGCCGCGTCCCGCGCCGAGGCGCCGGTCGGAACCCGCCGTCGCGGCGAGCCCCGAGCTGTCCTGCGCGTGGACGGTCGAGATCCCGTCCGCGACCCGCTCGCAGATGGAGCTGCTCGCCGCGGCGCTGCGCGAGCGCGGCATCACCGGCACCATCAGGTGCAAGGGGGTGTGCTAGATGGCGGATGAGGAGATGACGCTCTCCCAGGCGATAGCCAAGGTGCAGCGCTCCGTGACCGTCCCCAAGGCGCGCTACAACGCGTTCGGGAAGTTCAGCTACCGATCGTTCGAGGACATCGTCGCCGCGCTCAAGGAGCCCTGCAAGGAGGCGGGCGTGGTGTTCACGCTCCACGACAACATCTGCAAGGTGGGCGACCGCTACTACGTCGAGGCCACGTGCACCCTGTTCTTCGTGGACGGGCACGGCGAGAAGAAGGAGTTCAAGGCCTACGCCCGCGAGGCGGAGCACAAGAGCGGCTCCGACGACGCGCAGGTGACCGGGATGGCGTCGAGCTACGCGCGCAAGTACGCGCTGTGCGGCCTGTTCGCCATCGACGGGCAGAGCGACCCGGACGCGCTCTCGGACAGGCCCGAGAAGGAGCCGCCCGAGAGCGGCGGCTTCACGGCGAAGTGCAAGGCCTGCGGCACGGCCTACGCCTTCGAGTCGAAAGAGCAGTACGAGGAGTTCAAGAAGCATCCCGGCTGCTGCGCCACCCCGACGTGGCGCGTCCTGTAGGCCATGCAGGACATGTACGCGCAGCGCGAGGAGCTGTTCGAGCGCCTCATGGCGGAGCTGGACACGCTCAGGCGGACGGGCCAGCAGTACGCCGAGAACGAGGCGGACTACCGCAGGGCGCTGCGCATCGCCATCCTCGAGGAGCGCTCCAAGGGCACGCCGGTGACCATCATCGGCGACCTGTGCCGGGGGCGCGATGAGATAGCCGAGAAGAAGCAGCTGCGCGACTGCGCGGAGGCGCTCTACAAGGCATCGAGCGAGGCGATCATGGCCCTCAAGCTGCGAATCAAGACAGTGGACGCCGACATCCAGAGGACCTGGACGAGCGGCGGAGAGGAGACATACAGATGAGCATCAACAGAGTGGTCGTGTCGGGCAATTTGACCCGAGACCCCGAGCTGCGCGCCACCCCGGGCGGCACGCAGGTGCTGGGCTTCGGCGTCGCGGTCAACGACCGCCGCCGCAACCAGCAGACGGGGGAGTGGGAGGACTACCCCAACTTCATCGACTGCACCATGTTCGGCAACCGCGCCGAGGCGCTCTCGCGCATCCTGCGCAAGGGCATGAAGGTCGCCATCGAGGGCAAGCTGCGCTACAGCTCCTGGGAGGACAAGAACGGGGGCGGCAGGCGCTCGAAGGTCGAGATCATCCCCGACGAGGTCGTCCTCATGAGCCAGAACCCCAACGGGCAGCAGGCGCCTCAGCAGTACGCGCCGCAGGGCTACCAGCAGCAGGCGTACCCGCCCCGACAGGCGCCGCAGCCCGCACCGCGGGCATATGCCCCGCAGCCGGCGCCCCAGCAGCCCGCGCCGCAATGGAACGCCCAGCAGGCCTACCAGCAGGCACCGCAGGCGGCACCGCAACCGGCACCGCAGGCCGCGCCGCAGCCCGCCCAGCAGCAGCTGGACGTGTACGACGAGGACATCCCGTTCTGATGGGGCGCGTACCCGACATCATCCGCGACCACTGGGAGGCGGCCCTGTTCGCCGCCTCCTTCTCCGCGGGTTTCCTGTTCTTCTCTTCGCTTCTCTGGGGGTGGTTCTGATGGCAAGCAAGTTCACGTGGTTCCCGAAGCTCACCGCCGCCCTCGAGCGCGTGCCGGAGGGGCCGCGCGGGGAGCTGTGCTGGGCAATCATCCAGTACGGCACCAACGGCATCGAGCCGGAGTTCGCCGACTGGGCGCTCAGCGCCGTGTTCGAGAGCTTGCGAGAGGACATCGACAACAGCCTCGCCGCCCGCAACAAGAACAAGGGCGGCAGGCCGCCGAAGTCCAGCAAGGCCGAAACGGGGGTTTCGGAGGATACGGAAACCTCGGAAACGGGGGTTTCGGAAAACGGAAACGGGGGTTTCGGGGTTTCGGAAACTACCGAAACGGGGGTTTCGGAACCTGAAAACCCCTCCTTATATACCAATCCATACCAGTCCATACCAAGCCATGCCACTCCAGTGCAGGGCAGTGCGGACGCTTGCGCCGCGCCCGAGGGCTTCGAGCCGCCGACCGCCGAGGAGGTCGCCGCGTACTTCGGGGCCAACTGCCTGAACGGCGACCCGCAGGCGTTCTTCGACTTCTACGCGTCGCAGGGCTGGCGCAAGTCCAACGGTATGCCTATCTCGGACTGGCAGCCGCAGGCCCGGCAGTGGCACCGCCGCCAGCGCGAGCTCGACGCCGAGGCCCGCAGCCGCGGCAAGCCCACCGCCTCGGAGGTCGAGGCCGCCACGTTCAGGCCGACCAGGACGCCAGAGGAGGCGCTGGCCGAGCAGGAGCGCCGGTGGGCGTCCGAGCACCCGGGCATCGACCCGGCCAAGGTCGAGGCCCCTAGGGGCACGACCGCGAGCAGGGACCGGTTCGGGCTGTACCAGGACGCGCAGAGGCTGCTGGCCGCCCGCGCCGCGTGCGAGAGGAGGCTCTCATGATCCTCGATGCGGGCCTGCTGAGGGGATGGCCGAAGGAGCGCGCCGAGCTGTACGGCAAGCCCCACCTCGGGGCGAGGTACACGCACGACACGGCATACGAGCCGACGCAGGCCCGGTGCGCGGTGTGCGGCAGGCGCGCCTCCAACTGCCACCACGTCGCCCGCAGGTCGTGGGGAAAGACGTTCAGGCTCGTCACGCCAAAAGGGGTGTGGGAGCTCCGCAGCCCGCTGTTCGCCCTGTGCGGCTCCGGCACGACCGGGTGCCACGGGAAGTTCCACGACGGCGGCCTCAGGGCCGAGTGGGTATGGCGCACCGGGGCGGCCGAGGAGGCATGGTGGTCCGGCACGCTGCTCAAGGAGTACCCGCCGCACAGCCCCGACCTCTACGAGTTCGGCTACTGGGCCATCACCGACCGATACGGAAACGAGATCATCCGAGAGGTGAAATGACGATGGAAATCACCAACTGCGAGCAGTACGTGCTCGCCGAGCTCGACTACGAGCAGCGCCGCAACGAGCGCCTCGCGGCCGAGAACAACAAGCTCGCCAAGCAGCTCGACGCCATGACAAAGAGAGCGAACGGCTACAGCCGGATCATCAACCGCCCCAAGACGCCCATCGAGGCGCTGGCCGATAAGGTCATGCGCGAGGAGATGCTGACCCGCTTCACCTACGCCGAGGTCACGGACGTCAAGAGCGCGTTCAGCGGAAGGCTGCTCGGCTTCGACGAATGGTGCCACGATGCGATGCGATATGTGGCGCTGGCGGACGACGTCGGCGAGGAGGAGTTCACCCGGTTCATGCGGCGGGACCTCAAGAAGATCTACGACAAGAAGGTGGCCGGATGTTCCAAGTAGGGGCCGCCGCCCACGGCAGGGGCGAAGGGGCAGGCCGATGAATGACGAGAGGGCCGTCGCCGCGGCCATCCACGCCGGGCTCCAGAGCGACGACGTGACCGACCTGTACACGGGCGACTGCAGGGGCTGCGGCGAGTGCTGCTCGCGCTTCCTGCCCGTGAGCCCGTTCGACCGGGTGCGCCTCGAGGCGTACGTGCGCCGGAACGGAATCGAGCCCGCCGAGCCCAGGGCGGAGTACGACCTGCTGTGCCCGTACCTGACGGACGGGCGCGAGTGCGCGGTCTACGCCGCGAGGCCCGAGATCTGCCGCACCTACCGGTGCGACAGGCACAAGAGGGGCGAGCTGGGCATGTTCTTCGGCGCGGAGTGCGCCGAGGTGACCGACATGTGCGCGCTCGCGGAGGCGATGGCCCGCGACGTCTACAGGAAGGAACAGGGGAATGGCTAGGAACGTCTACGGCGGCTACTGCCGCGAGTGCGGCAGGTGGACGCCTCCCGGGTTCGGGCACTTCGAGCGCTACCGCGGCGGCTGGCGCGTCCACTGCGTCGAGTGCGCGAGCGGGCGGAAGCTGCCGCCCGAGGGAGACCAGGCGGCTCAGGACATGCGGCGCCACGTAAGGAACATGGTGAACGACGGAAGGTACGGGAAGAGGGGATACAGATGACGGGGAACGAGAGGCCGGACATCTATGCGGACGGACTCCGGGAGGAGCGCTGTGAGAACTGTCTGCACTGCTGCGCGACGGTGCTGCGCACCGTCCACGGCGTGGAGCGCACCGAGTACGAGTGCGGGCGGCGCCCGGAGTTCGTGCACCGCACGCAGGGGCTCGCCAGGTGCAACTACTGGGAGGCGCGATGAGCGGATGGGATGAGCTCGGCCGCGAGCAAGACATGGCCGCGGCGAGGGCCGTCGGCTACCTCGAGGGCATGTACGACGTGGCCGTCGTCAGGAAGAGGGTGGCGTAGATGCGAGTTCTTATCGCCTGCGAGGAGTCGCAGCGCGTGGCGCTTGAGTTCCGGAAGATGGGGCACGAGGCTTACAGCTGCGACCTTGAGGAAGCGGGGGGGGGTCACGACCTCATGCACCTCAACGTCGACGCTCTCCAGATGCTCAAGCTCAGGTGGGACCTGGTGATCGCGCACCCGCCATGCACGTATCTCACCGTCACCGGCAACCGCTGGTTCGACGAGGGGAAGTACGGCGACAGAGCGCGCGAGCGCAAGGCTAACCGCGAGACCGCCGTCGAGTTCTTCATGGCGTTCGCCAAGTGCAATGCGCCGTACGTCGCAATCGAGAACCCCGTCGGCTGTATGAGCACAAGATGGCGCAAACCGGACCAAATCGTGCAGCCGTACATGTTCGGCGACCCGTTCGAAAAGAAGACGTGCCTGTGGCTGAAGGGGCTCGAGCCGCTCAAGCCGACTGATGAGGTCGAGCCTGAGCCGCGCAAGGTCTTCAAGTCAGGCAACTCCATGCCGGCATGGTACGCGGACGCCTGGCATCTGCCGCCACACGAACGCGCCAAGGTTCGCAGCCGCACGTTCCCGGGCATCGCAAAGGCGATGGCCAACCAGTGGTGCGAGCAGATCGGGATGGAGGGCGTATAACGCCAGATAAGGAGGAATGATGATTCAACTGCCAAAGGATGCCGACGGTCGAGAGATTCCGCTAGATACCAAGGTGCTGTACGGCAGCGGCGGCACGGCCCGAAACATCGTGTACTGGGTGTACGCGGTAGATTCCGACCTCGAGAAAGAGTGGGGGAACTGCTGGCGCGCGGTCACGGACGCGGGCAGGAAACTCGACGCCGAGCTCATGTACCTCACAGAACCCGACAGCTGGGAGAAGCTGGAAGAGGACTTGGACAAATGCGTCGCAGAAGGCACCGCTTGCGCGTACTTCAGCAAGGATGGAACCTGTCAAAGTTGTTCTCTCAGCAATATAACAACTGGTTGCTCTCCGAAAGTGATTGAGGACATCGTATCCCGCATCCGCAAGCTGAGGGGTGAGGCCTGATGGCGACGCACAGGCTCAAGATTCAAGAGCAATACGCCGACGCCGTTCTGAACGGCACCAAGACGTTCGAGATTCGCAAGAACGACCGGGGTTACAAGGTCGGCGATGAGATCGTATCCGACGTTGTCACGAACGAAGGCTACGCCGTCGGGAAAGCATCCAGGCATCCGCTCAACGGTGATGTCTACCGAATCGACTACATCCTCGACGGTTTCGAGGGCCTCGCCTAGAAATACGTGGCGATGGCCATATCAAAGGAGGGCGAATGATTACCGATAATAAGCGCCACGAGATTGTCAAGCACCTGCGCTATCAGGCCGAGGCTTGGCGTAGTTTGATGCCTGACATCCGCATGTCCGACCACCGCCTCACAGATAGCATCCACATGGCTTTCGGCTTAGATGACGTGAACACCCCAGTGTATGAGGCGCTCGGCATGCTTGCCGATCTAATCGACCGCCCGGAGTGCGGGGCGGAGGAGGTCTAGCTATGGCATACAGCGACTACGGCGCGTTCGTGTACCTCAACGGCGAGCGCAGAACCGACAAGGAGGACGTAGGCGTATACGACACCGACGAGGGTTCCCTGCCTACTGGACTCCGCGTGTACGCGAACATCATGAAGCACCATGACGGATTCGAGTGGTTCGAGTTCTCGCACCATGGAGTCATGGGCGACGGCAATGTCCGCGTCGGGTGCTACAAGCAGGGTTGGCCGGAGGTCTACGAGTGGGAGGACGGCGAGGACAAGCCGACCATATACACGTTCGATGACCTTTCCCGCAAGTTCGGGTGGGACGGTTACGAGGAGTACGGCGACACGAGGTACGCCGCAGACGAGTACGACGAGGAGTTCGACTTCCTTGGATGGCACTTCCACTTCTGGGGCGACGATACCGGCGGTACTCCGAGGTACGGGGCGACCATGAGCCGCGACGGAGAGACCTGGGAGTGCGACTACGACTGTATGTTTGGAGCTGGTTTCGATGACATTCACTAGCGAAGAGCGACGCGAGATGGCTGAGAACCTGCGACACCTGACCATCGGCCACTCCATCCAGTACAAGGAGCGGTTCTTCGACGAGCTTGCCGAGGTGGTGGTCGGCTTCGAGGACTACCATGACTTCGATGTTGTCCTCGATAAGCTCGCTGATCTCATTGACCCGGAAGGGGGAGACGATGATTAACGACGAGGAGCGCAAGCGAGCGGTGGCTGAGTTGCGCGAAGCATCGACCGGGGCATACCGCCACGTTGATTCACTCGACGTGATTGCAAACTCAATCGGCGTCGAGGTGGACGGCAAGTTCATTCACGAGGTTGAGAACGAGACGTACGCGGCCCTTGCAGACCTAATCGACCGTCCGACATGTCACAACGTCGCCGACTACACCAAGGAATCATTCAAGTGCTCAGAGTGCGGGTGCCGCGTGCTGGTGCCCGGCGACAGGCCGGACGGTGTGCTCGTCGTGACCTCCGAGGCGTTCCCAGTCGACTGGTACTCATGCCCGGTCTGCGGGGCGGTGGTGGTGGAAGATGAAGCGTATTAAGTTCGCAAGGCCGGGCGATTGCCCGACGTGCGGTGCGACCCCGTCGCACCAGAAGTGGAAGCCGCGCAAGCTGGTCTACACCAACGAGATGGTCGCGATAGGGGACGTCGACCCAGTCGACGCCGTCCACTGCCCTAGGTGCGACCTCGTCTTCGGTGTCGTGCATTACGAACACGACGACACGTACATCACGAGCTGGACCGAGTTCGAGACTGTCCCACGGTATTGCCCGTGGTGTGGGGAGGATTTGACTGATGATTAGCGACGAGCAGCGCCGCGAGGCGGCGGCGAGCCTGCGCGGGTCGAGGGGCTTCTTCAACAGCCTGCCGAGGACCGTCCTCGAGCCGTTCATATTCGACATCTTCGAGCGCGTGCTCGAGTGCGTCGGCTATACGGAGGGCAACGTATTCGACTATCTCGCCGACCTCGTCGACCGCGGCGAGTGCGAGAACGTCTACGACGGGAGCGTCCAGGACTCGTGCGACAACGGCTTCCTGTGCTCGGTCTGCGGCTGCAAGGTCGAGGACGAGGAGCACTACCGCGTGAGCGGCGTCTGGAACTATTGCCCGCAGTGCGGGAGGAAGGTGCGGCATGGCTGACGAGATGAGGCCGGCGACGTCGCCGGCCGTCGACCTGTGGAGACCGGATGGCCCCGCCGCGAGGGCCGCGGCCGCCATCATGGCCAACGCGGTGGCGAGCTTCAACGAGGCCCTCGTGCCCGTGCTGCGCGGCGTGAGGCGCGAGGCGAGGGCGCTCTGCAAGAGGCTCGACCCGAAATGGAGGCGCGCCCGGATTCGCGCGCTCAAGAGGTCCCGCCGCAACGTGGAGACGCTCAAGCGCGAGGGGAGGTGCAGGTGATGGCGACCGAGTACGTTCTGGACGCCGACAAGATCGCCCGTTGGCGCATCGACAACCACGTCCCGCTGAAGCAGCTGGCGCGCGCCGCCGGGGTGAACCTCAGCAGCCTGAGCCATGCCATCAGCAACGGCAGGGAAGTGAAGATGAACCTGCTGCTCAATCTGGCGGAGGCGATGGGCGAAGACCCGCGCGACATCGTGAGGAAGAAGGTGGAGAGATGAGATTCGAGATAATCGAGCGCCACGTCATCGACGTGCCTGACAGCGAGCTCACGGACGGCGAGCGCCCCTTGGGCAAGATGGCGCTCGTTGAGGTTCTCGACGTCATCGCGGAGAACCCGCACAGGTTCATCGAACGGTACGAGATGTACCGCGAGGAGGTGATCCGCCTTGGGGGCAAGCTGTGATCCGGGCTACAACCTCCCGGACGGATGCACCGGCGCGGCAATCGACAGGCGCTTCGGGGAGCGCGGCCCGACCTGCGCCGAGTGCGCCAAGATGTATGAGTGCTGCTGCGACTACGGCATCTGCGAGGTGGAGTTCGACGACGCCTTCCGGGAGAAGTTCGACGGGGCGGACGCGGAGCCGGGCGATGTCGCCTACTGGGCGCTCCCATGGATAGCGGACAACATGAGGGACATGCAGGAGGCGGCGTGCGACATGTTCTGTGGCTGATGCCGCTGGCGGCGCTCACCGCGCTGCTGGCGTGGGCGGCGAGGTCCGCATGGGCGCTCGCCGTGGTTCTGACCGTTCTCGTGCGCATGGCGTGCGGGTGAGATTGGAGGTTTGAATGGACGAGATCGGAAGGCTAATCGGCAAGCTCATCGGGTGCCTCATCATGGCCGCGCTCGTGCTGCTGTGCGCCGCCGCCGTCGTGTGGTGCTGGCGGGTGCTCGCGGGGCTGGTCTCATGAGCGCCGGCGAGAGGGTGGCACGGCAGCTCCGCGACGCCGCGGCCCTGCCGGAGTCCATGGCGGAAGACGTGGCGGGGGACATCGACGAGAGGTTCGTGCTGCCTCCCATAACGCTCACCATCAAGATAGGAAGCACCGACGAGACCCCGACCCTGTCGGTGAAGAAGGACTACCTCGCGAGGAAGCGCCTGACATGACGTGGAGCTCCAACGGCAACGCCGAGCGCAAGCTCAAGGCGAGGCTCCGCGCCGAGGGCAGGCCGTGCCACATATGCGGACAGCCCATAGACTACAGCCTGCCGCCCGGCACGCCGTGGAGCTTCGAGGCCGACCACGTGGTGCCGAGGGCGAGGGGCGGCGCGGTGCTGGACTACTCGAACCTCGACGCGGCGCACCGCATCTGCAACCAGAGGAAGGGCAAGCACATGCCGGGCGACGCGAGGCCCGTCGAGATAAGGCGCACGCGGCTGTTCTAAGCGTTAGGGACAACTGAATAAAGAGAGCCGTAGGGCTAACTGGAGGCGCGGTCGTTTGCTCGGCTGCGCCTCACTGCTTTTCTGGGGCGCTGAGCCGCCGATGGCGGGGGCATCGCCCCTCCCCGGGGGTGCACGGACACCCATCGCTGTCAGTGCCGATTTCCCCCCGCCCCATGACCCCAGGGCGGGGGCAGGCCGCGAATCTCACCCGCATCGCACAATGCGGGCACGAGAAAGGAGGCCGGGATGCCGGAGATGCCGGAATCGGTCGCATCCGACGACTATCAATCGCAGATCTGGGCGAGCGTCACCGCATCGGGGCGCTTCTCCGACGAGGACGCGCCGAACCTCGCGCTGCTGTGCTACTGGCACGCCGTGGCGAAGGCCGCGGAGGATGCCATGAGCAAGGGCAAGTCCGTGAAGGTGCTCGACCCCGTCGGCTACAAGCCCGTCAAGGCGAAGAACGGCAGGCACGCCATCATGGAGCGCCCGCACCCCGCCGTGTCCGTGCTCAAGCAGGCGACCGCCGAGATACGCGCGCTCAACGAGCTGCTCGGGCTGTCGCGCAAGGCGGTGCCCATCCAGGTGCAGCAGGCGCGTCCGCAGAGCGACGGCGCTAGGGTGCTGAGCCTGATGTTCGCCGACCGCGAGCGCAAGGCCAAGGCGGCGGGCGCCTGATGGAGCCCAGGCAGACGCCGACATACGAGGCGAACGTCCCGGAGGACCTCAGCGGCGACGGCGGGATGGCGTGCGAGCTCGCGACCGCCTACTTCGGCGACCCGCTCCCGTGGCAGCCGCACCTGCTCGACGCGATGCTGGCCCGCGACGCGCGCGACAAGTACCTGCTGCGCACGCTTGGCATCTCCATCCCGCGCCAGAACGGAAAGAGCTGGGTCGTGCGAGCAAGGTGCTTCTACGGCGCGCTCAACGGCGAGAAGATCCTGTACACCTGCCAGCACGGCGACACATCCGACCAGATGTTCAAGGAGCTGTCCCAGCCATTCGAGGACGAGGACGAGACCGAGCTGCACGACCTCCTGCTCGCCGTGCGCAAGACGAACGGGCAGCAGGCCATCAGCCTCAAGAACGGCGGACTCATCCGCTTCACCACCCGCACCAACTCGCTGGCGCGAGGCAAGACCTACGACGTGCTCATCTACGACGAGGCGCAGGAGCTCACGGACACGCAGCAGGCGGCGTCTCTGCCTGCCATCTCGGCGAGCGCGATGCACAACCCGCAGACCATCTACCTCGGAACGCCGCCAGGCCCCGACAACGTCGGCACGGTGTTCCGCGACCTCCACGACGACGTGCACGACGGAGAGTCCGAGATGGCGTGGATCGAGTGGGGCGCGGACGAGATAGGCGACGTCCACGACGAGTCCCGCTGGTACGAGTACAACCCGTCCATGGGCACCGTGCTCAACTACGAGGCCGTCAAGGGCGAGTCCGAGCAGATGCAGCCCGACGTGTTCGCGCGCGAGCGCCTCGGGTGGTGGGCGAAGACGGGAGGCTCGCTCCTCTACGCTCTGTCCTCCAAGAAGTGGGACGGGTGCCGGCGCGACTCGGCGCCCACTGGCGGAAAGCTCGCGTTTGGCGTGAAGTTCTCCGCGGACGGCTCCCGCGCCGCCGTCTCGTGGGCGCGCGCCGACAGGGACGGCCCGTCCTACGTCGAGTTGTACGACGTGATGGGCGCGTCGGGCGGAACGGTCGCGATCTCGGACATGCTCCTGCGCAACCGAGACGAGATAGCGTGCGCGTGCATCGACGGCAAGTCAGGAGCGGATGCGCTTAAGCGGCGGATGCTAGACGGCGGCTTCAGCAAGTGCGCGCTCGTGATGGGCACGCCCGCAATCGTGCAGGCTGCGGCGTCGATGCTCAAGGACGAGGTCGACTCGGGCACGCTGTCGCATATCGAGTCGCCGGCGCTCGACGACTCGGCGCGCAAGTCGCTCAAGCGCGACATAGGCAGGGACGGATGGGGCTTCGCGGACGGCCCCGACTCCATCGCCGCACCCATCGAGTCCGCATCGCTCGCCCTCTGGGCGGCTAGAACAACGAAACGAGACCCGCGAAGGGAACAGGAGGCCAGCTTCTGATGGCAGCAGTGAACATGGAACTGGCGGGGCAGGTAGCATCCGCCGCAGGCTTGGAGCCGGGTGACGCGGCCCTCGTCCGCGAGCTCATGACCGTCTGGCGCGAGCACCGCGCCAGCAACCTCGAGCGCGAGGACTACTACCTCGGGCACGTGTCGGTGAAGGACCTCGGCATCGCCATGCCGGCGAGCCTCGCCAAGAAGATCAACCCGCGCGTGGACTGGCCCCGCAAGGCCGTGCACGCACTCGCCGACCGCTCCATCTTCAACGGTTACACGTGCGCGGACGAGCAGACGAGCAGGGCCCTCCGCGCCATCTGCGAGTCGAACCAGCTGGAGCGCCTCTACCGCAAGAACCTCATCGGAGAGCTGAAGCACTGCTGCGGCTTCTGGACCGTGACGGACGGCGGCGGCTACCCGGTCATCTCGGCGTACCCCGCCACCGCGGCGGCGGCCCTGTGGGACGATGCGCGCAAGGCCATCAGGGCCGGCATCGTCGTGGCGGAGTCCAAGAAGATGCCCGGCGACGCCGAGCGCGTGCCGACCGTGGTACACCTGCTCACCGACGACAGCCTCGTGGTGCTCACGCGCGACGGCGGCTCGTGGGTCGCCGAGTACCGCGAGCACTCGATGGGGCGCTGCCTCATGGAGCCGATGGCTCATGGCGCGACGCTCGAGCGCCCCTTCGGCACCTCGCGTATCAGCCGCTCCGTCATGAGCATCACCGACGACGCCATCCGACAGCGCGCCCGAATGGAGGTCGCCGCCGAGGCCGCGACCCTGCCGCAGACGTGGCTGCTCGGCACCTACAAGAAGATGCTCAACGACGGCAACAAGTACGACGCCTCGATGGGCGCCGTGAACGAGATCACCAAAGACCCCGACGGCGACAAGCCCACGGTCTGGCAGTCCGCTCAGCTGCAGATGGCCCCGCTCACGGAGTACCTGCGCCAGCTCGCCTGCCAGATGTCGGCCGTGACCAACGTGCCGGTGAGCTTCTTCGGCGTGTCCAACGACAACCCGTCCTCCTCGGACGCTATCGCCGCGTCCCTGGAGCCCTTGGTCATCGACGCCAAGAACCTCAACCGCGACAACGGCACGGCGCTGCGCAACGTGGCCTACATGGCGCTCGCCGTGGCGAACGGCACCGATTTCGCCACCGAGCGCGACGCGGGCCACGAGATAAACCCGCGATTCCTGTCCCCGGCGTACCCGTCCACGGTGAGCCTGTCCGACGCGCTGCTCAAGCAGGTGCAGGCGCTCCCGAAGCTCGCCAACTCCACGGTGGCCTACGAGATGCTCGACTACACGGACGAGCAGATCCAGCGCATCGAGTCGGATGCCAAGAAGGCGCAGGCGGGCGCGGCTATCGCGTCGCTGTT
>CABUXM010000013.1 GCA_902495545.1 uncultured Collinsella sp. | reverse complement strand
CGGCGCGAGGCCTCGGTGATGCTGCCGCATTCGGCAACTTTGACGACATATCTGAGTTGCTGGAGCTTCATGGCTTTCTCCCTAGACGTTTGTGACGTCGAAACCCGCCGTGTCCATTTTGCTCATAAACGACGGTATCTCCCCCGTCGCGGCGCAGGCGGCAATCTGATGCAGAGCCCCGGCAACCGCATCATCTGCCGCAGCGCCAATATGCCAGCGAGCGGCAGCCGTGACGGCCTCGTTGGCATTGGCGACTGCAACGGAGTTGGGAACGGCATCGATCATGGGCAGATCGTTATCGGAATCGCCAAATACGGCCACCTCGTCGGGCGTCAGGCCCAAAGCGCGCGCCAGCTCCAGCGCAGCGCAGCCCTTGTCCCAGCCGGTCGGAAGAACGTCGAACAGGCGCACGCGGTTGTTGGGAAACACGAGCGAGAGCTCCGGCACCTCAGTGGCAACACGCTCGCGCAGCTCGGCGAGCTCCTCGCGCGAACGGGCACTCCAGATATTCGCCTTGTATACCGGGGCATCGTCAACGACAGGACGACAGGGAGCCTCTTCGCCCTTGAGCCACGCGTTGCCGCCTGACTCCATGGCGCGACGCACGCGCTCGGGATCGCTTGTCACGCAATAGGCGTCGTTGTCCCAAAAGTCATCACCCAGACGGTAGACCTTCAAGTACGTATCGTCGGTCTCTTGCTCCAGGTAGTCGGCCAGGCGCATAAGGGCATCGTTATCAGTTGCGCGCGAGGCAACCGCCTCGCCATCGACAAACATCACCTGGCCGTTGCAAAACGCACCGGTCGAGAAGCACTCGGAGCGATTGCGGAACATCCAGCTCATCGCGGACGGCTGGCGACCCGAAACCGGGTCAAAATGCAGGCCCGCCGCCTGCATGGCATGAATGCCCTCGATGGCGTAGTCGCTGGCGCCGTCATGCCCGGCTGGAATCAGCGTATCGTCCATATCGGTCAGCACAAGTTTGATCATAAGGTCCCCTCGGTCATTCTTAATCCCGTCTATTGTACCGACCTGCCAATAAGGGACAGGTTTATTTTGGCAGGTTTTATCTGGGAAAATGCAGCGCCCCAGTTGCCACCTACCAAAATAAACCTGTCCCTTATTGGCAGGTGCGCTAGTATAGGGAACAACAGATTCGATGCGGGAGTGCCGGCGGTGCAAACCACAAGGCTGAGAGGGCATGGGGCCCAATCCTTTGAACCTGTCAGTTAATGCTGGCGTAGGGAGCATGCCGCCTTTACAGGGGCGCTGTCTATGCACAGCGCCCCTTTTCTATGCCAAGGAGGCATGTGCAGTGATTGATTCGGAACAGCTTAAGCAACATATGGTCAAGGCCGTGGAGGAGATTCGCGCCACCAATCCGATGGCCGGCTCCATCACCAACACGGTGACGATCGACTTTGTCGCCAACGCACAGCTCGCCGTGGGCGGATCGGCCGCCATGGTCTATCTGCCCGACGAGGGCGAGGCGCTCGTTGCCGGCGGCGGCGCCATCTATCTCAACATGGGCACGCTCTTCCCCATCTACGAGCAGACGATTCCCCGCGCGGCCAAGGCGGCACACGACGCCGGCAAGCCCTGGGTGCTCGATCCGGTGGGCCTGGGTATCGGTAGCCTGCGCACCCAGTTGGTAAATGAGCTCAAGCAGTACAAGCCCGCCATCGTGCGTGGCAACGCCTCCGAGATCATCGCGCTCGCCGGCCTGTGGGGTCTTGAGGGCGAGGCGGCCGATCTGAGCCGCGTGCGCGGCGTCGATACCACCGACACGGTCGATGCCGCCCGCGATGCTGCCGTGGCGCTCGCCCGCTACACCGGCGGCGCCGTAGTGGTCTCGGGCGAAGTCGACCTGATTACCGACGGCACGACCGTAGCCAAGTCCCACGGCGGCAGCCCGCTCATGTCCAAGATCACCGGCTGCGGCTGCTCGCAGGGCGGCGTGCTGGCCGTGTACGCCTGCGCCGCCGACCCGTTTACGGCAGCCGTCTGCGGCACCGCCGTCTACAACGTGGCCGGCACACGTGCCGCCGCTGTCGCCGACGCCCCGGCAAGCTTTAAGGTCGCCTTTATCGACGAGCTCTACCGCGCAACCGCCCAAGACATCGCCGATAACCGACTCGAGCTCGAGGAGGCATAGGCCATGTCCGAGCCCGCAACCAATACCGGCATGAACACGCTCGTCGCCGTGGCCATCGCCCCGTGCGGCACCGGCGATGAGCTCTCCGCCGAGGTCGCCGAGGTCGTGCGCGTCATTCGCGAGAGTGGCCTTCCCAACCGCACCACCTCGATGTTCACCGAGATCGAGGGCGACTGGGACGAGGTCATGCAGGTCGTGCGCGACGCAACCTTTGTGTTGGCGAGCAAGGGCATCCGCACCGAAGTCGTGCTCAAAGCCGATATTCGACCCGGATTTACCGACACCATGACCGGCAAGCTCGAGCGCATGGAAGCGCAGATCAAAAAGCAGGAGGAAGCACGATGAGCATCCGCGACAACCTTGATATCTCGGCCTATCTGGTACTCGGCCCCGAAAACACCCTCGGACGTCCCGTGGGCGATGTGGTGACCCAGGCGCTCGACGCCGGCTTTACCTGCATTCAGGTGCGCTCCAAGGTGGCAAGTGCCCGCGAGATCATTGCGCTGACCGGCGACGCCGCGCAAGCAATCGCACAGGCTGGCAAGACCGGTCAGGTCGCTTTGCTGATTGACGACCGCCTGGACTGCGTACTCGCCGCGCGCGAGCAGGGCATTGCTGTCGACGGCGTGCACGTGGGTCAGAGCGACATTCCCGTCGAGGTCTGTCGCAAGCTGCTGGGGCCCGACGCCATCGTGGGCCTTTCCGCCCGTTGCGAGGAGATGCTCGAGTACGTCAAGACCGCCGACATGAGCCTAGTCGACTACCTGGGCATCGGCCCACTCCACGAGACCGAAACCAAGCGCGACTGCGGACGCGCGGCCGATGGCTCTATCATCACCAAGAGCTTTGAGGACCTGGCCGCACTCCACACGGCAAGCCCCGTGCCCATCGTGGTGGGCGGCGGCGTCAAGACGGCCGACTTGCCGCAGCTTAAGGCAACCGGCGTCGATGGCTTCTTTGTGGTGAGCGCCGTCTGCAGCGCCGATGACCCCTACGCCGCGGCCAAGGAGCTCGTCGACACCTGGCAGCAGGCATAGGCATAAGCCGAGCAGCCGATCCGCAGCCTCACATCTTCAGCAATGGAAAGCGCATCCCAGTTTGGACCCCCATTCCGGGATGCGCTTTCCGCATGCGACCCTTACCCCGCCAGATATGCTTCCAACGCCGGCAAAGTCGCCTCCGCATCTCGACGACCAATCTGATAGATGCGCTCGAGTTCATCGGGCTCGCGGCACAGCGACGGCACTTTCACCGATTCGCTCGGACGCACCACAAAGATATCGCCGGCGGCCTCACGACGTGCCAAGTCATCGAGCGTGGCATTGTAGACCTCATGCCGATGCTCAAGCGCTGAGACAAACTCCGGATAGTGACGGAACACGCGACGCAGCATGGGCATCACGCTGTTGGGCTGCTTCACAAAGCCCGCCGGCTGCGTGAGCACCACGATATTGCGGTCATACCCCTGCGCAAACAGCCATGCACTGGGAATAGAATCAGCCACGCCGCCATCCAGGTACTTGCGGCCCTCAATGGCGACAGGACGCGTCGCCACGGGAATTGCCGACGACGCCCGGATCCACTCGATATCGCGCTCGTCGCCATACGGCAGATCGTGATAGACGGCCTTGCCCGTCTCGATATCGGTACACACGCACGTAAATCGCATGGGGCAGGCGCGATACGCCTCCAAGTCGATGGGATCGCGCTCGATAGGCACCTCGTGATAGGCAAAATCGGCATTGAACATATCGCCGGTTCGCAACCAGCTGGCCACGCTCGCGTAGCGTTTGTCGGCGCAATAGGCCTTGTTATAGCGAATGGCGCGGCCGATCTGGCGCGATTTAAAGTTGTAGCCAAACGCCGCGCCCGCCGAGACACCCACCATATGGTCGCAGGTCAAACCGTGCTCCATCCATACATCGAGCACGCCCGCCGTATACATACCGCGGTAGCCGCCTCCCTCGAGCGCCAGCCCCACCGTGCGCGTCATATTTGACTGTGCCATGCGACCATCTCCGTTCCTGCGTTTTAAAACGGGACAAGTATACCCGTCAACATATATCGTCCCAGTCGCATTTTTATCGAACATCGCATCGTCGCGCTACCGCTTGTCGAATAATAGCCGCCCACAGCATGTGCACCCATATATAATTGTGCACTATTGTTTACACTACTCAGCTGTTATCAACAGCGAACATTAGCCGGCAAATTAACTCAACAACGCGGCAAGGCGGGGGCCTGGATACACGCAAAACGCCGAGCAACGTCGCGTGTGCACAACGAGCTCGCCCGACGCAATCCGCCCCAACCTCAGAAAGCCGCTTAGAACATGGATACTGTCAGCAATTACACCGAAACGCTCGAAAAGACCGTCCGTGACCTTCTCGAGCGGCAGGAGGATCTGATCAGGACTGCCTTTACCGACCAGCTTACTGGGCTTGGCAACCGTGGTGGCTTTGCCCGTTCCCTCGAGGAGCTCTGGGAGCAGGACGCCCCCGTTACCATGGCGTTCATCGATATCGACAATCTCAAGCACTGCAACGACGTCTTTGGGCATGACGAGGGCAACCGCTATATCTTGCAGGTAAGTCTCTATCTTAAGCTGTATATGAAGGTGGGCGAAGCGGCATTTCGCATAGGCGGCGACGAGTTTGCCATCCTATCTACGATTGCAACCGAGGACGACCTCGCCGAACGTCTGAAACACTGCCGAACGGTTCTGCTCAAAAACAACGATTCCGAGATGCCCCGCTCGTTTAGCTACGGAGTGTCACATGCCGACCCCGCCCTGGGCGAAGCTTCCAATCGCATGACGCTCGATGCCGACCATCGCATGTACGACTACAAGCTACGTCATGCCATGCACCTCGATCGACGCAATATCACGCAAGTCCACGCCGACGACTTCGAAATAAGCGATCGTATTTTTGACGCCTTTTCGATGATCAACGAGGGCCGTTATTTCTTTATCGAGAACTTGGACAAACATCGCACCCTTTGGTCACAAGGTGCCTTGCGCGATCTTGGCCTTCCCTCGGAGCACATAGACAACTGTCGCGATTACTGGAAAACGCGCGTCCATCCCGACGACCTTGAGGTCTGCATCAACGACATCGACCAAGTCTACAACGGCACCAAGCACCGTCGCGTCATGCAGTATCGTGTGCGCAACGCCGTCGGCGACTACGTCCTTTGCCGTGCTCGCGGGTTTCGTATCGACGGCGACGGAAATGTCCCCTCGCTCTATGTCGGCGAGCTCGTCAACCACTCACTTGCCGAAACCGTCGACGCCGCCACAGGCCTCGGAACGCAGCGCATGCTGGCCAACGCCATCGACGCCTGCCGCCGCGATCGTTGCGAGACAGGGCTTATAGCGGTGCGCGTTCGTGGCACGACAAAGCTCAACGAGCTCTACGGGGCCGAGGCTGTCGACAACATGCTTGCCGAATACGCAGGCCGCATGCTGTCGATCACCCGCGGCAGGAGCCGGGTCTACCGTTCACGAAGCGTCCAGTTCATCGTGCTCAGCAACGACCTAGACCACGAGGCATTCGAGCAACTGACCCGCCACCTTAAAGAGGCCGTTTTCGCTCCTGTTCGAATCGCAGGCGACACCATTACTCCCGTCTGCCTTGTCGTCCCGGCCTTTTACGAGCACTTAACCCATCAAGCGACCGCCGTTTTAGGCGAACTCGACCGTCGCCTTCGCACGGCCGGCGGGCTTGTTCCCAACGACAGCCTCCCCATACCCGAGGCGGAGCGCAAAAGCGCTATAGCCGAACGTATCGACTCGCTCACGGGCCTCTATCGACCCAGCGAGTTTATGCGGCGCGCCAACGCATTTCTCGAGGCAAGGCGCAACGGCACCTGGTGCATCGCCACGGTCGACATGGGCCACATGCGCCTGTTTAATGAATGGCACGGCCAGGCCGAGGGCGACCGCGTACTCGCCGATGTGGGCACGGTCCTCAAGGACATCGAGAATGCCGATATGGGCGTCGCAGGGTACTGGGGCCAAGATGACTTTTGTGTACTCATCCCCTTTAAGCACATCACCGTCCATCAAATCTACAACCGCGTTCGCGAGGCCGTAGCCAGGCATGATGACGGCGTAGGTTTTTGGCCGTCCATGGGCATTTACCCCATCGACTCCAATGAGGAGATCACCATCGATGCGCAGGCAAAGGCCATGTTTACCAATCGACGCGCCAAAAACGACTTCAAGGAGCGCATTGCCATTTTCCGCCCCGCGGAGTACGAGCGCGAAGTCGCGTTCCACCGCACGCTGACCGAATTCCAGTACGCGCTGTCAAATGGTCGCATCACGTACTATCTTCAGCCCCAGGTCGATATGGAAACCGGCGAGATTATTGGCGCCGAGGCACTCACCCGCTGGATTGACAAGGACGGCTCTCTCATTTCGCCCGCAACGTTTATCCCCGCACTCGAGGAAAGCGGCTTTGTAGTGACGCTTGACAAGTACATTTGGCAGGGTGTCGCCATATGGCTTCGCGAGCGTCTCGATCGCCGTCTTCGCGTGGTTCCGGTCTCGCTTAATGTGTCGCGCGTGGATATCCTTGCCTGCGACGTTGCCGAACATATGGGGGCGCTCGCCGCCCAATACAACCTACCGCCCGAGCTCATGCGTATCGAGATCACCGAGACGGCTTATACGGGAGAATCCGAGGCCGTGGATAAGCTGACCGCAGATCTGCACACCTGCGGCTTCTCGACCTATATGGACGATTTTGGCACCGGTCAGTCCACGCTCGCGATGCTCAAGAACGTCAACGTCGACGTCATCAAGCTCGACCGCACCTTTGTGCCCACCGACCGCGATCAAGGCCGCAGCACGCAAATCATTTCATCGATGCTCGAAATGGCGCAGTCGCTCCATCTGCCCGTCGTGGTCGAAGGCGTCGAGACAAATGAGCAGGCGAACATGCTACGACAAATGGGCGCCCGCTACGCTCAGGGCTTCCTCTACTACCGCCCCATGCCGGTGAAGGATTTTGAGGCATTGCTCGATGGTGGCAATAACAACTGATACGTTCGCGCGCAAAACGCCACCGTCGAAGGGGGCATTTGTCTCCATTAGCTAACTTATATCCCCAATTCAAACCGAATTGGGGATATGATACAAACCGTTGTTCCGCCCAAGGAGGTTATCCATCATGAACGAGTCATATCGCCTGGGCGAGCAATCGATTATTACCTATCTTCAGCGACTTGCGAACGGCGTCTCGACCGCTGAACTCGATGTTGCCGCGCTGCCTGCTGAGCTACGCGCCGTTGGTGAGCAACTGCAAAAGACGCATGCCATCCTGCAACAAGAGCGCCAGCTGCTTGAGCGCAACGCCTATATCGATCCGCTCACCAACTTGGGCAACCGCAACGGATTCGACCGTCACGTCGAGCAACTCTGGCGCAAAGGCGACCCCTTCACCTGCGCCTATATTGACATCGACCATCTCAAGCATTGCAACGATAGGTTTGGCCACGCCGAAGGCAATCGCTATATTCTGAGCATCTGCCGCACGCTCTCCGAAACCATGGAGCACGATGAGATGCTGTTCCGTATCGGTGGAGACGAGTTTGTGCTCATCTCGCCCTCCGCAAACGAGATTGAACTCGAGCAGCGCTTGGAGCAGGTGCGTACCAGGCTGATCGAGGCGAGCTCAGGTGGCAAGGCGCCCATGATCGGCAGCTTTAGCTTTGGCTGCTCGCGCGTCGATCCACTTGCCGGCGACACGCGTCGCCAGATGACGATGGATGCCGATCGCAAGATGTATCGCTATAAGCTTATGCATCGTGTGCAGCAACCGAAAGACGATGACGCGCCGCAACGCCCAATCGTCGATCAGCTTCCCTGCAACGACCGGGTGTTCCAAGCGATCTCCATGAGCTCCGAGACGCGCTATCCGTTTATCCTCAATCTCGATACGGGAGAATCGCAATGGTCGGTTAACGCCGTGCGCGATTTTGACCTGCCCTCCCAGCACCCTTTTAACTCACTCGACATGTGGCTCGCCCGCGTTCATCCCGAGGACCGCGACAACGTACGTGCCGAGCTCGACATGGTGATAAACGGCACGTGGCACTTCCACTACATGCAGTATCGCGTAATGGATGCCACCGGAAAATACGTGCTTTGCGACTGCACGGGCTACCGTTTGGACGGCACCGATACCGAGCCCAGCATGTATGTGGGCATTATCATCAACCGAAGCTTGGCAGATACGACCGACTCGGTAACGGGCCTGGGTGATGTCCACGCGCTGGTCAACGCTATTGGAGAGATGCGCCACGTGCTGCACGAGGCAGGCTTTATTGCCATTAAGGTCGACGATATCGCCGAGGTCAATGCCCGCTTTGGATTCGATGCAGGCGACCGCGTGCTCGCCGAAAGCGCCGCCTGCCTCATGGATTGTTCGCGCGGCAAGGGCCGCCTGTTCCGCTCGACGGGGCCGATGTTCGTGGCACTCTTCGATGAGCTCGGCCCCGAGGCGATCGACGAGATCGCAAGCGACATCGAACGGTTCCTAGGTTCTCCCGTGCTCATCGGCTCGCTTGAATATCAGCCGCCCATTCGCGTGGCCACGCTCCATCTGGACGGCGTTGACCGTCAGCCCGTTTCAATTTTGAACGAGCTCAAAGCGTTGCTCGGGAAAGCCGTGCAGGTGCCAGGTACTAAACTGGATTAGCGCCGCGCCCGCGCCGCCTCCCCATCGTGCGATAATCCTCTGCAGAAGTCACCAAAAGCAGAGGGAGTTTGTGATGAAGGTTCTTTTGGTCAATGGCAGTCCCAAGGCAAACGGCAACACCGCCCGCGCACTCGCCGAGATCGCAGGGCAACTTGATGCAGAAGGCATTGATACCGAGGTGTTTCAACTGAGTGCCAAGCCCATTCGCGACTGCATTGGCTGCGGTCAGTGCGGCAAGCTTGGCGGACGCTGCACCTTTGACGACGACGTGGTGAACGAGCTCATCGCTGCCGCCGAGCAGGCAGATGGCTTTGTCTTTGGCTCGCCCGTCTACTACGCGCACCCCAGCGGCCGCATCCTTTCGGCCCTCGATCGCGCCTTCTATGCAGGCGGGCATGCCTTTGAGCACAAACCCGGCGCCGCAGTCGCCGTCGCCCGTCGCGGCGGCACGTCGACCACCTTCGATGTGCTCAACAAGTACTTCACCATTAAGCAAATGCCCGTGGTCGCTTCCACCTACTGGAACAACGTGTTTGGCCGCGTGCCCGGCGACGCCGATGGGGACGCCGAGGGCCTTGCCACCATGCGAAACATCGGCAAAAACATGGCCTGGCTCCTGCGTTGCATCGAGGCAGGACAGGCCGCCGGCATCAACGCACCCGAAGCCGATCGCGCAACGACCAACTTCATTCGTTAGAACGGCGGAACATACTATGAACGTGCAAATCTTCGGCACCAAAAAGTCCTTCGATACCAAGAAGGCGCAGCGTTATTTTAAGGAGCGCCGCATTAAGGTGCAGTTTATTGACCTTAAGGAAAAGGAGATGAGCAAGGGCGAGCTCACGAGCGTGATGCAGGCGGTCGGCGGCATCGACAAGCTGCTCAATCCCAAGGCCAAGGACGAGGAAACGCTCGCGCTCATCCAGCACCTCACCCCCAGCCAGCGCTTCGACAAGCTGCTCGAGAACCAGCAGGTTCTAGCCGAGCCCATCGTGCGCAACGGCAAAAAGGCCACCGTCGGTTATTGCCCCGATGTATGGGGAGCCTGGGAGTAGCCTGTGTTATTTGCCAGCGCGTGGGTATAAGAGCAGGCGTTTGGCATATGATTCAACTGTAAGCCATGTCTAACAAAGGAGGGCACATGCCCAACAAACCCGTGAAGATCATCATGCTTACCGGCTACCTCGGTGCCGGCAAGACCACGTTGCTCAACCACATCCTCGCTAACGATGGCGGTATCCGCGCCGCCGTAATCGTCAACGACATCGGCGAGATCAACGTCGACGCCAGCCTCATCGCCGACGGCGGCCTTTCCGAGACCGACGACCTCATCCCGCTCACCAACGGCTGCATCTGCTGCACGCTTTCGGACGACCTTGCCAACCAGCTGCAGGGCATCGCCGATTCGGGTGACTTCGATTACATCATCATCGAGGCCTCGGGCATTTGCGAGCCCATCCCCATCGCCTACACCATCTCGAGCTTCTGCGACGAGGCCAAGGTGGGCGGCGAGCCCAAGCTCGCACTCGACAACATCGTGGCCGTAGTCGATTGCGCCCGCATGTACGACGAGTTCAACGGCGGCCGCGACCTGCTGGCCGAGGATATCGACGAGGACGACATCGAGAGCCTACTCATCCAGCAGATCGAGTTCTGCTCTACGCTGATCCTCAACAAGACCGATACCGTGAGCCCCGAGCAGATCGCCGAGCTCAAGGCTATCGTGCGCAGCCTGCAGAAGGACGCCGTGATTGTCGAGGCTCAAAACGGCGAGGTTCCTATGGAGGAGCTGCTCGACACCGACCGCTTCGACTTTATGCGCGCCTACAACTCCGCCGCCTGGATCGAGGCCATGGAGCATCCCGAGGAGCACGACGACCCCGAGGTGCTCGAGTACGACATCGAGACCTTTGTGTACTCGCGCCGCAAGCCGTTTGACCTGCAAAAGTTCACCAATTTTGTTGAGCAGGAGTGGCCCGACGAGGTCATCCGCGTCAAGGGCCCGCTGTGGCAGACTGGCAATCCAGACATGTGCTACATGTTCGAGCAGGCCGGCCACCAGATGCGCCTGATGGAAAACGGCCTGTTTGTCGACTCTGCGCCCGAGGGCGAGAAGCAGAAGATCATCGACGAGAACCCCGAGATCATGCAGATTTGGGACGACGAGACGGGCGATCGCATGACGAGCCTGTGCATCATCGGCCGTCACATGGACAAGGACGCGCTCATCGCCGCGTTGGACGCCTGCCTGACCGACTGGCACCGCGCCTAGGTTTATCGAGGCGGAAATGTCCGCCCGTTACGTAACCGCCAAACCGCCACGAAGGTGCCTGTCCCCTTCGTGGCGGTTTTTCGTTCCGAGTCAAGGAGATTCATGTTCAATATCGTGCTGTATGCGCCCGAGATTCCGGCCAATACGGGTAACATTGGCCGCACCTGCGTGGTCACCGGCGCCCGTCTGCATCTGGTGAAGCCGCTGGGCTTTTCGCTCGACGACAAGACGGTACGTCGCGCCGGTCTGGGTTATTGGCAAAACTTGAACGTGACGACCTATGCCGACTGGGAGGACTTCCTTGCCCGCAACGGCCTCTCCCCTGCTGACGAACGCCTGCATCTGCTGACCAAAAAGGCTCGTCGCACCTATGCGCAAAGCGCCTATCGCGACGGCGACTTCTTGGTCTTTGGCAGCGAGAGCTCGGGCATTCCCGAGCCACTGCTTGCCGCGGCGCCCGAGCGCTGCGAGCGCATCCCAATGCTGCGCGATTGCGACTCACTCGATAACGCCGAGGCTTGGGAAGCTCACGAGGAATCGCTGGGGCATACCGAGGACGGCCACGAGGCCATCCTTCAACAGGACATCTGCGGCAACTTCGTCAACCCGGACGACTACCGCATCAGTGCCCTCAACCTCTCCAACAGCGCCGCCATCGTCCTCTACGAAGCCCTGCGCCAAACAGGCTTTGCCGGCATGTAAAACCTGCCATTAGGGGACGGGGTAGAAATGGTAGACTTTCAAACTCTCTAGTCCTTGACAAAATGGTTTTGACATCAAATGCGGCAAAGGGACAGTCCCTTTGCCGCATTTGGCTGCTGACAATTCACGTCAGAATTCAACTTCAAATACAAACGACTGCCGAAGTTCTCGCTTAGCTTGGCTTGTCAGGCTCGAATTCGCCCTTATGTTCAGCTTGCTGCATGCCTCATCGATAGCCATGGCAAGCGATACGGACATGGTCATGGTCGTCTCGCTTTTCAATTCAACCCGATAACTCTTCGCCTTGTTTTTATCCTCTCCACCGCATCTCGTTTCGATTAACAAGAGAATGTCAGAGTCATGGGCATACCAATGGAGTTCAGGGCGCTGTGGAACCATGTCTCCCTCGAATTCCTGTGTAAACAGGATTTTCTTCTCATTTCTCGTTAAATCGCTCAAAGAGCCGTTGATTCGAGCCGAGCCCTTCTTTCCCGCTTTGGCATTTCCCTTAACCTGGTGGCCTCTCCGAGTTTCCTCGTACTCCGTCACCTCCAACTTGCAGCGCTTCGCGCCAAGCATGAACGCAATCCGTCTCAACTCGGCCATCTTGTCTTGTTGCATGGTTGCGAAATAGGAGTCTAGATCAACAAAGCGAGACCGATCAAAAGCATCTATGTAATATGTGGAATAAAGAGATGGTTTAGGGTAGAAAGACAGCTCGCTATCCCCAATTGCTTCGCGGTACAAATTGAAAATCTGCGTGCCCTTAACAGTATCCAACCAACCAATAGCATCCCTACAGACATCGATGCCCCGACGCTCATTTCCGTCAACAATTCGAATCATGTTCGGCAAATGGAATGAAGGGCTCTGATAGATCTCTTTGGTTACAGGCCTGTACCTATTGAGCTGTTGCTGGTATGCCCAATCGTTGACGGCGTCACCAATATCCGCAGCAGCACCTGCTGCACCATCGGCCGCATCAGCAATAGCCGCCAAGGCGTCATCGACCATCGGAGTTGCAGCACGCATTGCGCCATCGGCAACTTTCTGTACGGTTGCAACCGCGCCCGCCATCGCGCTTCCGGCGCCATCAACCAACCCGGCAGCGGCCTTACGGATATCAAAACTCTGCTTATGTCGCGACAGCTCCTCCCTTTCGACAACAGCTAGATCGTCTTTATCCTCCATAGTGACCTCCTATTTCCGATAGTCGAAATCAACCGTATATTCATCGCCAAATGCCGAGTTGAACATCGCACGGATATTTGCTTCGGCGTTCACTCGAGCCTCTTCGAGCAGCTTGCCGTCCTTGATGGCCTCGCTTTCACTCCGCTCCTTGCACTGCGCTTCAAACGCCGTGACGTCTTTGACCTCAATGGGATTGAGGATGTTGTTGCGTTCCTCGAGAGCACCCGACTTATTCATATCCGGCGTGTTCGAGATTACATAAGGCTCATCCATCGCAATGGTCAGCTTTTTCTTGTCTGTATGTATCTCTGCCGTCTCGAGATTCACACCCGCCTTAATGGTTCCCACATAGCGGTACCAAAAGCTGTTTTCCGTAAACGGGATATCAAACCAATCGAAGAACCTCTTGGTATCCGTCACCTTATCGACAATCGCATAGTTCTGCGATGCAGAAACCATCTCGTTCTGGGAAGCGATGCGTTCAAACACGACCGACGGGGAAAGCGTATTGGGGGTCGTTTCTTTCGCGCCCGCAGCTTTGCCGTTATTAAAGATGGTAATGAAAAGTACAGCCACAATCACTCCACCAAGCGCCAGGCCCGCAAAGAATACCTTGGGCTTTGTCAGGATTCTTCCGAGTTTCGCTTTCAGCGCCCCCATGCCTTCCTCTATCTCATCCATCCCCTATTCCTTTCAAAATCCCTGCTATTTAAGAAACTGCCGTGGGTTATACCTCATGCCTTAATTGTCGTTTTCAGCATGTCTTCAGACGAGGGCAGTTGTTTGCAATCCGATATAATACACATTCGTTCGCGGCACTTGTTGTTCAATAATTGGCATAAAACGGGCAGGTCAACCATTCATTGCCGATTAACCCGCCCCTTCCGTGCAGAACTTATTTATTTACATCGTAGCTGGAAACAGATGCGACAACGCGCGCAGCGTCAACATCGGACATTGCCTCGAACTTGACTTTCTCACCCGGCGCCCACGAAGAAGTGTCCGCATAGGTCTCCTCCGCTTTGATGTCATCTGCATCATAGAGAGCAAGTGTCAGGCTGACGTTAGAGAACGATATACCAGAGGTGTTCTCAACTACCGCCGTATACGTATACAGGCCGTAACCGTCATCCGATTTTTCGAAATTTGCTCCCTGAATCAAACTGTTGATGGCATCCTCATAGCGGGTCTTCTCTGCTACGGACTTTCCATTCTTAATTAAGTCGTTGAAATCATCCTTGTATTTCTCCCCGACTTCCAGCCCGTAATTATCAACAAGCTTTTTGAGCTGCGCAGACCGCTTATCGTAGACCTTATTCCACTCTTCGTAATAATCCGAAGACGATTGCGAGTAATCCTCGGTCACTTTAAGCTGGTCATCAAGCAGATTCAGATACGTGATTACGTCCTGTTGCATCTTGGAATCCTTAAACCTAGCGTTCTTGAGTTCCTTGTCGTTCTTGATTTCGGCCTCAATAGCTTCCTGGATATTCTCGGTTGAATGAGGATCATCATCGTTTGCATTAGATTCAATGACGTCGGACCTTCTCTCAAACCCGGCGGCGATAACATTCATCGCCTTATCGTCGACATATTTCGACTTTGCAGCGTTTGCATCATTCTGTGAACAGGCCGAGATGAATCCTAGAGAACAGATAAGTAGGACAAGCAAGCCCATCATAGGCTGCTTTTTAGTAGTATTTCGTTTCACGACTATTTCCCTTCGATTGACGTTAAGACTTATAGCCCCTCGCCAAAAAGCAGACGAATTGGCAACGCGGTGGCACTATTTGGTTCAAGGGCGTGAACTGGATAAACATCGAGGGAAGGAGTGAGCTCTGTACAATAAACTCCCCTCGTCAAAATGTCTAGCTAAAGAGGACGGACGGACGGCGAACGGTCAAAACCGGTCGTGTCCGCCCGCCTCCAACGATCGAATGTCGATGTGCTGACGTTCAGTAGCGTTGCGGCCTCTTGCCTCGTAACCTCACCTCCTTCGAATGATTTGATGACATCGCTATAGCTATCCGGGCGTTCGAGCGCCGGCCTTCCAAATCTCACACCCCGCAGACGCGCCGATGCGATACCCTCCGCCTGGCGCTGCTTGATGTTTTCACGCTCCAGCTGCGCCACGTAGCTCAAGATCTGGAGGACAAGGTCCGCCATGAATGTTCCCGTGATGCCGTCGAGTTGCTCGCGTGTATCGAGCAGAGGCATATCAAGCACTACGATGGCAGCATGCCTATCCACCGTGATGCGTCGCCATTCATCGAGGACTTCACGATAATTACGACCCAAACGATCGATACTTTTGATCACGAGAACGTCGCCCTCGCGCAACCTGCGAAGAAGCCGCTGGTACTGAGGACGCTTAAAGTCCTTACCGCTTGCCTTGTCAGCGTAAATCTGATCCCGTTGAACGGGAAACCTTCCCAATGCGTCTAACTGGCGGTCCAAGTTCTGATCCGCAGATGAGACACGCGCATACCCAAAGATTCGATTGTCCATAATTGCCCCTATCGGCCGCCTCCTGGCAGCATCGGCTCAAACGAGAGCCCACTCACTATAGGGCGTGCAAATTCCGCGAATGGGCTGAGGCCATTTTGGCCCTCAGGCACAAGCTATTCAAGCGCCGTGCCGACAACGCGCTCGCTTTTAACTGTAATTAACTGTTTTTAACCAGAATTAACTGCTTTTAACTGAAATTAACTGCTTTTAACCAGAATTAACCGAAACAGAAAACCGTGATGCCGACAGTCTTTGCCGGAATGTGACAAAGGGACAGCCCCTTTGTCACATTCGGTTATAGGTAGCGGCCAGTGATGCTTGCAGAGCAGGCTGCGATGTCGCCCGGCGTGCCGGCGCAGACGATTTGCCCGCCCGCATCGCCACCGCCCGGGCCCATGTCGATCACGTAATCGGCGTTACAGATAAGGTCGAGGTCGTGCTCGATCACGATAACCGTGGCGCCCTTGGCAACGAGGCCGTCAAACACGTTCAACAGCACCTGAACATCGAGCGGATGCAGGCCGATCGTGGGCTCGTCAAATACGAATACGGCATCATCCTGCACGCGGCCCATCTCGCTCGCGAGCTTAAGGCGCTGCGCCTCGCCGCCCGAAAGCGCCGGTGTGGGCTCACCGAGCGCAAGATAGCCCAAGCCAAGGTCGTGCAAGGTCTGCAAGCGCGTCTGAACTTTCTTGAGCCCCACCGTGGCGTCGATGGCCTCGTCCACACTCATGTCCATGAGCTGCGGCAACGTAAGCAGACTCCCGTCCTTGCCCTCGCGATGGATATGCGAAGCCGCGTCTGCATAACGTGAGCCGCGACATGCCGGGCAGACGATTTCGACATCGGGCAAAAACTGCACGTCGAGCGATATCGATCCCGTGCCGTCGCACGTAGGACAGCGCAAGGCGCCAGTGTTATAGCTAAAGGCGCCCGCCTTGTAGCCGGCTGCCTTGGCTTCGGGCGTACGGGCGAAGGCGCGGCGCAGCTCATCATGGATGTCGGCATAGGTTGCCACCGTCGAGCGCACGTTGGCACCGATGGGCGTGGCGTCAATCAGGTTGGCACGCGCAATGCCCTCGGCATCGATCCAGCGCACGTGGCGTGGCAAGCGCTCGCCAGCTGCCTGCGCCTTAAGCGCCGGGATGAGCGTCTCGAGCACCAACGTCGTCTTGCCCGAACCCGAAACACCCGTAACCGCGACCAAGCGACCGCGCGGGATATCGACTTCGAGCGGTTTTACGGTATGGATGGCATCGGTTGCCATGCGGATATGTCCCTGGTCGAACATTTCCTCGTCAGTCACCTGTGGACGCAAGCGCTTGGACTCTGAGCACAAAAACGGCGCGATGCGGCTGCCCTGCGATTGCTCGACCTCGTCCACCGTACCTGCAGCGATCACGTTACCGCCGCCTGCTCCGGCAACGGGGCCCATCTCGACCAGATAGTCGGCTTCCGCCAGTACGCGCGTATCGTGGTCGACAACAACCACGGTGTTGCCGTCATCCACCAGATCGCGCATCACGCCTACCAAGCCGTCGACATTGGCAGGATGCAAGCCGATCGAGGGCTCATCCAGTACATAAAGCACGCCCGTCGATCGGTTTCGCACCACGCGGGCGAGCTGAACGCGCTGACGCTCGCCCGTGGAAAGCGTGGCGCCGGCGCGATCGAGCGAAAGGTAATCGAGACCTAGATCGACCAGACGACGGGCCGCACCCAAAAATGAATCGCAGATATCCGTCGCCATGGGCCGCATCTCGGCCGGCAGGGATGAGGGCACCCCGCGCACCCACTCAACCGCATCACCCAGCGTCATGGCCGCGGCCTGCGCCAGATTGATACCGCGCACCTGGGGCTGGCGCGCAGCCTCGGAGAGACGCGTGCCACCACAGTCACGGCATGGCCCCTCGCGCAAAAAGCGTGCAACGCGTTTGAGGCCCTTGTCGTCCTTAACCTTGGCGAGCGCATTCTCGACGGTATAGACGGCGTTGTAATAGGTAAAGTCGAGCGGCGTGGCGCCCTCGCCGTTTTTGGGAACGTAGAGAATGTGCTTCTTAACCGCCGGGCCGTGGAACACGATATCGCGCTCTTGAGGCGTGAGCTGGTTAAACGGCACGTCGGTGCGCACGCCCATCTCGCCTGCCACTTGCTTCATCAAATCCCACATGAGCGTACCCCAGGGAAGCACTGCGCCTTCGTTGATAGTCTTTGACTCGTCGGGCACCAGGCTCGCCTCGTCCACCTCGCGCATAACGCCGGTGCCGCCACAAGTGGGACACGCGCCGCCGCTGTTAAAGGCAAGGTCCTCGGCGCTCGGGGCGTAGAACTCGCGGCCGCATGCGGGACACGTGAGCGACAGGCCTGCGGCCACGTTAAGGCTCGGCTCCGCGCGCGCCCCGCAGTGCGGGCACACGTGATGGGCGCAACGGCTAAAGAGCAGACGCAGGCTATTGTTGAGCTCTGTCATGGTGCCAAAAGTGGAACGCACGCCCGGCACGCTCGGACGCTGGTGTAGCGCGAGCGCCGCCGGCACGTGCAAGACCTCATCCACCTGGGCATGTTCGGCCTGCGTCAGACGACGGCGAGTATAGGTGCTGAGCGCCTCCAGGTAACGGCGCGAGCCCTCGGCGTAAAGAACGCCCAGTGCCAGCGAACTCTTGCCCGAACCCGACACGCCGGCAATGCCTACGAGCTTTCCCAGCGGGATATCTATATCGATGCCCTTGAGGTTATGGACGCGCGCACCACGCACCTCGATAGCCTGCGGGCTCATCTTCTGTTCCGTCACCTTTATCACCCTACTCGTGCCATAAAATGCGATCGCGAATGTACTCGCCCAGCATGGGCACGGTAAACCAGACGAGGCCGTATCCGGCAGCCTCGATGACGCGCTCGCGAATCAGGCTTGCGCGATATTTACTCGCCCAGCTCTGGGTGCGATCGCAGCGCTCAATGATATCCGCCATGCGACTCGGCTCACCCTCGTCAGCAGCCATGGCCTCGACAAAGAGGCGTTGCGGACTGCGCAACCCGTAATACAAGGGAGCGTCAACTGCTTCGTAGAACTCGGAGACAGCGTCCTTATGGCCAGCCTCGACATCGCACACTTCAATGACCTGCGAGCCACGCCGGACAGCAGAGCGCCACATGTAATAGCCCACCAGCTGAACCATATAGGGATGCCCCATGCTCTTGCGTGCCGCAAGGTCCGCTGTCTCCGCGTCAACGTAAAGACCAGCGTCTTTGACCGTCTGGATATATGAATCGCGCACCTTGGGCAAAGATATCGCCCCCAGCGTACGCTGCTGGGCACGCCGCAAAAACGTCACGCTCGGCTCTTCGAGCAGATCGTCAACCATACTGGGTAAGCCGGCAAAAACAAGCGCAAGACCGCGCTGGTCGCTATCGGACAAGCCCGTGGCATCCTGGTCTCCAAGCACCTGCTGATAGAGAACGGCAAGAGCCGCCAGCTCCTCGATAGAAGCCGATTGCGCCTCGTCAATCGCAAACAGTATGCCCTTGCCTGGACCGAGCTTCTTAAGGCGCTCGTTGGCCAGCCCTCGCAACGTCTCGCCCTTTGCTCGCGCCGCCTCGACCGACATCCGACCAAACGACGGACCGAGCTCCACTGACGTCACAACGGGTTTATTCGAGCGAAGCGCGTCGGCCAAGCGATCGCATAAGCCAAGCGAAGCGGAATCGGAGACAACCGCCCATCCGCGCTCATTGGCTAGACGTTGCAGCTCCCGCAGGAGAACCGTCTTGCCACAGCCGCGGTTTCCCGTAATGAGCATGAGCCTACCCGGCGCTCCGGCGCCGTTATCGAGTCCTTCCTCGAAATCTTCGATGACCGACTCGCGGCCGATGAGTATCGGAGGCCGCTTGCCAGCCGTGGGCTTAAAGGGATTTGGATTCATGTCGGCCTCCTCGGATTGGCAAACCCTGGTAATAGTTATACCAATTTATACCGAGTTATACCAATAGCATGTGACAAAGAAACTGTCCCTTTGTCACATGTGGCCGAAAAACTCGGCGTCTGCTACTCGCCAGGGGCGGAAGGTGGCGGGATCGATCTTTACGTGCGCCGCGGCAGGCACGTCGTACCATTTGACCGTGTAACCGGCGCCGTGAGAGCAAAAGACCGAATCGGGCGTGTTGGGCAGATCGGCCTCGGGCTCATAGGCGGCCGTCTCGATGACGCGCTCGGCATCATGGCAAGCCGCATAGCCGGCGAACTCTAGGTACAGATGCCCACGACCACTCGTGTAAGCAGCAACCTCCAGCGCATAATCCTGCACCTCGGATGCCGGCACGCGACCCACGAGCTTCGCCCGGTCTCCCGCCATCGTCGGCGGCTCGTACTCGGCACCCATGCGCGTGGCATCCGAGAGCGCCCGGCCCACGCACTCCCCCGGCACCTCGAGCTCAAAGCGATACCACGGCTCCAACAGCACCGCCGCGCCGGCCTCGCGCGCCTGCATCAAACCCTGGCGAATCGCACGGTACGTGGCCTGGCGAAAATCGCCGCCCTCGGTATGTTTGGCATGCGCACGGCCGCCCGTGAGCGTAATGCGCACATCGGTTATGGGCGAGCCGGTCAGCACGCCCAGGTGATCGCGCTCCATGGCGTTGGTGAGTGCCAGACGCTGCCAGTTAAGATCGAGCTCGTCGGTCGAGGTCACGGTGCCAAACTGCACGCCCGAACCCGCTGGCAACGGCTCCAGGCGCAGATGCACCTCGGCATAGTGGCGCAGCGGCTCAAAGTGGCCCACGCCCTCGACCGGCTGCGAAATAGTCTCCTTATAGAGAATGCCGCCAGACTCAAACGCAACCGAAAGGCCAAAGCGATCGGCCAATACCCGCTGCACGACCTCGAGTTGCACGGCGCCCATCAACTGCAAATGAATCTGCTCAAGATGCGTATTCCAGCTTACGCCGAGCATGGGATCTTCGTCCGCCAACTCAGTCAACGCTTTGAACACCGTATGGACATCGTGTTCGCCCGGAAGCACCGTATAGGTGAGGACTGGCGCAATGACGGGCGCATCGCCCGCGGGCTCCGCGCCCAGGGCGTCCCCCGGGCGAACGTGCGCAAGACCCGTCACGACACAAATACCGCCAGCAGCAACTTCTTGGGCAAGCTCATACTTCTCGCCGTTATAGATGCGTACCTGATCGACCTTTTGCTCCCATGCCTCGGCACCGGAACGTCCGTTAATTATCTGCTTGGCATGCAGCGTGCCGCCGGTCACTTTAACCCAAGCCAAGCGCTCACCGCGATCCCCGCGGCTGATACGATAGACGCGCGCGGCAAACTCCGGGTACCATGCCTGTTCGCGCATCAGCACACATATGCCATCCAGTAGCTCGTCCACGCCTTGGTCCTTGAGCGCCGAGCCGGCAAAACAGGGAAAGAGCTTGCGCTCGGCAACCATGCGTGACAGCGTCGCGACGGAAAGCTCACCCGCCTCAAGAAACTCCTCGAGCGCCGCCTCGTCCAACGCAGCAGCGTCCTCCTGAACGGCACCACCCGCCAGCAGTTCGTTGGCGTCCAGACAGCCCTCGGAAAAACGTTGCCCAAGTTGTGCCAGCAAAACATCGCGGCCGGGATTCTCCAAATCGATTTTGTTGATAAAGATGAACGTCGGAATGTCATAGCGCGCAAGCAGGCGCCACAGGGTTTCGGTGTGCCCCTGCACGCCGTCGTTGGCACCCACAACCAAAATCGCATAGTCGAGCGCGCGCAGCGTGCGCTCCGCCTCGGCCGAAAAATCGACGTGGCCGGGCGCATCCACAAGCATGACGCGGGTATCGCCGTGGTCGAGCACGGCCTGCGACGAGAAAATCGTGATGCCGCGCTCGCGCTCGATCGCGTCAGTGTCCAGATGCGAATCACCATCGTCCACGCGGCCGCGCTTGCGAATGCGACCCGCGTTGAACAGCATGGCCTCGGCCAGCGTGGTCTTGCCGGCATCGACATGCGCCAAGATTCCAACGACCGCTTGCTTCGACATGGCTCTCCTCTTATTGCAAGCCCATCGCACGCGGCAACGGGCGTCCTCGTTCCACACTGGATGATACAATTTACGGGCCGGCGGGCGAAGCGGGCCCTATCCCCCGACCGAGCTCATCGCCCCGCGTTGCCGCGCGGCGATTTTCGTAGGTTCGCGCCTTGCGAAAGCCGGCTTGCAAAACAGCGCAGCGAACGAAAATGGCCCCGGGTGGGACCATTTTCGTTCGCGCGAATTATTGATATGAGGCGTCGCTCTTACGCCTCGCGCAGCCAATCAAACGCGACGCGCGGCGTACCGTCCGACACATATACGATACCGGCGCGCTTAAACCCGGCCTTGGCGATGGCTCCCTGCATGGGCAGGTTGTCCTGATGCGTGTCGATGCGCAGGTGATCGGCACGCTCCTTGGCAAAGGCAAACATCGCAGCCGCGATACCGTGCACGGTGCCATCGGACGCCACGCGATGCAGCACGGCGTACGGAGCGTCGCTGCGCCATTGACCATCCTCAATGACGTCATAGCACTCGTCCGGGCCCGGCAAAAAGGCAAACGTCGCCACCACGCGGCCGTCGACTTCGCACACATAGCTGCCATCGGCGGCGATATCGGCAGCCAGCTGCTCGGCAGAAGGCGTGCCCTCGGGCCACTGCGTGGCGTTGCCATGTGCGCGCATAAAGGCGCGGGCTGCGTCATAGATAGCCATGACGCCGGGAATGTCGGTATCGAGGGTTTTTCTGATCATCACGCGGCGACCTCACGTTTATTGGTATCACTTTGGTTGAGCAATGATACCAGCGTTTGGAGAGAGGCGCTAAGCAGATGGGAAGCAAAAAGCGAGCCGCCTGGTCAAAGGCAAAAAGCGAGTTTTTAAGCGCTGCCACGGGCGGCGATATGAGCGACCTGTTTGCGCGCGAAGACGAGCGCCGCGACGCCCTGGACGCCGAGCGCGATGAGGCCTGGCGCTACAAGTCGTGCAAACGCAAAAACCGTTACGACACGCGCGCCGAGGCCGAGGCCGTTATGGCCGACTGCGAAAACCGCGGGCGGCGCGGCTTAGCCTGCTACAAATGCGAATACTGCGGCGGCTGGCACCTGACGTCACACCCTTGGAAATAGGCTCCCCATTGGCGCAATGCCGGCCATTGCGCACGGGCTATGGACGCGGCGGCACCAACACATCGTAACGAACGGCCTTGCCCGCAAGCTGATAGCTCGGCTTAACGCCGGCAAGCAGTGGCCCCTTCACCGGCCGCTTGATAACGACCTTGCGCGGGTGCACCGCAAGCGCGGCTTCGACCAGCGTCTCCTCATCGGCGCACGGCTGTTCCAGATGATGCAAGAGTTGGAACTTCTTTTTCACCGCCGCGCTCTTGGTGCGCCCGGGAAACATGGGGTCCAGATATACCACGTCGGGAGCGGTGAGCTCGCCCTGCCCGATCAGCTCAGCTGTATGGCGAAGGCCGGCAATGCTGTCCTCGCCCGCATGTAAGCGCATGCGGGCCACGGCTGTCGCAAGCGCCGGATCATCTGCCGCGCGATCCAGGGCATCCTTGAGGAGCGCCGCGATCACGCAATCCTGCTCATACAGATCGACGGTAAAACCCGCGGCCGCCAGCAGCAGCGAATCCTCGCCAAAGCCTGCCGTGGCGTCAATCGCCCATGGGCTCTCGATGCCTTTTGCGCGCGCAGCCTTTACCAGCAGCTCTTGCTGCAGACGGCCCTGCTTGAGCCGCGGAAGCATGCGAGTAAAATCGGCCCGCAGTTCCATCGTGCCGTCGGTGAGCGTGAGGCCCTCGGACGTCCCGATCAGCTCAAGCCCCGCGGCCCGAGCAATAGAAAAGGGATCGACGACGTCCATGGGTACTCCTTAACAAGCAAAACGAATACGTGAGCGCCGTTTATGTCGGCACCCAACCGTCCGCTATTGTCCCACATGCGACATGGCCCACAGCATCGCAATGCAAAGCACCGCCATCAATCCCGTGCACACGGCAGCGATCACAGAATCACCCATGCGCCTTCCCAACGACCGCGGCTCATGCACTTGCCCTGTTCCGTACATCATGGCTCCTCCTTGAGACCAGCTCTTACCATGGACCCATCATCGCAGCGCCGCGCATACGCTGCCATCGATTTGACTTACGCCCAGCTTTCCTTTTTGAAAGGTTGGGTTTGGCTGCGCGGGCTCAATGCGCTTTCAAACGCATGCATCGCCGCGTTGAACTACAATGTGCTTCACCATATGTGCAGTACATTGGGTACGCCAAGTTGGCGTACTCGTATCGAAAGGACCAGCCATGAGCTTCACTCGCAAGACTCTCAAAATCCTTGCTCTCATCTACTTTGTTTTGGGCATCGCCAGCCTCGTCACCGCCGGCGTCGGTATCGCCACGGGCGGTCTCGATTCCACGTACGGTTCGTACGCCACGCTCGCAGCGGTCGTGCTTATCGCCAAGGGTCTCGTCGACCTTGCCGCAGGCGTCGCCGGTATCAAGGGCGCCAACAAGCCTTCGCAGGTGGACGGCGCGTTTAAGCTCGGTATTGTTGCCGCGGTCGCCACGCTTGCCCAAGCGGTGCTCACGCTTCCCGCGTTTGGCGGCGACGCCATCAACTTTGGCGCCTTTGTCATCGTGGTGTACGACCTGTTCTTTGTTCAGCAGGCACACGCCGTTAAGGCCGAGAACAAGGACCGCCTATAAGCGCTCGCTTCTCATAACCTCTGCAGCCAAGCAACTAAAAAGGGCCGATCGCGCATCTCCGCGGTCGGCCCTTTACGTTTGCCCAGATAAAACCTACCAAAATAAACCTGTCCCTATTTGGCAGGTTGTTAGCTGTGGCGGTACTCGGCGATGATGAAGTCGATGTCGGTTTGAAGGGTGTCCAAATTTGCCAGGCGCTCTTTGTCGGCAGGGCGCGTGCGGTAGTAGTACGGCGTCATTTGGAATACCGCCTCGATGTCGGCCTGGGTCTGAAGCGTAATATTCGCAGACACCCGCTGCGTTCCGACCAACTCGAGCTCGCTGGTCTGCGGCAGCTTCTCGTCGTTAAGGTACGGCGTATCGTAGAGCACTTCCTTAAGCCCAAACAGATGACGTGCACCTGGCACGACGGTGTAGAGCGAGCCCTCGGGCGCCAGCACGCGGGCAAACTCGCGCTCGTTAAAGGGAGCAAAGAGCTCGGTCACCATATCGAAGGCGCCATCAGCCACGGGGATGTCCTTCATGTTGGCCACGAAGTAGGTCGCATCGCCGCGCTTGGCGGCAAGGCGTACCATCTCTTTGCCCAGGTCGAAACCGTAAGCATCCACCCCCGGCACCGCGCCCATGGCGCTGGTGTAGTAGCCCTCGCCGCAGCAAATATCGAGCAGCGTCATGGGACCGTTCGTAGACGCAGCGCACCCAGCCGCCCGCTCGCGCACCAGCTCGACCATTGCATCGCGCAACGGCGCATAGTAGCCACGGTTTAGAAAGTCACGACGACTGCGCGCCTGCGACTTAGGATCGCCCATAGAGTCGCCGCTCTTGGACGAGCGCAGTAGGTACAGATAACCCTCGCGCGCACGGTCAAACCGGTGTCCGCCCGTGCATGCAGCACCGCGCTCGTCGTCCACCAGCGGCTCATGGCAAACGGGACACAACAACATGGCAACTCCTTAGCGCGAACAACACAACGCCCACTATTGTCTCACGCCTTCCCCGCCTAGTCATAGAAGAGACAAGGAGTGTCCCCAGCTGCCGACAGAAAAGGAACGTCCCTAAGTGCCGACTGGTTGCATTAGGAGTATCATCGTCTGCGCAAATAAGCACGAAAGAGCATATTAGAGATTGAGAGCGTATGGCTGACACCGCATCTAAGCACATTGACATGACCACCGGCTCGCTGTGGCGCAATATTCCCCTGTTCGCCTTCCCCGTGGCCGCCACGAGCATCTTGGAGCAGCTGTCGAACCTCATCGCCACGGTCATTATCGGTAACTTCTCGGGCGACCAGGGAACCCTCGCCATGGCGGCGGTCGGCTCCAATGTTCCGCTTACCAGTCTTATGCTCAACCTGTTTATTGGCATGTCGCTTGGCTCCAACGTGGTCATCGCCAACGCTATCGGCCGCAACGATCAGAACATGGTCAAACGCGCCGTCCATACCTCGATTTTAATGGCACTTGTGGGCTTTGGCGTCATCGCGCTGGGCGAGATCTTTGCCGAGCCCATGCTCGCCGCGCTCAACGTTCCCGCCGAAACCATGCCGCTCGCTTCGCTCTACCTGCGCGTCTTTTTACTCAGCATGCCCTCGATCTTGCTCTACAACTTTGAGGCGGCGATCTTCCGCTCCGTCGGCATCACCCGCATGCCGCTGCAGGCGCTTGCCGTGTCCACCGTCCTCAACATTGGCCTGGACCTCATCTTTGTCCCCGTACTCCACTGGGGCGTCGCGGGCGTCGCCATCGCCACCGCCATCGCCTACACCGTCAGCGCCGCTACACTCTTTATCCGCCTGCTCAAGACCGACTCCGTCGTCCGCGTCACCCCACGCGACCTGGCTATCGACCCCGTCGCCCTCAAGCGCATCGTCAAGATCGGACTGCCCGCCGGCATCCAAAGCGCTGTCTTTGCCGTCGCCAACATCATCATCCAGTCTGCCATCAACAGCCTGGGCACCGAGGTCATGGCGGCATCGAGCGCCGCCATGAGCCTGGAGTACGTGTGCTACAACCTGCTCAACAGTTTTAGCCAGGCTTGCACCACCTTTGTGGGACAAAACCACGGTGCTCGCCAGATCGACCGCTGCACCAAAACGCTTAAGGTCTGCCTGGTCGAAGGCGGTATCGTTGCCCTCACCACGATTATCGTTATTGTCGGCCTCGGGCGCGAAATCCTATCGCTGTTCAACAGCGATCCCAACATCGTCTCGATCGGCTATATCCGCGTGTGCTCGATCTTCCCGGCGTACGCCTTTAGCATGTTCTACGAAAACATGTCCGGCTACCTGCGCGGATTTGGTATCTCGCTCATGCCCGCCCTCATCACCATGATTTGTGTCTGCGGCATCCGCTTCTACTGGGTGTTCTGCGTGTTCCCACACTTCCGCACCTTTGCGAACATCATGATGGTCTACCCCATCAGCCTGGGCACCACGGCGTTCTTTATGGTCGTGGCGGTATTACTCTGCCACCCGGCACGCACCTATCGCGCCGCCCAAGCCAAAGCGACAGCCCGCTAAACGCCACACTCAACGCCACGCCAGTCATTAATTGACAATATGCGAGCTCATATAGTCGATAAAGCGCCTCGTGGCGATAGGCATGGTGTCCAAGCTGCGCCAGGCCGCCACTACGTCACGCGAGGGAGCGTGCACGATGGGACGTACGCGAATATCGGCCCGCATGCCCTCGACGGTACGGCGATACAGCATGCTCACGCCTAGGCCCTCCTCCACCATCGCCATGATGGTGTAGTCGTCGGTCACCTCACTCGTCACGTGTGGCGACAGCCCATGCGCCGCGAATGCATCGAGCACCAGGCTCTGTTCGCCCTCATCCAGCAGCACAAACGGCTCGGACGCCAGGTCGGCAAGTGTCACCTTTTCCTTTGCCGTCAGCGGATGCGCAGCCGGCAACAATGCCACCAACTCGTCGTGATAGACCACGCGCTTCTCGAGCCCAGCGGTAAATCCGCGCGCCGTAAAACAAAAATCAACCACGCCATCGTGCACCCACTGGGCGTTGCGCGTGTAATCGCCCTGCTTGAGGGTAAAGTGTACGCCCGGGTGCAGGGCCCCAAAGTCGCGGATCACGCGCGGCAACACGGTTCGACTCACGTTGGTAAACGTCGCAATACGAATATCA
The DNA here is from genome assembly GCA_902495545.1 of uncultured Collinsella sp. Taxonomy (GTDB): domain Bacteria; phylum Actinomycetota; class Coriobacteriia; order Coriobacteriales; family Coriobacteriaceae; genus Collinsella. The sequence goes on along the minus strand of CABUXM010000013.1, from coordinate 5,341 downwards.
GTCGAGGAAAGTCCCAGCAGCTCCTGGCGCTTGCCCTCGAGCTCGGCCTCGGCGGTCACGATCTGGCGCAGGTACGGCAGATACTGCTTGCCGTCGCGCGTAAGCGAAACGCCCTGCTTGCCGCGCTCGATAAGCGTGGTGCCTAACTCGCGCTCGAGCGCCTTGACGGCCTGGCTCACCGCACTTTGCGTATAGCCCAGCTCATCGGCCGCGCCCTTAAGACTGCCGCGATCGACCACCATACATACAATCTGATATCGCGATGCCATCGTGCCTCCACATCGGTGTAGCTGTAAAACGTTTTGCCAGGGCTTTTTCTACCTACATTAGTATTTCTTAATCATACTGAAGATACATTCGCTTTACTACATCCACATCTGGGAGCAGAATCCTTTTTGCGAAACCGTTCTGTAACAAAAGGAGTCCCATGGATCGCAAAAAAGCAATCGCGCTCTCATTTTCCGTTCCCGTCGCATGGGGCTTTTCATACCCCCTCATGAAGATCGGCATGGACAGCATGAACGCCACGAGCATCGTTGCGCTGCGCTGCATCATCGCCTTTGCGGCTTGTCTTGTGCTCTTCCACAAGCACGCACTGCGCATCAACCGTGACCTCATGGTTCGCGCCGCCATCATCGGCGCCATTATGGCAACCGAGCTCACCTGCATGTGCCTGGGCTCTAGCCTTACCTCCGCCTCCACCGCCGGCTTTTTGCAGAGCCTGACGGTCGTGATCGTGCCGTTTGCCAATGCGGCCCTGCTGCGTCGTGCCCCCGAGCGCAAGGTGCTCGTCGGCACCGCCATCGTCACCTGCGGTATGCTGCTGCTCTCGGGTGCCGACTTTACCAGCCTGAATCCCGGTGCGATCATTATGCTGCTCTCGGCCTTTGTCTATGCCGGCCACATCATTGTGGCGAAGCGCTTTGTCGAAGATGTCGACCCGCTGGCTTTGGGCGTTTGGCAGCTGGGCTTTGGCGGCCTGTTCTCGGGCATCGCCGCGTTCGTCCTTGGCGGTTTCACACTTCCCGGCACGCCGGGCGAGGTCGTAGTCGTCGTTGCCCTCGCACTCATCTGCTCTGCCTATGGCTTTATCACCCAGACGCTCGTGCAGCCCCACGTGCCCGCCGAGACCACCGGATTCGCTTTCTCACTCGAACCGGTCTGCTCTGCCGTCTTCTCGTTCTTCCTGGTCGGCGAGGTCCTGAGCCCCATCGCCTTCTTTGGCGCCGCCCTCATCCTCGCCGGTGTCATGGTGGCAACCGTCGAGCTTCCTCGTCTTCGCGCACATGAACACGCTCGCATGGCAGGAGCGCCCGAGCGCGTCTCGTAGACCCCACTCTTCATACAGCCGTGGCATAAAGGCAACCGGTGCGCCTTTACAATAGATGCCGACATAGCATCTGCCATAAAGGAGCCCCATGGACACCGCAACGCGCGACCGCAACATAGCAACTTGGTTGGGCGATGCGCCGCAGCCGGTACGTGACACAACGAACCAGCTGCTCGAGAGCATCGCCCTTTTGCGTACCGAGCAGACTATCTACCCGGCACAAGACGACATCCTCAATGCCCTCGCCTATACACCGACCGACCAGGTCAAGGTTGTCATCTTGGGTCAAGACCCCTATCACGGACCCAACCAGGCCATGGGACTGTCGTTTTCGGTTCCCGTGACGCAAACCAAACTGCCGCCGAGCCTGCGCAACATCTATAAGGAACTCAGCGCCGATCTGGGCTGCCCCATCCCCGCCACGGGAGACCTGACCCCATGGGCACAACAGGGCGTCCTGCTCCTCAACACTACGCTCACCGTGCGCGAGCATGCCGCCAATTCGCACGCCAAGCTGGGCTGGAGCACGCTCACCGACTATATTATCGAACGCTGCTGCCAGTTACCCCAACCGGTAGTCTTTTTGGCATGGGGTCGCTTTGCCCAGCAGATGGTCGAAGGAAAGCTCGCCGCGACCGGCGCGGGCAAGGCAAGCGGCAAGTTCTGCCTTGCCTCTACGCATCCCTCACCGCTTTCGGCCAACCGTGCCACGGCAGAACTCCCCGCTTTTATGGGGTCGCGCCCCTTCTCCGCTGCCAATCGGCTACTCGAGCAGTACGGCTCGACCCCCGTCAACTGGACTTGCCTCGGCTAAAAACCGATACATCAAAAACGCGCCCGACGGCTTTCCATCGGGCGCGTTTCCTATTCGGGCCAAATAAATTGTGTGCGGCCGGCCTCGCCGCCATCGATCAGCAGGCTCTGCCCGGTCATAAAACGGTTGGTCACGCCCACAAAGTAGATCCACTCGGCGATCTCTTGGGCGGTGGCCCAGCGCTTAAGCGGCGTAAGCTCCATAATCTGGTTCCACAGGCGTTCGTCTTCCATCACGCAACGGTTGAGCGGCGTGATAACGCCGCCCGGGTCCACACTGTTGGCGATGGCCTGCGGCGCCAGGCGGTTTGCAAGGTTCTTGGTGTAGGCGATAACGCCACCCTTGCTGGCAGCATAGGCGGGAAACTCCGATCCCGTATGTCCGCTCGCCGACCCCACATTGACCACGGATTGGATAGCAGGCGCTGGCTTGGCGGCAAGCCCCTCTCCCACAAAGGCGTAGCGCTCGGTCACGTTGATGGTGCCCCGCAGGTTGGCGGCAATGTCATCGGCCGAATCCTGTACACCGGCAACGTTCACGATTACCTGAGGCTCAAGGTCGCCTGGAAACGAGTCCGGCTCGCGTACATCAACGATCAGATGGCGGTAGCGCTCGTGTTCGATTGCCGCCGGCAGCAGATCAAAGCCCACGACCTCGTGGCCCTCGTCCAAAAAGCGCTGCACGCACGCGGTTCCGATACCGCCCGAGGCACCCGTGATCAAAACCCGCATACTTGCTCCTTAGGCGGTTGCATGGCGCTCGAGGTACTCGGAGCCCACATTCTCGCGCTCCCAGCCACGCACGACCTTGTAGCCCACGGGGCTCAGGAAGACCTCGCACAGCAGCTCGGCAACAGCGCCGGTCAGCGAGCACATAAGGACCTGCACCCAGGTCCAACCAAAGAACGTGTGGCTCACCACAATGGCAAAGACCAGATTGTCGATAAACTGGCCAACACCCGTGGACACATAGGAGCGGAAGGCAAAGCTCACAAAGTTATTCTTTTTGAGCATACGGCCGAGCGACTGGTTGAGCGTGGAGTTAACCACGGCAGAAACGAGCATTGCCAGCGAAGAGCCCAGCACCACGTACCAGGTGCCGCCGATGGTGGCGTTAAGGGCGGTGTTGACCTCGATCATACCCGTGTCGTAGTAGGCGCCCCACATGCCGGGCGTGAGCGAGCATGCCCAAAAGCACAGGCTCACGGCCAGATTGACCAGCAGCGCGAGGATAGAGATTTTGATAGATGCCTTGGCGCCAAAGCGCTTGCAGATCATGTCCTGGCACAAAAACGAAACCCAGCTCACCACAAAGCCGCAATCGAGTGCCAGATACGGCAGGCTGATGAGCTCTTTGTTGGCCAGCAGGTTCATCATGATGACACTCACGAAAAACAGCGAAACCGTTGCCGCGGGAATGCTCCGCAACAGGACCTTGTAGTCCTCCATGACCTTCTTGATCATTATGTACTCCTTTGGTTTTAGGTTTAACGAGCAGGATATCGGACCCGAACTGCTCGGACGTCACGGTCTTGAGACGACGGTGGGTATAATAGCCGCTCACGCGGCATCAGGCAAGCAAACGGCGCGGCAGCCCCGCAGGGCCACCGCGCCGATGCGTTAAAAGGCCACGTTGCCAAACTCCGACAGGATAAGATCGGGGTTGTGATCGGTTGCCCAATCCACGTTCCACGGGCTCGTGAACAGTAGCAGCTTACCACCGCGCATGTCCTCGACGCGCAGGGTGTCGCGCGTGAGCGAAAGAGCCGGAATGTCAATGGTATCGGGGTCGTTCTGGATCCAGCGGATGTCCGTATAGGGCAGCGGCTGGCGACGAACCTCAACACGGTACTCGGCCTTGAGGCGGCGCTCGAGCACCTCAAACTGCAGCACGCCGACCACGCCCACGATGACGCTCTCCATGCCGGCACCCAGCTCGCGGAAGATCTGGATGGCACCCTCCTGGGCAAGCTCCTCCATACCCTTGACGAACTGCTTGCGCTTGAGCGTGTCGACCTGCGTAATGCGAGCGAACATCTCGGGGGCAAACGTCGGGATCTGCGGATACTGCACGTGGCGCTTGCCGGAGCACACGGTGTCGCCGATGCTAAAGATACCCGGATCGAACAGGCCCACGATATCGCCCGCGTACGCCTCGTCCACGATGGCGCGGTCATCGGCCATCATCGACGTGCCCGTAGCAAGCTTGAGCTTGCGGTTGCCCTGCACGTGGAAGGCGTCCATGCCGCGCTCGAACTTGCCCGAGCAAATTCGCACAAAGGCGATGCGGTCACGGTGGTTCTTGTCCATATTGGCCTGGATCTTAAACACAAAGCCGCTAAAGTCGTCGCGGCAGGGATCGACCGGCTCGCTGGTGAGCGTATCGGTGTAGGCGCGCGGCGTCGGGGCCAGGCGCAGGAACTCCTTGAGGAAGGGCTCCACGCCAAAGTTGGTGAGCGCCGAGCCAAAGAACGCCGGGCTCAGCTTGCCGCAGGCCACGGCATCCAGGTCGAGCTCGTCGCCGGCGCCATCGAGCAGCTCGATGTCATCCATCAGGTTCTTATGGTTCTCTTCGCCGATGAGCTCGTCCATAGCGGGATCGCCCAGCTCGGCCTCGACCTCGGCGACCTTCTTGGTGGCGTTGGCGTGGCCATCGCCCTCAAAGGCAATGACACGACGGGTCTGACGGTCGAACACGCCGCGGAAGTTGCGGCCGCTGCCGATCGGCCAGTTCATGGGATACGTATTGATACCCAGGACGTTCTCGATCTCTTCCATGAGCTCAAACGGGTCGCGAGCCTCGTGGTCGAGCTTGTTCACAAAGGTGAAGATGGGAATGTGGCGCAGCGTGCAGACCTTAAAGAGCTTTTTGGTCTGGGCCTCGACGCCCTTGGCGCCATCGATGACCATGACTGCGGCGTCGGCGGCCATAAGGGTACGGTAGGTATCCTCCGAGAAGTCCTGGTGGCCGGGGGTATCGAGGATGTTGACGCAGGCGCCATTATAGGTGAACTGCAGCACCGAGGAGGTAACGGAAATGCCGCGCTCCTTCTCGATGTCCATCCAGTCCGAGACGGCGTGCTTGGCCGAGCTCTTGCCCTTGACCGAGCCGGCAGTCTGGATGCTGCCGGTATAGAGCAGCAGCTTCTCGGTAAGCGTGGTCTTACCGGCGTCCGGGTGGCTGATGATCGCGAATGT
>CABUXM010000012.1 GCA_902495545.1 uncultured Collinsella sp. | reverse complement strand
CCCACGAGGCACAGGTCGCAATCTTCGCGCGCCTCGAGCAGGTTAAACACCGAAAGCGAATTGGTCACAATGCGCAGGCGAAACGCCGGCAGCATCGAGGCCATCTGCTCAACCGTGGTGCCCGGGCCTAAAAAGATGGTCGAGCCCTCCTCGATGAGCTCAACGGCGCGGCGCGCGATCTGCAGCTTTTCCTCGGCATGCTTAGTGCGCTTTTCGCTGTGCGAATACTCATGGCGCAACATAGCGTGGGGACGTCCCTGTGCACTACGGGCTCCACCGTGCACGCGCTCAATCTCGCCCAGGCTCGCAAGTTCTTCGAGGTCGCGGCGAATCGTCATGTCCGAAACGCCCAGTGCGTCCGAAATCTCCTTGACCGAAACCGTTCCCTGTTCCTCGAGCAGCTGCCGAACCTTATCCTGTCGCTCTGCCTTAATCACGATGAATCCTCGCCGTTCTTTGCGCGCATATCATTCAAACAGTAACGAACAAATTGTATCAGACTCGTGCGCGTCAAAAATGAACGCCCGCACAGCTCCAATCATCACTTTTTTGAGAAAAATACCCCCTGCTTTAGTGGGGTGTAGTGATAATCTCGCCTGTTCGCGCTACAGTTTGTCCGAAATACCTCGATGTTAGGAACCAAATGATCACTTCCGAGCTTTTCGGCACAGCGCCGTGCGGCACCCCCGTTCACCGTTACACCCTCAACGGGCCCGAGATCTGCGTTCGCATTATGGACTATGGCGCCACCGTGCTTGGTATCGATGTGCCCGACATTCCCGGCAACGTGCGCGATGTGGTGCTGGGCTTCGATAAGCTCGAGGACTACTTTGACAACCCCGCCTGCTTTGGCGCGACCATCGGTCCCGTGGCAAACCGCACCGCGGGTGCTACGATCACCATCGACGGCACGGACTGGCATATGCCGGCCAACGAGGGCGCCAACAACCTGCACAGCGATCTTGAGCACGGCCTGCATAAACGCGTGTGGGATGTTGAGCTCGACGAGGTCCATAACGCCGTGCGCATGACCACCTCGCTTAAGGATGGCGAGCTGGGCCTGCCCGGCAACCGAACCTTTACGGCTGTGTTTACCGTTACGCGCACCGGCGTCTTCCGCATCGAGTATGGTTGCGAGAGCGACCGCGCCACCTACGTGTCCATGACCAACCACACGTACTTTAACCTTGCCGGCCATAACGCCGGCATGGACTGTGAGCACTTCTTTATCGCCAACGCTGCCCACTACTTGCCCATTAACGAGCAGAACATCCCCACCGGCGAAATCGCTCCGGTCGAGGGAACACCGTTTGACTTTCGCGAGCTGCGCCCCGTCGCACCCGGCATGGAGGCCGACGACCCGCAGATTGAGCAGGCCCGTGGCTACGATCACTGTCTGTGCATCGATGGCTATCAGTACGGCCGCAACCTGCGTCGCGCCCTACATGTCGAGGAGATGTGGACCGGTCGTGAGCTGGACTACTACACCACCGCCCCGGGCGTGCAGCTCTACACCGGCAACTGGCTGGGCGACGAGCACGCCAAGGACGATGCCAACTATGGCTGGGGCGCCGGCTTTGCCCTCGAGGCCGAGATGTACCCCGACACGCCGCACCAGCCGCTGTTCCCGCAGGGCATTGTGGGCCCGGGTCACCCATACAGCAATATGATCGAATACCACTTTATGAGGCACTAGGCCCACAACGCGACATCTCGCACAGCAGCGCCCGCCGGCACCACCGCCGACGGGCGCTTTTTCATCTTTTGGGCGCATTTTCGCTGTGACTATATGAGTGGCATATCAAAACTATGCCCATTTACTACGTTTAGCCCGGAATGCTCGAGCATGCACCGGTTTTTGTTACATTCGCGAGCCGTCTACCTGCAGTTTTGTTTTTCTCAAATTCGACATGCTCGGCGATAGCCGATCAAACGTAGTAAATGGGCATAGTTTTTAACAGGCGGCATCGCACGCGTCCCTCGCAAGGGCAAAATGATCCGTTTTCCTCCGTCCCCAAGGGATCAGTTGAACAGATTGCCGATGGGATCGGGGGCGGAACTGGGGAGATGGCGGATTTCTAGCTCTATACCGAGCTTTTGCAACTCTTTGAAGGCGGCGATGTCTGTATCGCCTACGGCAACGGCAGGCGTTGCAGAGCGCTTGCCCTCCCCCGCCCGCATATGGCCGATACTAATCTTGGTTATTGGCACACCGCCCTTAACCAGCGCGAGCGCATCGGAGGGTGAGGCCACCATGATCAGAATCAATTGGCGAGGCGTTGCGGTATGAATGATGTCGATGGCCTTTTGTACCGAGAAAAACCGCGTCCAAACGCCTTCTGGCGCCGCCACCCTCATGGGTGCCCATTGGCGCGAATCTGCCGCGATCTCATCGTTGACGATTAGGACAAGGTTGGAACCCACGGCTTCGTTCCACAGCTCAACGTCTTGTCCGTAAACGAAACGGTCGTCGATGCGTGCGAGAAGAATCTTGGGTTGAGTCATCCCTGCCCCATTCTGTTTGAGACCCGTAAGAGCAAGACATCGCGTCTCCAATATTAGTGCATTTAAAGTGAGAAAAGCCGTCAGAACACTTGCGCGGATTTGCGATGTCCCGTATCATAGACAGCCGTTGACGCCTCAGTTGCGCCATCACATGGCCGCCAGCGTAGCTCAGTTGGTAGAGCACCGCTCTCGTAAAGCGGGGGTCACCGGTTCGAGCCCGGTCGCTGGCTCCATTGCACAAGATAGCCGCCTTCGGGCGGCTTTTTTGTTGCCGATTTTGGGCGCGCATCCGCCAATCCAAGCACAACGCCGCCGGAAACTCCCCTACTCAACAAAAGCCCCGCCAACCGCAATCCCCAAAGGAACCGCGTTCAGCGGGGCCCAAGCGAGCTCCCCCAAGGGATAACGCTCGCAACACGAACAGCTCAGCCGAGCAGCGCGCTACTCCTCCCAGTAAGCATCTGCAAGCAGCTTAAAGCAAATCTTCTTGACCGGCTGCGCGCCATCGCCCGGGAACTCGAGCGTGGGCATGTGAGGCTCGCCGGCAACAAACAGCGCAAACTTGTCGTCAGCAAGATCGCCGGCGATCGAGGCGTCGGAATCGACCAGATCGTAGTCGTCTTTCTCGTCGAACTCCTGGACCAGCGTCAGGCTGCCCGTGGCAACCTTAAAGGCCTCGCGACCCTCGACGTCGATCTGCAGGTCGTGATAGCGCTGATGCGTCTCATAGTGAGCCTCGGCTTCGGGACGCGTCGTGGGAGCCATGACGTTCGCAAAGACCTTGTCGCCCAGAATCGGATGGCTGCCGACCTCGAGCTTCGCCGGATCGTTCTCCTCGAGCCAATCAATCAGCACGTCGAGGCCCTTGAGCATTCCACGGTACTCCTCGATATCGCCCAATGCACCGTAAATCATCTAAATCCCCTCTCGGATCGTTTCTTTGGCGGCTACTCGGCAAACGCATTACCGACGCTGTTGCCACCCACATGCGTCTCGACCAGGGTAAGGTCGGGATTGAACACGACAGTGTCGGCGTCGCGCCCCGGCATAATGCTACTGCACTTGTCGTCGACATGAGCTAGCAACCGATGCCGGGGCCGCAGCACAAGCTCCTACAGCTCAGTCACGACAACGCCGTTGTAAACCTCGTCCCAACGATCCATAACCAAGTGGCCAGTCATGGGATCCATGGCATTGAGTTTGCCGCAGGTGTTGGCGGTACGCAGCACCGTCTCGTCGTCGGCGCCGGCAGCAATCGCATGTGCGAAGCCGGCAATGGTCGAATCGCCAGAGCCCGTAGCGTTAACGGCGGGGATATCGGGGGTCTTGGCGCGGAACGCACGGCCATTGTGGAAGCCAACTGAGCCGGCAGCACCCATGGATACGACGACCCAGGGGATATCGGAGAAGCGGGCGTCAGAGGCGAGCGCGGAACGGAGCTCGTCCACATCGTCGGTGGTAAAGCTCGTGCCCAGAAGGCCGTTAATTTCGGTCAGGTTAGGCTTAACCAGCTCAGGCTTGACCTCGGACTTGAGCGCAGCCTCAAGCGAGGCACCCGAGGTATCGAGCAGCACCTTGGCGCCGGCGTTCTCGGCAATGCCCGTGATCTTGGCATAGTAGTCCGCCTCGACGCCGCGGGGCAGCGAACCCGAGATGGTAACGACATCGGCCTTGCTCGCAAGCTCGGCGAACTTGGCGGTAAAGGCATCGAGCTCCTCGGGGGCAATCGTCGGGCCGCTCTCGAGCAGCTCGGTCTGGTTGCCGGCATGAAGGATATTGAGGCAGATGCGGGTCTCGCCCTTGATGGGCACAAAATCATTCTTAATGCCGTTGGCATCCATGAGCTCGGCCATATAGGCGCCCATATGACCACCAAGCAGGCCGGTTGCCACGACATCGTCGCCCAGCTGACCCAGCACACGGGCCACGTTGAGGCCCTTGCCGCCAGCGGTCTTTTCGGGCGTCACACGGTTAACGTCGTCGATAATGAGCTCATCGAGCTGATAGCGCGTATCGACAGACGGGTTCATCGTAACGGTGAGGATCATTTTTAGCTCCTTATCTCGCAGGCTCCTTGTGCCTCGCGATACGAGTCGACAAAACGGAATTACAGAATCTCAATCGTGAACGAGCGAACGACGGTCTCCTTGGGCTTGGCGACAAGGCAGCCGCGCTTATGCTCAAGCACGTCGTCCTCATCGGAGCAGGTCGAAAGGCCGCCCCAGGGCTCAACCGCCACAAAATCGCCCTCGGGCTTGCTCCACACAATGAGATACGGGAAGCCCTCAAAGCTCAGGCGGACGCCCTTGTCCTCGCCCTTTTTGGAAAGCGTGACCTGACGGCTCTCGAGCACGTCAAAGATGGTCTCCGCAAAATCGAAGAGCTCATGTGACAGAGGCAGCGTCTTTCCCACCATGGGGTTCTTGGAGCGATTGGTCACGTCAATCAAGCCAGTCGAGGGGACGGCAGTGCAAAGCTCAGCAGCCTCGTCCTTCTCAAAGCGCAGCTCGTAGTCCGTATAGGCCTCGCCCTCGTCGAGCGGACACCTAAAGCCGGGGTGTCCACCGATAAAGAAAGGCATGTCCTCGGTGCCCTCGTTGGTAACCTCATAGGAGACACGCACGGCGGCGTCCTCGAGCGTATAGCGGGCGACAAGTTTAAACGGATACGGATAATCGCTCAGCAGCGCGGCGTTATCCTCGGATGCCAGGCACATAGCCAGCTCGTTTGTGCTTTGGCTCAACAGCTTCCACTCCTGCTTGCGCGCAAAGCCGTGGCGGGCGAGCTTCACATGATGTCCGGCAAACGTCATGGCGCTGTTATCGCGCAAACCTCCGCAAATCGGGAAGCAAATCGGTGCTTGGCCGGACCACACGGCGGGATCGCCCTGCCACAAGTACTCGCGACCTCCAGCCTCAATCGAGGTAAACGAGCCGCCGGCCGTGGAGACCTTGATAGAAATCGAATCGTTGGAGAGAGCGTATTCCATTGTCCATCCTTTCGAACAACTGCTTTTTGCTCGCAAGAACCCGTCTCGGCCCTGACCAAAGGACAAACCCGCACGTTCATCGATGCGTCCGGTTTCCCAGGCATGCAACGGGGTACCATACAGACATTGATGCAATTACAGCTGAAAGGCCTTCTTATGCGAACCATCATCCTTTATGCCTCACGCCACCACGGCAATACGAAAAAGCTCGTGGACGCCATCGTCGAGGCGCACCCTGAAATCGATACCCTCGACGTGAAGTCACTCGGTAAAAACGAGTACCCCGACCTGCACGAATACCATCTGATCGGTGTCGCCACGGGCATCTATTACTCCGAGATCGACAAAGATATGGCGCGCGTGCTCACGAACGTGCTGCAGCCGCAGGACAAGGTGTTTGGCCTTATGACCTACGGTGGCAAAAACAAGTGGTACGGCAAGGATATCGATGGCATCTGCCGCATGAGGCAGGCCATCTTTATGGGCGTCTACGGCTGTCCCGGCTTTGATACGTGGGGGCCGTTCAAGATTACCGGCGGTGTCCAGAAGGGGCACCCAACTGCCGAAGAGATTAAGGGCGCCGTCGACTTCTTCGACAAGATCGAAGACGAGTATGGCGACATCATCGTCGAAGAGTACGCCAAGCGCGAGAAGCGTCTAGCATACGAAAAGGAGCATCCCGCGGGGGGTCTTGTGGCCGGCGTCAAGCGCGCGGCAAAGAAGATCGCTAACAAGCTGTAACTGTTAAGGTGCTTTTGAGCGTTTAACCCATACGGCGGGTCCGAGCAGATTCGGGCCCGCCGTCTTTTTCTATCGTTACTCGGTAAAGGCGTTGCCGACGCTCTGGCCGCCAACATACGTCTCGACGAGGGTGAGCTCATGGTCGAACACGACAAAGTCGGCGTCGCGACCCGGCATGATGCTGCCGCACTTATCCTCGATGTGCGCGGAGCGTGCCGGCACCTCAGTTGCCATGCGAATGGCGATATCGGCGCTGGCGATGCCCCAGTCGACGATGTTCTTGACGCCCTGAGCAAGCGTGAGCACCGAGCCGGCAATGCTCTTGCCGTCGGCGAGCCAGCACAGGTTGTCCTTCATGATGACGTCCATGCCGCCACTGGTGTAGCTGCCCTCGGGCATGCCGCCGCAACCCAGGCAGTCGGTGATGAGCACCGTGTGCTGCCAGCCCTTTGCCTGCAGCAGCGCCTTGATGGCGGCAGGGTTTACGTGCTTGCCGTCACAGATGATCTCGGCGTAGGTCTCGGGCGTAGACATGGCAGCACCCACGACACCGGGCTCACGGTGATGCAGACCACGCTGGCCGTTATAGGTATGCGTAAAGCAGCTGGCACCGGCATTGATAGCGGCGATGCACTCATCGTAGGTGGCGTCGGAGTGACCGATGCTGGTCACCACGTCCTTGGCGTTCAGAGCAGCCGCATAAGCAGCGGCACCGTCGCGCTCGGCGGCCATGGCGCTCTTAACGATGCGACCGCCCGCAGCCTCCTGCCACTGGTCGAAAACCTCCTCGGAGGGGTCAATCAGGTAAGCGGGGTTCTGCGCGCCCACGTGCTTCATGGTAAAGAAGGGGCCCTCCAGGTAGATGCCCTGAATGCGGGCACCGCAGAAGTCGGGGCCGCGGCCCTCGTCCGCCTTGGCGATAGCAGCGCAGGCGTCCTTGATCTGTTCGACGCCATCGGTGAACGTCGTGGGCAGCCAGCTGGTGGTACCGCGACGGGCGAGCTCGGTTGAGCTGATATCGATGCCCTCGGGATCGTTATCGGTAGTTGAGTGGTTGTAGAAGCCATGGATGTGAGTATCGACCATACCCGGTGCGATCCACGATCCCGTGTAGTCCTTAATCTCGCAAGAGGGCTCGTCGGCCTGCCAGGCGCCAAAAACGCCATCCTCGACCATAAGATAGCCGCCCAGTTGCGGGCCTGCCGGCAAGAAGAACTTGTCAGCCTTAATTGCGTACGTGCTCATATGCACTCCTCGCTTCTAAAGCAGTTGACTGTGGTAATGCTTATACCCAGCTCACGTAAAACAAAAAGCGCCCGCCCGCCGTTATGAGCGGACGGGCGCCCTTACAGGGGGACGCGATTAAGCGGTGAAGGGGTGAATCGTCACGCCCTTAACCACGCGGTTGACCGTGCCGGTGGGGCTCGGCGTATCGGGCGTGTTGCCCACGCGGACGGAGTTGAGCAGGCTGATAGCCTGGGCAAACATCACGAACGGCAGAGCAAGGTAACCCTCGGGAAGTGCCTCGTAGCCCTTAAAGGTGAAGGACTCACCCTCATAGACGGTGGCACCTTCCTGCTGAACGGCGATGGTGTGCTGAGCGATCTCGTCGCCACCGATCTCGTTGAGGATGTCGATGTCGTACTGACGGGTGTAGGCGTCGTTGTTGACGAACACGAAGACGAGCGTCTTATCGTCGACGAAGGACTTAGGTCCGTGACGATAGCCCATGGAGGTGTCGTAGGAAGTAGCGACCAGACCGTGAGCGAGCTCGAGGATCTTGAGCTGGCTCTCCTGAGCAAGGCCACCGAAGGAGCCAGAACCCAAGTAGGTCACGCGGTTGAAGTCGCCAGCCAGGTAATCGGCGATCTCAGGCTCACGGGAGATGACCTCCTCGCCCATCTTGGCAATCGTCTCGACCCACTCGGCCTTCTGCTCGTCAGAGGCAGTGTCGAAAATAAGGGTGGAGAGCAGGGTCATGCAGGAATAAGAACCGGTCATGGCGAAGCCCTTGTCGTTGGCGCGCGGAATGAGCAGCGTCAGCGCATTGGGATCATCGGCAGACTCGACGGCAAGCTTGCCCTCGGGAGCGCAGGTGATGTTGAGGAACTTGACGTTGTGGACGAGCTCCTTGGCAACGGCAACGGCGGCAAGGCTCTCGGGGCTGTTGCCAGAGCGGGCAAAGGAAACCACGAGCGTGGGATCCTCGGCGCGCAGGAAGTCGCGCGGGGCGCTCACGATGTCGGTCGTGGCGATGGGCTTAAAGTCGTAGAGATCAGTGTTGCCAGCGTGACGCAGGTACGGGGCGCAGGTATCGCCAACGTAGTCGGACGTACCGGCACCGGTGAAGACAACGGACAGACGACCCTCGCCCATAGCGCGAGCCTCAGCCAGGAAGGCCTCGATGGCCTCCTTGTTCTCGCGATAGATGTTGAGCGTATCGCGCCAAAGCTCGGGCTGCTGAGCAATCTCGGCCGTGGTGATCTGGGCGCCGAGCTCAGTGAGCTCCTCGACACTCTTCTCGAACATTTCTAATACCTCTCTCTAGAAGTAATCCTCTGACGTGCAATTATACACTTCGGTTGGTTATCTGGTAGTAACCAGTTAAATGCAAAGAATCACCATATGGAAACGATGCAAACACTAGTTGCTGCGCTGGTGGTAAACCTTGTATTTAAACTGATCGGCACGAGCAACCGAGAGTGTATACTCCACAACCTCGTTTGACTCGTTATACGTAGTCCTGACCAAGTCGAGCACAGGCGAGCCCTCGACAATTCCCAAAAGGTGAGCATCGGTGGGACGGGCTATGCTCGCATAGAACTCCTCTTCGGCCACGCGTATCTTTTGCTGAAAGTCTTGCTCAATCACATCGTAAAGCGGCTTACGCTCTAGCAGTGGTCGCTTTAGGGATAGAAATTGACGAACCGGTAGATAGCTGCGTTCGACCATCATGGGCATGTTGTCGGCAGAACGAAGACGCTTGAGCTTAAAAATGCGATCACCGATACGCAATCCCATATGCTCGGCCAGATTTTTATCGGCCTCCATCTCGCAAAACTCGAGAATCGTGGTCTCGGGGTCGCGACCCATCGCGCGCATCTGCTCGGTAAAGCTGTAGGACTGCATGAGATTGGTTGCTTTTGCCGAACGGTCGGTCACAAAGGTACCGCGACCGTGCTGCCGAACCACCAGTCCTAAACGCTCCAGTTCCTGCAAAGCCAGGCGCACCGTGGTGCGCGAGAGACCATAGCGCTCCGAAAGTTCGCGCTCGGAAGGAATCATGTCACCGGCGCGATATTCATGGTCGATCTTTTCGGTCAGAATATCGACCAGCTGATCGTACAGCGGTTGCTTACGCGCTCCGATCGCCATCCTATCCTCCCTTTTGCTCGAATTCGGCTAACTACCTAGGGTGTTTAGCATTATCTGTCTGCCACACCCGAATCATCAAGAAAACAAAAGCCGCGCGCTCTTTCGAGCACGCGGCTTTTAACATACACATGGCTTAAGGGGTCGGGGTGTGAGCCGCGTAGGGACACACCCCTCAAGCTAGAGCCTTACCAGATGCTCGGCCAGAGACCAAGCGGGCCAGCGCCCAGGATGCCAAGGACGAAGAGCAGGAGAATGCCCTTGGTCGGGGTCCAGCTGTGCTTAGCGAACATGTAGTAAAGCAGCAGCGTAAGCATAAGCGGGACGAGCTTCGGGACGATGGTGTTGAGGGTGTCGGCAACAGAGAAGTTGACCGGATCCTCGGTAACGGTAGCGTAGGTCACGGACTCCATGCCGTTGCCCAGATCGGCGACGCCGCACTTGACCTCGTTGCCGTCGGCATCGGTGGCGGTGAGGGCGTTGCCGTCCTCATCGGTCATGGCGATGGTACCGGCCTCAGCGGTCTCGGTATCGATGCCCTCCATACCGGTGAAGTTCTCGGCCTCCTTCTCGGAGACGATCACGGTAGTAGGGGCAAGGCCACGGGTGGTGCCGTTGGGGATCTGGAGGTTGATCTGGGTGCCACCCATGGTGACGACCAGGCAACCGACGACGAAGACGCCCATGATGGAAGCGGCACGCGTGAAGGCCTGCATGTTGGCGGTCAGAGCGTCAATAGCGCTGGTGCCAAGCTTGTAGGACCAGTTCATGAGCCAGAAGCGCAGAGCGAACTGGACGGCGTTGAAGATCACCAGGAAGATGATCGGCGCAGCGGCGTTGCCGTTGATGGCCATGTTGGAGGTGATGCCGGCCGTGATAGGCACGAGCGTCAGCCAGAACAGGGCGTCACCGATACCACCGAGCGGGCCCATTGCGGCGACGCGGACGGCGCGGATCGTGGGGATGTCAACCTTGTTCTGCTCGAGCGAAAGCACGATGCCCATAACAAAGGTGACGAGGAACGGGTGGGTGTTGAAGAACTCCAGGTTGTGGCTCATGGAAGCCGCGAGGTCGTTCTTGTTGGTGTGGATCTTCTCCAGACCGGGGATGATGGAGTAGAGCCAGCCAGCGGCCTGCATACGCTCGTAGTTGAACGAGGCCTGCAGGAAGCAGGAGCGCCAAGCCATCTTGTTGAGGGTCTTCTGGTCGAGCTGCGGAGCAGGAGTGAGATCCTCGTAGTGCTCCGGGATCACATACTCATTAGATGCCATCTTCGAAGTCACCTCCGTCAGAAACAGCTGCACCCTTCAGCTCGGTCTGCTGCTGGAAGTCCCAGAAAGCGATGCCGAAGCCGATGAGAGCGAGGATGAGCAGAGCAGGGGTTGCCAGCGAATCGTTGGCAACGGTGATGAGCGCGAGGCCGAAGCCCATGAGGAAGAAGCCCCACATATCGCGGTTCATCATAACCTTGAGCAGGACGGCGAAGCCGACGAAGCGCATCATGCCGCCTGCAGCGGACAGACCGGTCTGCAGCCACGTCGGGATGGCAGAAGCGATGGTCTGACCGATGGTAGCGCCAGCGATGAAGAACAGGGTGACGACGACAGCGAAGATCAGGCCGAGCAGAGCCATGGCGAAGTAGTTCAGGCGCTCGATGCCCTTGGTGTCCGCGTTGTGAGCCATGTTATCGGCCGTGGACATAAGCGGGGACATAAGCGTGAAGACCAGGGTAACGCCAAGCTGGCCAAGCAGAGCGAACGGAATGGCGAGGCCGACTGCCGCGTTGGGCTCGAGGCCCGTGGCGATAGCGAGAATGGCTGCCATGATGCCGCCGATGACGGCGTTAGGCGGCTGAGCGCCTCCGATCGGCATGTTGCCGATCGTCATGAGCTGATAGGTACCACCCACGAGAAGACCGGTGTTGAGGTCGCCAAGGATAAGACCGATGACGGCGCCGGTGACGATGGGCTGATAGAGAGACTCGAGGAAGTCAAACTGGTCGATTGCCGCGATGAACGTGACAACGAAGACCAGAGCGATCTGGATGATCGAGTATTCCATCTTGCTCCTCCTTTCAAAATGTATGTACGCACTTTGGATATCACGTACAGAACGTCAGGGTTTCACTCCTGACAACGTGGATCACGAGGATTACGAGAAGAGCTTGCTCGTGTCCTCAACAGGCGTGCTCGGAACGCGCCTGATCTCCAACTCCACCCCCAATTCCTGCAGCTCTTTAAACGCAGCGACATCCTCGTCGTTAACTGCGACGGAGGTGGCGACTTGGCGCTTTCCTTCCGACATGTGCATGTTGCCGATGTTTACCTTCTTTATAGGCACACCGCCCTTGACGAGCGTAAGCACGTCTTCCGGTGTTTCGGCCACGATGAAGATCTTCTGGCGCGGGCTCGCCTTGCCAATGACGTCGATGGTCTTCTGCAGGGAGAAGAAACGCGTAGCGACGCCGGCGGGAGCGGCCATCTTCATGAGGTTCTGGCGCATGGTGTTGGACGCCACGTCGTCGTTGGCGACGAGGATGAGGTTGGAGCCCAGAGTGGAGTTCCACTGGGTGGCAACCTGACCATGAACCAGTCGGTTATCGATGCGGGTAAGAAGAATGTTGGGTTCTGCCATGTTGATCAGCTTCCTTTCGATATTTGCTGACGACAGTTACTTGATCTCCTGAATCGCGTAACGCGAAACATCTACGACGGCTCCGGATCGGACTTTGATCTGGACCTTCTCGCCTTCGAAGCCTTTGACGGTTCCGTAGATACCGCCGGCGAAAAGAACCTCCTGACCCGGCTTGAGCTCGGTGTGCAGCTCCTTGAAGTACTTCTGCTTCTTCTTCATGTTGATTTGCGACCAGATGGTGTAAATCAAGCCCATGATGACAAGCAGGCCTAAAAGGGCGACCGAGGAGCTCAGGACGTTGGCTCCGAAATCGGCCATTAAATGCCGTCCTCGTCGCCGAAGATATCCTCTTCCTCGGAGCCGGCAACGGATGCGACCGTCTGGGCGGTGACGCCCGTCTGGCCAACGGTCACGGCCTGCTCGCCAAGCTCGGCGAGCGTGGCATTGCCGCGGAGGAACAGAAGCTCAATAACCATGGGAAGGTTGGTGCCAGTCAGAACCTCGACGTTGTCGACATCCTGGGCAATCATCATCGACTGGTTGAACGGGGTGCCGCCAAGCAGGTCGGTAAAGACAAGCACGCCATCGCACTCCTCGCGCATGGCGGTAATAGCGGCGCGGAGATCCTCACCGTAGGATGCGGCCTGGTCGCCCTCAAAAGGAACGACGGTAAAAGCAGGCTGGTCGCCGGCAACCATAGCGATAGCGCTTGCAAGACCGGGTGCGAACTGTCCATGACCGGTAAGAATAAAGCCAACCATTCAAATTTCCCTTCCGAAGGTGTGTACGATCTGAGTCCGATGATTTTCGGAAGCCAGCGGGCGCTCGCCCTTAAAGCTTCTTAGAAAGCGTTCTTTGAAGACCAGTGGTTTCTAAACTGGTAGTAACCACGTGACGTGTTGTTGTCACTATATCACCCCAGAAGAGGTCGCTTTCGTTGATTCATACGGTAAAACGTTTTTGCACCGCTCACGGTGATAAATCGACCGTTTACCGGTCGTTAACACTTCTACCTGCGGTTTTGAAACCGTTTCGAAATGCTTTGGCAAAAATCTGATCTTTTCCTGTGTCTAAACAACGTAGGGCGGCTAAAAATAGCGTGTAGAAAAATTGCAGGTCATTGTGAAGATATGTGAATTGGTCTTTTTGACTTAATACCAGTTAGAACCAGTTTTGAGATTATCGGTGAACGGTAGTTTTCGACCGTTCACCGGTTACTTGCAATCGTTTGCAGCTGTTTTCCCATATGAATTAGGGGAACCCGATGGAGCGCTTGCGCGATCACAGGAAATTTTGGCATTTGTCCTTATCCCCCACGCGCCAAACTCCGGCATCCAAAATGAGCTAATAGCTCACGCTAATCGTTTTCAATCATTACATACTCAGTATCCGTAATTATTTATCGTTTGTCATTAATTCTGATAAGATACAAGTATCATCCAAAACGCCGATTGGAGGGGTTATGGTCCATCGAAACGCATCTATATCGAATGAAACCATCAGCCGCGAACAGACGGTAGCCAAACTGAGGAAGCTCGCTCGCATCTGCAAATGGGCCACGATCTGCATTACCACCGCGCTCGCTCTGGGGCTCCTCGCAGTCATTGCGATTGACCTTCTACTCATATTGCCTGGCCTCTCCCAAGGCTCGTGTCTCCAATCCGTAGAACTTCAAGCCGGCGAAGGGCCGTGCCTTGCTATCGTCGGTACCGATGCGCAGGCCCCACTTATGCTCGTCGCACACGATGGTCACACTGCCATAGGGAGCCTCTTGATGACATGCCTCGCGCTTACCATCGCGATAAGCGTGCGCAGGCTTTTCCTCAACATTGAAAAGGAAGGCAGGCCCTTTGACCTTGAATGTAACCAGACACTTCGTCGAGTAGGACATTTATTCCTTATCGGCGGCGTTGCCGTGAGGCTTCTTGGCGCCGTAATCACGGGAATGATACTCTCAGGATTTGGCGGCAGCTTTACGGATGCGTTCGTCGGCCAGTTATTCGAGCCCTCCATGCTCTTTGCAGGCCTGATTATTTGCCTGATTGCCAGCATCTTCCGCTACGGGTATATCCTGCAAAAGCAAGATGACGAGTTGCTCTAGGGGAAATCCATGATTATTCTGCGGCTTGACCGCATGCTCGCCGAACGCAAGATCTCATCCAAAGAGCTTGCGGAACGCGTGGGCATCTCCCAGGTCAATATGTCACGCATTAAGACGGGCAAGGTTTCTGCCATACGTTTTTCAACTCTTGACGCGATATGCCGGGCACTCGACTGCCAACCAGGCGATGTACTGGAATATATATCCGACGATGAAGCCGATAGCCTTTTTGGGCTTAAAGATGAATAGTCATAATTAAGCCGTCAATCACGCCCTCAACGCAAAAAGCCCGCTAGAACGTTGTCCGTTCTAGCGGGCTCAATCAGGTAGATCGGTTAGCGCGCAGTAGTGCAGGCAAACCTTACGCAAACAGGCCGTAGATGCTGATGTTGGCCTTGGCGTAGAGGCCGTTCGCATACTCGGTCCACTTGGAGCTGGCGCTCGAAGCCTGCGAGGAATACTGCTGATAAGCAGTGTAATAGGCGGTCATGGCTTGCTTATAGGTAGCGCTATCGGCCGTAAAGGCATCGTCAGCGAAGGCCTTGGCATAGGTGCTGTCGGCATCCTTCCAGGCGCCCTTCTCGCTATCCCACTCGTCACCGGCAAGGTTGATGATGTAGTCAGCGTAGTCCTTGCTCGCGGTCTCCTCGTTGCCGTCAGCAGGCTCGGTCGGGGCGGTCGGCATGCTTGCGGAGCTGTCGCCGACCTTCTTCTTGTAGAGCTTCTGCAGCGTCGCGGACTGACGGACAATCTGCTTGGCCTGATCCTTGGACACGCCGTACTGCGTGGCCATGGTCTTGTAGTCGGAGGTGCCGATGGAATCCTCGGCGTACTTCTTCATCTCCTTGGAAGAGACGGTAATGCCCTCGTCCTCGGCAGCATCGAGCAGGATCTTGTTGCGCACGTAGGACAGGATAACGTCGGCAGACGGAGCGGTGTAGTTGCCATCGCTATCCTTGACGGTGTCGAGGCTGTACTGGCTCTCGATGGCCTCGCGCGCGGTGATGTCGCTCTTCTTGCCGTTGTAGCTGTAGCTTGCCACGGTCGAATCGAGCTGGTCCTCGGTGAGGGTCGCCGAGCCGACGCCCTTGCCGCCAAAGCCGCCATTGCCAATAAAGAAGCCGACCACGGCAGCGATCACGATGGCGACCACAAAGGCGACAATCATCGTCTTCTTGTGCTTACAAGCGTGGTCGTCCACGTCGGAGTCGTCGTCCTCGTCCTGCTCCTGGGGCATGAGGTTCTCGTCGGCGGCGTCCGCGGCGATCTTTGCCTCCAGGCGAGCGTCTTCCTCCTCGGCGGTCGTGCCGGCGGCAATATGTTCGGCAGACGTGCCGGCGACCAGGTCGATCTTCTCGTCCTCATCACCGTCGGGGCCTTCGCCGCGCTCGATGATCTGGATGCCGTCGATCTCGTCCTTCTCGTCCTTCTTTTGAATCAGACCCATATCAATTACTCCTTGTTAGGAAACATAGTCCCCAATAGAATACGCCCGGCAGAGCGCCGGGCGTATTGATTCTTAGGTTATACGCAAACACTTAAGTACTATTTAGGCGTTTGCAGCGTGCATACCTTAGACCAGGTGCGCGATAACGGCATCGGCAAAGGTCTGCGTGCCCACAGCGCCCTCAACGGAGCCGGTCTGGGCACGACGTACGTCACCGGTAACCTGCTCGCCCTCGTCGAGCGTGGCAGATACGGCGGCACGAATGCGATTGGCAGCATCGTTCTCGCCCAGGTGATCGAGCATCATCGCAGCAGAGAGGATCTCGGCCGTGGGGTTGGCGATATCCTGGCCGGCGATATCGGGCGCGGAGCCATGCGTAGCCTCAAAGATTGCGCAGTCGGCACCGATGTTGGAGCCGGGGGCCATGCCCAGACCGCCCACCAGGCCGGCGCACAGGTCGCTCACGATGTCGCCATACAGGTTGGGCAGCACCAGGACATCGAAGTCGTTGGGGTTCTGGACCAGGCCCATGCAGGTGGCGTCGACGATCTTGTCGTTGAACTCGATATCGGGATAGTTGGCGGCCACCTCGCGCGCTACGCGCAGGAACAGGCCGTCGGTCGCCTTCATGATGTTGGCCTTGTGCACGGCCGTCACCTTTTTGCGGCCGCAGCGTCGGGCATACTCAAAGGCATACTCCACAATGCGGCGGCTCTTGGCGATGGAAATCGGCTTAATTGAAATGGCGGAATCAGCGGCGAAGGTCTTCTGGCCCGAGCGCTCGACGAGCTGCGAGAGCTCCTCGACCTCGGCAGCGCCCTCATCGAACTCGATGCCGGCGTAGAGGTCCTCGGTGTTCTCGCGCACGATAACCAGGTCGACACCGCGGAAACGAGAGCCGTCGCCCGGCTGCGACAGGCAAGGGCGCACGCAGGCGTACAGGTCAAAATGCTTGCGCAGAGCCACGTTGACGCTGCGGAAACCCGTGCCGACCGGCGTGGTGATGGGGCCCTTGATGGCAACCTTGGTCTCGGCGATCGCATCGAGCACGTGCTGGGGCAGCGGCGTGCCAAACTCGTCCATGACGCCGGCGCCGGCCTCCTGGACATTCCAGTTAATCTGGACACCGGTGGCCTCGACCACGCGGCGCATAGCCTGCGTAATCTCGGGACCGATACCGTCACCGGGAATCAGGACTACATCGTGCGCCATAATCTGTTACTCCTCGTCTTCGGCGTCGTCAGATTTTTTAACGCTAGCACGCTTCTTCTTTTTGGAGAGATCCAGGCCAAAACGTTTAACAAGCATTTCGCAAATCTCGCTCGAACGGGCCTTGAGATAGCTGCCCTTGCCGTTCTCGGCGTCGAACTTAAGGCGCAGCGCGAGCTTCTCGGCAACCTCGGCGTCGATCTCGCCCTGGCAAAACTCGTACAGGCAACCGAGCATGTCGCGATACTCAAGGTCGCCGTGGTAGCACTGGATGGCCTCGTCCAGGATGGGCCAAGCCTCGCGCGAACGCTCGACACTCGTGGCACCCCACACGCACAGCAGGCGGAAGGCGGCATAGCGCAGCGTGGAGGAGATCTCGTCGAACAGTGCAGTCTCGGCGCCCTCAAAGGCATCGCCCAGCTGCTCGGGGCAGGTGGTGGCGAGCGCCGCCAGGGCGTCGAGGGCCTCCCAGCGGGTCTGCGCCTCGGGGCGGTCGAGCGCCTCGATCAGCGCGGGCACGCAGGGCACGACGCGCTGCGGATCGCGCTCGGCAAGCAGGTGCAGCACGCGGGCGGCAAACTGGCGGATGCGTCGCGTGGGGCAGCCGAGCTCCTTGACCAGGCGGTCGACGGCGTTCTCGTTCTCCTCTGCCAGCTGAAGCTGTGCCAGCTCCTCGTCGGTGAGCTGTTCGTCTTTGTTTTCTGCCATAGTTACCTCTTCTTACTATTTCTTAGCGTGCTTGCCAGCACCCTTGCTGTCATCGGTGACCGAGATGAGCTGTCGGTCGGCCGCGCCATTGTGACGCGCACGGCGGCGTTCCTCAGCGTCGCCCGCGTCGGCGGCGGCGCGATGAGCCTTGTTGACGTTAAAGACCTCGTCGTGCTTGCGCCACGGACCGACGGACTCGCCAAAGCTCATCTTAAGACCGGCGATAAAGCCGCCGAGCCAGCCGATCGGCGCAAACTGCACCAGCGGGAACAGCGAGAACACCCAGGTCAGTAGGACGACTGCCGCCGCTCCTGCAAAATTGGCGATCCAGTAGTCGCGCTTGGTAATGACGCGCTTTTCGCACGCCCACTGGCCGCACAAAAAGCCAATGTAGATCGCAAAGAGAAAGAGCACCAGCGCTAGTACCACGAGCGTCCAGCTCATGGGCGCTACTCCCCGTGATGGTGGCCGCAGCAGCACTCATGGCCGTCGTCATGGCCGTGCCCGCCGCAGCACTCGTGGTCCTCGCCGTGATGGTGACCGCAACCGCACTCATGGTCGTCGCCGTACTCGCCGCAACCGCAGCCGTCCTCGTGAGCGCCATGCTCCTCGGGACGATACTGCGACCAGTCCAGACCGGCGGCGATGGCGTCGGCCTCCTCCTTATAGAGGACCGTGATGGCCTGGGTGCCCAGCTTGGCACCACCGATGGCGTCGAGCATGTCATAGAGCGTAAAGGCCACGTCGGCGCCGGGCAGCGCGAGCTCGCGGTCGTCGGCATAAGCGAGTGCCAGGCGCAGGTCCTTAATGAAGTGCTCGACCATAAAGCCGGGCTTGTAGTCGCCGTCGAGCGCCTTGGGGGCCAGGCTCTCCATAGCGCCGGACTTGCCGGTACCGCCCAGGATCATCTCGCGGGTCTTCTCCAGATCAAGGCCGCTCAGCTCGGCAAATGCCATGGCGTCTGCCATGCCGACCATGCAGGCGCCCAGCGACACCTGGTTGGCGAGCTTGGCAGCCTGGCCCTTGCCGGCGCCATCGAAGCAGCAAATGTTGGCCGCAAAGGTGGAAAGGATATCGCGAACCGGGGCAATGTCGTTCTCGGTGGCGCCCACGATAGCCGTGAGCGTGCCGGCGATAGCGCCCGACTCGCCGCCGGTGACGGGGCAGTCAAACGCCATGCGACCGGAAACCTGGGCGGCCTCGGCAATGTCACGGGCAAGCTCGGGCGAGCTCGTGGTGAGGTCGATCAGGATCGCGCCGGGCTTAGTGCACGCGAGCAGGCCGTCGCCCGCCAGGTAGAGCTCCTCGACCTCGGAGGGATAGCCCACCATGGTAAAGATGACGTCGGCGTTCGCCGCGGCATCTGCCGGCGTATCGGCCCAGACGGCACCGCGCTCAACGAGCGTTGCAGCCTTGGACTTGGTGCGGTTGTTGACCGTGACGGGATAGCCAGCGTCCAGAATGTGGCCGGCGATGGGGGCACCCATAATTCCGGTGCCGATAAATGCGACAGAGAGCTTGTTTGCCATGAAACCTTTCCTTTTAGGTTGGGTGTTATTACCAGGTTGAATACTCGGTGCCAGCGTTTGGGCTGTGAGTCGAGGGCGATTACGGACGCAGCGCTTGCCTACTGGCCGCGCACGCGGCGGGCGATGCGGTCGGAAAGCGACGCCTTGTCGGCGCGGTTCTTGCCCCAAAACGCGCAGGCCACCATGCCGGGGCCCACGTGCGAGCCAATGGTGGGACCCACGGAGCTGCGAATGATCGTGACGTCGGCGCAGCCCTCCTCCTTGCGGATGGCGGCCTCGAGCCAGTCGCCGTCCTTTTCGGCATCGGCCGTCATGATGGCGATGGGCATGGTGCGGTCGGGCACGTAGTTCTCGCGGAACGACTTGAGGATGGACTTGAGCGCCTTCTTGCGGCCGCGGTTGACGCCGATCAGCGACAGCGAGCCGGCAAGGTCGTAGGAGAGCTCGGGCTTGACATCGAGCTTTGCCGTGAGCTGCGCCGCCGCGGGCGGAATGCGGCCGCCGGCAGCCAGTGCGTCGAAGCTCTCGAGCGTAAAGTAACCGTGGACGTAGGTCTTTGCCTCGTTTGCCCAATCGACCAGCTGCTTGGCGGTCAGTCCCGCCGAACGCTGGCGCACGGCCTCGAGCGCCAGGAGCGCGCCGGTCGCGCAGGGCAGAGCGTTGTCGACCACGTACAGTTCAAAGTCGGGATACTCGGCGCGCACGGCGTCCGCCGCCTGGCACGCGGAGTTGTAGCTCGACGACAGCGCCGAGGTAAAGCACAGGTAGACCGTGGGCGTGCCTTCTTTGGCACACTCGGTAAAGAACTCGATATAGCGACCGAGCGACACGGCGGAGGTAGACACGCGAGCGCCGGCGCGCATGCGGTCGTAGAACTCCTTAGGGCTCATGCTCGACCAGATATCGTCCGTGCGCTCCTCGCCATCGATAATGAAGGGGAAGCCCAAGATATCGACATCGAGGTTCGCGGCGACCTCGGGGCTAAAGTCGCAGCAGGTATCGACGACGATGCGGCAGCGGTCAGAATGGCCGGTAGATGCAGCCTTGTCCATCAAAGCGACTCCTTACGTAAAAAAGGCGGCCATCCGCATGGGATGGCCGCCAGCCGTTAACTCATGCAAGTTAACGTATTTTACTCGTCAAGTGTTTCGATGCGGGGCTTGATGATGCCATATCCACCATTCTTACGGTGATACACCACATTGATAAGGCCGGTCGTCGCGTTCTCGAACACGTAGAAGTCGTGGCCGAGCAGATCGGTCTGCACCAGCGCCTGCTCCTCAGTCATCGGGGTGACGTCGATGACCTTCTCGCGGACGAGCAGGTCGTCCTCCTCCTCGGGCAGCAGCAGGTCGGCCAGATCCTCGACGCGCTCGACCGGCGCGACATCCGCGGCGCTGGCACCGCCCTGGCGGTTGTCCACGACCTTGGTCTTGAACTTGCGCAGCTGGCGGGTGACCTTATCGGCGGAGAGGTCGATGGCGGCGTACATATCTGCACCGTGCTCGGCAACGCGAATCACCGAACCGCGGGCACGAACCGTGACCTCGACGATTGCCGGGTTGGGGTTCGAGGGGTTCTTCTCATAGCGAAGTACAACGTCGACCGTCATGGGCTCGATATCGAAAACCTTGAGCGCCTCGCCGATCTTCTCATCCACATGCGCACGCAGAGCATCGGTTACCGTCGTCTTGCGTCCAGAAACCTTGATATCCATACGTGGCTCCAATCTGCCTCGGGGACTTACTGTACTGGCTATGTACCCATTGCCGTGCATTTAATCACGCGGATTCCTAAAGACCCGAATAACGATTGCTTGATACCGCATACCGAAGTCTCGCACTTTTCTGTGGCAAAGTGCGCTATAGGAGGGAGCCGACAGAATTGTATTTGGTCCCAAAAATTAGCTTTGACCTGCTGGTTTTATAGGGATGAAAAAGCCGGGCTCCCCTATTGGGGAAGCCCGGCAGTGCGTGTTGAAACCGTGAAGAGGTGCCCTTTCCAACGTATAGGAGACACCACCCCTAGCAATAACTAGCTATTGAGTTTGTTAATGTCGTCGTCGGTGATGGCACCTTCCTGGCTGGACGATTTGTCCTCGGAGGATGCGGTCTCATTGTTGGAATCGGAGGACTCGCTGCCGGAGGACGTGGTCTCACCGGACTCAGAGTCGCCCGGCTGCACGTTAGCGCCCGAAACCGTCTTAGTGGTGAGGTCGTAGGGCATCCTGCCATACCAGACAGAGTGGACCGCCTCGAGCGTGCCGTCGGCCGTAATGCCGTCGAGGGCATCGCTCACGGCACGGCACAGTTCGTCATTGGACGAGAGGCCCACAACACCAAGCGTCGAGGGCGCCTCGAGCGCACCGACATAGGAGACCTCGCTCATCAAGCGTGCAAGGTAGCCGCCGGCCGTGGAGTCGCAGATCACATAGTCGACCTCGCCGGACTCGAGCGCCTCAAAGCACTCGTTGATGTTGGAGTAGGTCTTTTGGTTGGCGGTGATGCTCTGCTTAGCAAGCGCCTCCTGTGAGGCCGAGGACGTCTGAACGCCCAGGGTGGACGTGTTAAGGGTATCGGTGGAAACGCTTAGCGACCCACCATCGCTAGTTTTACCGAACACGGAAGTGGCATCGTACAGGCAGGTGCCGAGCGAGCTAACGTCCCCGTCCGTGGAGTTGATCTCGCCGATAAAGATATCGGCCTTTTTGTCGCCGAGCGCGGAACCTACCGAGGACGCATCGACAAAGGCGACCTTAAGGCCCATGCGGCTTGCGAGGGCGCGGGCGGCGTCAACCGCATACCCCGTGAGCTCGCCGTCGGCGTCCTGCATTGCCTGCGGCGCATCGGAAGTATCGAGGGCGACCGTCAGGGTTCCGGGAGTGACCAGGGCATCGTCCGACACCGCCGGCGTGACGGTCTCGTACTCGATCTGGTCGATCGTGGGAGTCGTGAACGTAGACAGCGGGTTGAACGCGCATCCGCTCAGGCCCAAAACGGCGATGACCGCTGCGGTCCCAGCACCTAACCGAGCCGCGTGCATCAAGCTGCCCCTCACCATGTCCACTACCCTGCCTTCTGTGTCGTATACGATCCGTGCGTTGCGCGGAATATCGGGTTGTTCCCACCAGCTGACCTGGTATTTGACCCCACACTTGCGCACCGGGGTGTTTGCTCGGGAGGCCGCAGCCACCTTCACGACTGACCCGCTCGCCCGCGAGGCGGTATTGCCCCAAAGAAAGTAGAACGGACGGTGCGGCTTACATCTAGGACGCGCCATGATCGCGCCGCGCGCACGCGGTCGCTTACGTGGATCCCTTTGACCGCGTCTGTCTTGGACTAGAACGGGCATTTCGTCCGTCCGCAACCACAGCCTGGTAGGAACGAAGCGCATTATAGCTAAGTTCAAGCTAAAGTTTAAGGTTAAGGGCGTCATTCGCATCGTGCGCACAGATTTTGCAGGTCGGAGTGGGCTATTCGTGCCCCTATGAAGCCCGGAGCTCCCCTACGGGGAGCTCCGGGGCGTCCTTCTTAGGGTGCCCCGGCCAAAATATGGCAAATATGAGTACTGCCACCAATTTAGTAACAGGCAATTTTGGCCTCTCGGACAGATTTTGCGCTCAGTGTCGCCAACCTGATGCTTAGTTATTCTACATTTGTTTATTATCTTCTTACTTTACGCCGCCTCCGAGTCCTAAATTCCTTGATTTTGCTGTTACTGATTTAGTGACAGTACTCATATTTGCCATATTATGGCCAGGGCATATGATTAACCCTCTATTTTCGACGCGAATTAGACCGGCTTAAGCCCAAAACACGCCCGCAGCGTGTTAAGCAACGCCTCTTGCTTCTTCCTGCGGGCATCGACACGATTCCGGTACCGCTTTCGCATACGCTGGTGCATGCGCCATGCGAGTGCTTCCATCGCTTCCATGTCACAGAGCATTTCGTTGTTGACCGTCGCGACCTCGATTCCCATAGTAATCAAGCCCGTGTTGCGCTTTTCATCATGGATACGTCCCCTCCGAGAGGAATGGCCCAGCTCACCGTTGTATTCCAGGTCAAACCAGGCTGCTTCCTGATACGCATCGCAAACTGCATGCGGCATCCCCGAGATTGCCTGCGCACGGTCATCGAACTCAATCTTATAGTCGGTCTTAAAAGGTCCGCAGGCAAACCCGCCATAGGAAAACGGAAGCGAAAACAGGGCGAGCATGATGCACTCCATGGGTGAGCGCAGGTTTTCCGAAAGATAGGGACACAGACGCTGCAGCTGCTTGGCTGCGTTCCCCTTGCATACCGCGAGGTAATCTGCCAGACGATTGGGCGTCAGCACCGGCTCGACTTCAAAGTAGCCCACATCTGCTGGCTGGTCCTTGTCCTTTGCAAGTTTATTCGTAACAGGCGAGGTGTAGGGAGGCA
Organism: uncultured Collinsella sp.; assembly: GCA_902495545.1. Lineage (GTDB taxonomy): Bacteria > Actinomycetota > Coriobacteriia > Coriobacteriales > Coriobacteriaceae > Collinsella. The sequence continues at coordinate 12,242 of CABUXM010000012.1, read as the reverse complement.
GATACTTCCCGCGGTCACTCAGCGAAATCTTAGAGCACAGCTCCTGAGCCAGGGCAAATGCCTGGATGCAGCCGACCTCGCGCGCAACGGCAACACAAAGGGCCTCGGGAGATAGACTGTACACCCCCGGTTCCACCTCTAGAATCGAGCCGGCAGGCAACCCGGAGCATACGGACCAGCCCACGCCAGGCATGCGGCGGCGCTGCGCCGCAGATCCCACCAGCAAGCAAAGATCTTCTTGCACCTCGCCGCTTGCGGCCCCAATCCGCACCAAGTCGGGAAGATAGATGTCCTCGATCGAGGGCGACGACGTGCGCAGCACACGGCGCTCTTCATCGGGATCGAGGTCTTTCCAGCTTATGTAACCCATCTGCCGGCGCTCGGCGCGCATCATGCGTAGCGCCGAGGCGCCTGTTAGGATTACGGAAGCCGCTAGCTGTTCGTCTGTCGGCTCGTTGCGCCGCTCAATCTTCACTGCCACAAAACCACCCCTACCAAACGCGTGCGATAGCGAGGCCATCGACTGCTGCGGCGCCGGCGCGCTTGAGTTCCGCCGAAGCCGCTGCCATCGTCGCGCCCGTGGTGATAACGTCATCGATAAGCAGCAAGCGGCGGCCGTGCACGTCCTCAACCGTCTCGTACATGCCTTGGGCACGCTCGCGGCGCTCCTCACGACCGAGTTCGCGCTGGTCGCCATGCCCGTACTTGACGAGAGCATCGAGCAGGGGAACACCCGACAGCTCGCAAAATGGGCGCGCGATAGCCTCCATATGATCAAAACCACGCCGCCGAAACGCTGCCGCCGTCGCAGGCACAAACACCACCGCATCCGCACCGGACAGCACACCTCCTAAGCGTTCGGGCGCTACGACCTGGGCATGCAGGGCAGTGTCGTAGAGCAGCTCCGCCAGATACGGAGCCAGACGTCGCTCGCCCGCATCCTTGTACGCTTTAATGATGCGCGGCAGCGGATGCGCATAGACGGCGCACGCCAGGCAGCGGTCGAGCGCCTCCGCCATTGCCGAGGACGTGCCCTCGACCGAACACTCAGTGCACAGCAAATCCCCAAACGGGGCGCCGCATCGGGTACAGCTATGACGTGGGTCGATGAGCGTGAGCGCGGCCAGGCAGTCTTGGCAAATAAGCGCACCGGCGCGCTCGCAGCCGGCGCATCGTGTTGGCGACAATGTCTCGAGCGCCTCGCGTGCCACCCGCTCGGCAAACGGTAGTAATTCGTCCGCAAACGGTAGGGCACCGGCACCCTGCAGACAGCTCAATATGTTCAGATGGCTCTTCAAGACACAACCCTCCCTACGTTCGGTCGCAGGGAGGGTTGTTGATTCGGCGCTATGATACCCCGATGTGCTCGGGGCAAGGCGGGCTAAATCCGCTCGCGGGCGTTATTCGCCGGCGGGCGGTTGTGGTGTGGACGAAGACGGGGTCGAGCCCTCGCCACCATCCTGGCGCGGCTTGCGGGAACGGCGACGGCGACGGCGCTTTTGACCCTGGTCGGCCGAGCCCTCGCCACCGCGATCCTCGCGCGGCTCGCGCTCGTCGCGAGCGGCGCCACGCGAAGCCTTGGCAGCCGCTCCCCCGCCATCTCCGGGACGACGGCGCGTGACCTTGACTTCGCCATCCGAAACCTGATCGGCCACGGAAGGAACCGAGGGCTTCTGCTGCGTGCCCGAGGAATGGCGACGGCGCGGACGTGACGCGCGCTCCTCCTCGCCACGCGGCTTGCCAGCCTTGTCGGCAGGCGCATCGGAGGCCGAGGCGCCCTTGGGAGCGGCACCGGCCTCGCGAGCGGCTGCGGCGCGGAAGACGTCCTCGCGCTCCTCGCTCGACAGGTGACGGCGACGACGGCGCGTGGGATTCATGCCACCGCCGCGGTTTTGTTGCTGGGGCTGCTGAGCCTCGCGCTCGCGGGAAGCGTTCTTGCCCGCGGTCTCGCCATTGTCGACGGACGCCGCGCGCTTGCGGCGGCGACGGCCATCGGCCGCCCCCTCGGCCTCGGGCGCCTCGGCCTTGCCGCGGCCCTTTCCGCGGCCACGACCCTCTCCCTGGCTCTGAGCAGCGCGGGTATCGGAATCGGCATCGCGACGACGGCGCTTGGGCATCGACGTGCCGGCCAGACGGTCGGCACTCGACAGGCCATCGCCCACGTCGACGCCGTTCTCGCGATCGAGCTCCATGAGCGCCAGGCGCATCTCGGGCGACTCGATGCGCTCGAGCACGTCGCGCGTCACGCAGTCGGGGCGGCAGTTGCAGCCCTGCTCGGCAGCCTTCTTTTTGCAGCCCTCCGAGCACGTCATATCGGCCAGGTTGACCTTAAAGACTTTGCCGTTCTCCAGGCGCAGCACCAGCTGCTCACGCGGCGTGTCATATTCCTGAATACGCGCCTTGCCGAGCGGCGTATCGATGAGCGTCTTCTTTTTGGGCGCACGGCTCTTAAAGTCCTTGTACGCCTCGAACTCATAACGCAGGCAGCACATCAGGCGGCCGCAAACGCCGCTAATCTTGGACGAGTTGAGCGGCAGGTCCTGCTCTTTTGCCATGCGAATCGAGACGGGCTCAAACTGTCCGCCAAAGCGCGTGCAACAGAGCTCCTGGCCGCACTGGGCATAGCCGCCCACCAGGCGGGTCTCGTCGCGCACGCCGATCTGGCGCATGTCGACGCGAATGTGCAGCGTCGAGGACAGGTCCTTGACGAGCTGACGAAAATCGACGCGCTCCTCGGCCGCAAAGTAGAACACGGCCTTCTCGCCGCCAAACAGGTACTCGACGCCGACCGGCTTCATCTCGAGGTCGAGCTCCTTGACCAGGCGGCGGAAGTCGACCATGGCCTCGTCGCCCTGGATGGCCAGGTCGTCGGCAAGCTGCAGGTCGATATCGCTCGCCACGCGCAGCACGGGCTTGAGCGGCTGACCGATCTCGTCTTGCGGCACCTCGAAGGGATCGGCCGTGACCAGGCCGATCTCGGTTCCGCGCTCGGTGGAGCAAATGGCATAATCGGCCTCGAGGATATCCAGATCCTGCGGATCGAACCACAGGTCGCGCGAGGCGTAGGTAAACTTAACGGGTACGACTAACGGCATTTCAGTGCCTTCCTGATATCGAACAGCATGACCTCGATGGCCAGCTGGGGAGTAACGTTTCTGGCGATGTTGCGCTCGGCGGTCGCGACTGCCTCGAGTGCCCGCGTGGCACCCGCAACATTCGTCGTCGCGGCAAGCCGCCCGATCGTATCGCGCACGTCTTCGTTCACTACGTCGGCTGCCTCGTCCTGAAGCGTCAGCAGCACGTCGCGCATGAGCGTCCGTGCGCTCGCCAGCGCTTCCATGATACCCGAACGCTCGCGCGCGTTGAGTTCGCGCTTGTTGCGGTCCTCAAGCTGCTTCAATGCTCCACGCGACAGGTAATCGGCATTTTGCTCGAGCACCTTTTCCTGCGTGGATTTGACCTCGGCGAGCGGAGCCTTAACGGCAACGATGAGCGACTTGGCGCGACTGAGCACGTCGGCCTCGTCGGCGGCAATGAGTGAGTCGATGGCACGGACCATCTGACGGCGGGCGTCCTGGCGTTCGGCACTCTTAAGGAACTCGATGCCGCGCGTGGGACTCCCCGCCACGGCGACCGCCATGCGACAACGCGCGAGATCCTGACCCGTCGCGCGGCTCACGGCCTGCGCGGCAACGGCGGGCGACACCAGCCGAAACGGCACGCACTGGCAGCGGCTCACGATGGTAGGCAGCATCACGTCTGCCGAGGTGCCCAGCAAGATGAACATAACGCCCTCGGGCGGCTCCTCGAGTGTCTTGAGCAGTGCGTTGGCAGTGTTAGCGCGCAGCTGCTCGGCACGGTCGATGATGTAGACCTTGGCCTTGGCACGGATGGGCGCCAGCGGCACGTCGTCGAGCAGCTCGCGGGTCTGGGCGATGAGGTAGCCCGTGGCGCTCTCGGGCGTGTAATAGTGCACATCGGGGTGCGTATGGCGGGCGACGCGCACGCAGCCATCGCATGAGCCGCAGCCGTCCTGCTCGCACAGGAAGGCTTGGGCGAGCGCCCACGCGGCGTCGAGCTTGCCCGCGCCGAGCGCGCCCAAGAACAGGTAGGCGTGCGATGCGCGGCCGCTTGCGATGGCGTTGGTCAAAAAGTCGCGCACGCGCTGTTGGGTGTCGAGCTTGGCCAGCAGGCTTGCCTGAGCGGGGGCCATATTACTCGGCCTCCTGGGCTAGCGCGGCAGCGACGGCATCCTGGGAAATGTGGAGGCCGTAGGCGCAAACCTGCTCAACCGTCTGCGCGAAGACGTCCTCGATGGACGCGGTCGCGTCGATGAGCTTTACGCGGTTTGGTTCCTCAGCGGCAATGGCGCAAAATCCCTGGTAAACACGCTCTTGGAAGGCCATACCCTTGGCCTCCATGCGGTCTGCCGCACCACGGGCGGCCATGCGCAGCGCCGCCTGCTCGGGCGTGATGTGATAGACGAGCGTGAGCGCCGGGTGCGTTCCCGCGACGGCCAGGTTGTTGGCATCGCGCACCATCTGGCGATCGAGGCCGTCGGCAAACGCCTGGTAGCAGGTCGTGGAATCGTAGAAGCGATCGCACAGGACCACCTTGCCGGCTGCGAGCGCGGGGGCGATGACCTCGTGCACCAGCTGGGCACGCGCAGCCTCGTAGAGCAGCAGCTCGCAGGTGTCGCCCATCGCCGTATTGGCGGGGTCGAGCAGCAGAGCACGGATCTTTTCGCTGATGGCGGTACCGCCCGGCTCGCGCAGGCTCACAACCTGGTAGCCAGCGAGTTCAAGAGCGCGGGCAAGCAGGCGCGCCTGCGTGGACTTGCCGGCGCCATCGACGCCCTCGAGCGTGATAAAGCTATGTTGAGCGGGCTCAAAAGCCATGGGCGCAGCCCCTTCCTACAAGGCGCGTAAATGCAGATATATCAACCAAGCCATGATACCCCAGTGCTCGGCGCGTCCCCAATGGCTAAAGGTGCCTTTCCAAAGTTGCGGTGAAATAGGGACTGATTGAAGCTCTAAGACCGCCGAACAGTCCCTATTTCACCGCAACTTATGAAGGGGAATTTGGGGTGCTGGGTATAATCGTCGTATTGCATTGAAATGTGGCGAAAGGAGTGGCAATGTCTCGGTATTGCGCCTCGTGCGGCAAACTTCTTGCAGATGATGCCAAGTTCTGCACCTCGTGCGGTGCACCCGTTGAGCAAACAACCGCGAGCGATAGCCAGCCCGCTTTTGAGCAGACCGGTTCCCTCGATACGCCGCAAGCCAAGGCGGACGACCCCCTCGCCTATCGCCCCGACCTCGCCGCAGGCCCCGCGGCCGTCGAGACCACGCAGCGCATACCCGTCGCGAGCGGCTCGCCCCAACAGCAGCCGGCTCCCGCATACGCGCCCGCTTCGCCACAGACCCCCGCTCCCAAAAAAAGCGGCACCGGGCCGCTTATCGCCGTTATCGTTGTGCTGGTGGCGATCATCATCGCCCTGGTCGTTTTCTTTGTGATCAAGCCTTTCGACAACGCCGCCACGCAGACGACTGCCGAGGTAGCTAAGCTGCACCATGACGTCGACGACGATGACCTAAAGCCTCTCGGCGATCCCAACAGCCTGTACGACGATGATGACGATGACGACGAGGATGGCGGCGAAGCAACGCTCTCCGAGCAGAACCTCTACCGCCGACTGAGCGAATACTACGACTTGCTCGAAGACCTCGACAACTACGTCCGTGGCTGCGCACAGAACTTCAACGGCAGCTATCTGGAAGAGGATCGAACCACCCGTCAAAATCTCGCCGACGTCGCCGAGCGCACGGAGGACACCATCGAGCAGTATTACGACATCGTCGAGGACCTAGACGTCCCGACGAGCTCCAAGAACTACAGCTCCTGGAAAGACATCGTTGCCCTGTACGACGACCTGGATCACCGCATTGACGCAATCTGTGATGCCTGGGAGATCAGCCTGAAATACGCCAAGCCTGCGGACCACAAGAATGAGATCGTGGCGCCGCTGTCGCGCGACAACGTAGCGGGCACCAATGACAATAAGTACCGCCTAGACTTTGAGGAGCGCTATCCCGGCGCCAAACCCGTCGAAGTGAACTAGCGCTTTGTCGTTCCCGAGCCGGCAGTTAGGGACGTTCCTAAACTGCCGGCAGAAAAGAAACGTCCCTAACTGCCGGATAAAAAAACGAGCGAGGATTTTGAGGTCCTCGCTCGTTTTTGTTTTAGTCAATGTTCCGACTGCGCCGCTACTTGTCGGCGGCCGCCTTCTTGGTGGTCGTCTTTTTCGCGGCAGTCTTCTTGGCGGTCGACTTCTTGGCGGTCGAAGTCTTCTTGGCCGCCGTCGTCTTCTTTGCCGTGCTCGCCTTGGTCGTGGTCTTGCGGCCGCGGGCGGGCTTCTTCTCCTTGGTCGGGCAGTCCATGTTCACGCAGATGCGCCACGGGCCGCGCGCCGTGTTGACCACCACGATGGGGGCGCCGCACTCGGGACAGGTCTCGCCCGTCGCCTCGAGCTTGCCACGCGCCGGCAGCGGATAGCTCACGCCGCAGTCATCGTAGTTGGTGCAGCGGATAAAGCGCTTGCCGCTCTTTTCGCTCTTGTGCGCGATCAGGTCGCCATGGCGTCCGGCCTCGGCACACACCTTGCACTCGCCCACCTTAAGGTCAGGCTCGTAGTTGGTGGGGCACGTGGGGTTCACGCAAATCTCGAAGGCCTTCTGACGGAACGGCTGGCATTTAATGCGCGGCGCGCCGCACTCGGGGCACACGGCCGCCTCGCCCTCGAGCGGGCTTACCTTGACGCCGCTCGGCACCGGATAGGTCACGTCGCAGTCGGGCCAGCCCATGCAGCCGATAAAGCTACCGCGGGTCTTGGCGCTCGTCTTCATAACCAGATCCTTGCCGCACTTGGGGCAGGCACCCACGCGCGCATCGGCCGTGACGGCGTCGCTGATGGCGTCGCCCAGCTCCTGCGTATGCTTGAGCAGCTCGTCGAGCACGCCAGCCAGCAGCGCGCGCGAGTGCGTCACGACATGCTCTTCGGTATCCTCGCCGCGCTCGACGCGGGTCATGTCGCCGTCGAGCTCGCTGGTCATATCGGGGCTCGTGATGCGCGGGGCAAATTGCGTCAGCGCGTCGATGATGGCGATGCCCAGCTGGCTCGGCTCAACGGGATCATTTTTGAGATAGCGCACGGCATACAGGCGCTCGATGATACTCGCACGCGTGGACTTGGTACCCAGGCCGCGCTTTTCCATCTCCTGCACGAGCTTGCCCTGGCTGTAGCGCGCGGGCGGCTCGGTCTGCTTGGCCTCGAGCTTAATGTCGAACACGTCGACCGTATCGCCCTGCTCCAGCGGCGGCATCTGCTCATCGCGCTTAAGTCCATACGGATACGCCTCGCGGAAGCCCGGAGTCACGAGCACATCGCCCGAAGCCACGAACGGCTCACCGTTCACGTCGAGCTCGAGCTTGGTGTTCTCGATGGTCGCGGGACCCATAAGCGTCGCCAGGAAGCGACGGGCGATCAGGTCATAGAGCTTGCGCTGGCCGCCGTCGAGCGTGGACGGATCGCCCTCGCCCGTGGGGTAGATAGGCGGGTGGTCGGTGGTCTCGACTTTACCGCGCGTGGGCTTCATGGGACCAGCGAGTACCTTTTTGCACACGGGCGCCAGCGCCGGGTTGATCTTTGCCAGGTCGCGCACCACGGCGCCCAGATCGAGCGTCGCGGGGTACACGGTATTATCGACACGCGGGTAGCTGATGAGGCCCGCCATGTAGAGAGACTCGGCGATGCGCATGGTACGCGCAGGCGAGATGCCCTCGGCAGCGGCGGCGGCCTGCAGCGAGGTAGTCGCAAACGGCGTGGGCGGCTGCTGCTTGCGGGAGCGCTTGGTCACCGCGGCGACGGTTGCCGTCGCGACGCCGTCAACATGGCCGTACGCCGTCTCAGCAGCATCCTTGTCGGTAAAGCGCGCCGTCTTGTGCGCGATCTTAAAGCGGTCATCCTCGGCAGCACCCTGTGCGGCGCCCATGCCGCGGATCTGCCAATAGTCCTCGGGCACAAACGCCATGCGCTCGCGCTCGCGCTCGACCACCAGGGCAAGCGTCGGCGTCTGCACGCGGCCGGCGGAACGCACGTTGCCAAAGCCGCCAAACTTGGCGAGCGTCAGGTAGCGCGTGAGCACCGCACCCCAAATGAGGTCGATGTGCTGACGGCTCTCGCCGGCATCGGCCAGGTTCTGGTCGAGCGAGACGAGATTATCGAAGGCCTGCGTGATCTCGGCCTTGGTAAACGAAGAATACTGGGCGCGGGCGACCGGCAAGTCGGGCGCAACCTCGCGCACCTTGTTGAGGGCGTCCGAACCGATCAGCTCGCCCTCGCGATCGAAGTCCGTAGCGATGATGACGCTGTCGGACTTTTTGGCGAGGTTCTTGAGCGAGCGGATGAGCTCCTTCTCGGCCGGCAGCTTAATGACGGGTGCCCAGGTGAGGTAGGGCAGACTCTCAAGCTTCCAGCCCTTGATGGAGATACCGTCGGCAAGAAACGGCTTGCGCTTGGTGTCATAGGGCGGGCGCGCCAGGCCATCGGGCATGTCGGACGGCAGCATCTCGCCGTCCTCAGTAACCGAATACCAGCCCAGCTTTTTATCGAACAGCACGCTGTCGCAAAAATCGGGCGCAAGGATGTGACCGGCAAGACCGATCGTCACGCACTCCTCGCCCTTCCACTCAAAACGGTAGATGGCGGTGTTGTACACCTTGTCCTTTTTGGGTTTGCCCGTGGACAGACGCTCGGCGATCTGCCGCGCGGCGTCGTTTTTCTCGGCGATGATGAGCTTCAAAAGAGGCTCCTATCTCGTGTCTCTGCGGCTACGCCCGCCCGTGTGGCGGCCGATTTACGCCCTTGCTTGCTCGATCTGCCCGATGAGCCAATCGCACCAGGCATCCATGCCCTCGCCCTTGCGCGCGCTCACGGCAAACCGCGGCGCCTGCGGATTGAGGTCATCGAGTGTCTTAGTATACCTATCCATGTCAAAATCGAAAGCCGGGGCCACGTCGACCTTGTTGAGCAGCTGCGCGCCGGCATGTTGGAAGATGCCCGGGTACTTGATGGGCTTGTCGTCGCCCTCAGGCACCGAGAGAATCATGATGGACAGGTTCTCGCCCAGGTCAAAATCGACCGGGCAGACCAGGTTGCCCACATTTTCGATAAAGATGACGTCGATGTTCTCCAGACCGACGGCCTGGTCGAACGCATCGACAGCCTCCATGATCATGTTGCCCTCGAGGTGGCACAGGCCGCCCGTGTTGATCTGGATGGCGGGCATGCCGGCTTCCTTCATGGTGATGGCGTCGACATCCGAGGCGATATCGCCCTCAATGACGGCACTGCGCAGGCCAGCCTTGTCGCGCAGGCGCTCGTTGGTGCCCAGGATCGTGGTGGTCTTGCCCGAACCTGGACTCGACAGCACATTGATCACATAGGTGTTTGTCTCATTAAATCGCTGACGCAGCTGATCTGCCAGGCGCTCGTTGCGCGACAGAATCGGCGACGCGATATCAATCGTTTTCTCGGCCATACTTAGCGCTCCTTACTTTGGCCCCTTTATACCCCATCACTAGATGGCTAGCGGGCTAATCGTCGGGGGTTTCGATTTCGATACTCGCGATATCGAGCTCGCGGCCGTGCAGTAGGCGCACGTTGGCACCACCACACTGGGGACAGCGACAGTGAAAGCGATCGTGCTCAAAGACCTTGCCGCAGTCCAGACACTCGCTTTGTGGATGGACTTCCTCCACGGCAAGCTCGCAGCCGCGCGTGAGCGGGTCCTCGTCGCGAAACGTCTCCCACGCAAAGTCAAGCGCCTCGCGCACGACCTCGGTCATATCCCCGATACGCAGCGTTACCAAAACGGCGCGCGAGGCCCCCGCCCCACGCGCCGCGCGAATCACTGTATCGAGTATGCCGTTGACAATGCCAACCTCGTGCATACCGATTTACTCCTCGTCGCCCTCGTCGTCCGAGAATAGGTCCAGACGGCTCACGAACAGGCCCTCCTTGCCCTCGCGCGCGGTAATGACCACGCGCGCGATAGCGAGCGAAATCTCGTAGAGCGAAAGCAGGGCGCCGTACATAAGGCCCAGGGTGACAGGCGAGCCGTCGGGCGTGATCACAGCCGAACCCACGAGCAGGCCTACGTACACGTAGCGCCAGGCACTGCGGAAGGCCGCGTAGGACACGATGTGGAAGACGGACAGGTAGAAGATGATGAGCGGCAGCTCAAACGCCACGCCAAAGCCGATCATAAAGAGCAGCTCCATGTTGACGTAGTTCTCCAGGTCGGGCAGCGCCGTGGCGACGGCCGAGGTCTCGCCGATAAGCCACTCAAAGCCCGCAGGGATGATGATGAAGTAGCAGAAGATGGCACCCAGGAAGAACAGCACCGTCGAGGCGAGCACCGTGGGCACGACCCATTTGCGCTCGTTGGGACGCAGTGCCGGCAGGAAAAATGCCAGAATCTGCCAGATGATCATGGGCGTGCACATGACCACGGCCATCTTGATGGCCAGCGAGAAGCGCAGGCCAAAGCCGCCGAGCGTGGTGGTGATGTAGAACTTACCGTCCGGCACAAAGGAGCGGATGGGATCTTCCAATATGTCGAGCACCACGGGCGTGGCGAAATACAGCACGATGGCGGCGGCAAACACCGACACGACCACGATGGTCAGGCGGCGACGGAGCTCTCCCAGGTGATCGAAGAGCGGCATGCGCGCAGGTCCGATAGGCATTACTCATCGCCTCCCTTCGGGGCATCGGCGGCAGCGGCGTCGTCCTCGGCCTCGAGCTCGCGAGCGAGCTGGTCGACGACGGCCTTGCGCTTGCGGGGACGACGGGCGTAGAGGTCAGCCGTCGTGGGCTCTGCCGGCTCGGGCTCGGGCTCCGGCTCTGCAGCAGGCTCGGGCTCGGCGGCAGGAGCGGGCTCGACAGCGGCTCCGGTCTCGGACTCGGCAGCGGCGGGCTCGGGACCCTCGGCTTCAGCCTCTTCGGCAGCGCCCTCGCCCTCGGCAGCACCCTCGCTTGCGGCCTTCTCGGCAGCAAGACGGGCGCGACGCTCGGCAAAGGTCTCCTTCTTGGCGGGCGCTGCCGTCTCGGCGGCATCCTCATCCGCATCGGAATCGTCGTCGGTTGCAGCAGCCTTCTTGGGCTTGGCCGGGGCCGACGCGGCCTCGCTCACCGGATCGATAATCTCGGACTGAACAACGGCCGTCATCTTTTCCTGCGTCTCGCGGAACTGACGGATGGCACGGCCGATCGTGCGGCCCATCTGTGGGAGCTTATCCGGGCCAAACAGCAAAAAGCCGAAGACCACGATGATCGCGAGCTCACCCTCTCCAATACCAAACACACATACCTCCAAGGCTCGATGTGAGTCGAGCCCGCACCGCGCCATTCGGCCGGAACTCGTCTATTCATTCGGTCAAGTATAGCGCCCGGACGCCAAAACGTCCGAGCGCATCACAAACATATGCCAAACGGCACGCCCTTTTGGGGGCAAAGATTATGCAGCGGTGATCGAAATCTCCTGGTCGACACCCAACAGCTGAACCACGCGCATCACCGGGGGCTGCACATTGGTGCAGCTAAAGCGCTTACCGTGGTCGACCGCGTGGTGCGCGGCGCCCACGAGCACGCCAATGCCCGTCGAATCGATATAGCTCACCTGGGCAAAATCGAGCTCAACGGCCTCGGTGGGCTGCTCGAGCGCCAGGTCGATGGCATTGCGCAGGCTATCGGCGTTAGAGATATCGATCTCGCCGGTTACCTTAATGGTGTAGAGCTCTGGCGTGGGGTTGGTGGAAATACCCAAATCCATGTATACGCTCCTTTACGTATCGAAAGTGCAGATAGTACGGGAAGCCGCGCGTTAGGCGCGCTCGGCACGCGCAAGCCCGGCAGCGACGAGCTTAACGGCCAGCACCAGAACATCGAGCGCGGCCTCCAGGTCCTCGACCGTGGGATAGCTCGGCGCGATGCGGATGTTGGTGTCGCGCGGGTCCTTGCCATAGGGCCAGGTAGCACCGGCCGGCGTGAGCTTGACACCCAGGTCGGCGCAAAGCGCGGCGACCTTCTGGGCCGAGCCCTCGGGACCATCGAAGCTTACAAAGTAGCCGCCGCGGGGGTGCGTCCAGGTGGCGCAGCCCGTGTCGCCCAAGCCCTCGGT